>NZ_CP005986.1:2685000-2777717 GCF_000175575.2 Acidithiobacillus caldus ATCC 51756
ACCTGCTGCCGTCCGACTTGCATGTGTTAGGCATGCCGCCAGCGTTCAATCTGAGCCAGGATCAAACTCTCGCGTTCAATCCATCTACTACCAAATACTTCAGGACAACCCAGAAATACCCCTCCAGGCCGCCCCAGGGCCTAAACCCCACACATCTCCACTCGGTTGGGAAAGAACGATCGGGAGGCCCTGAGGCTTCCCGCGCAGCGCCGTGCTGCGTGGTGAGGGCGCATTATACGCGGGCTCGGGGGGCTGTCAACAGTCGTCTGCACACTTCGATGGGGCTGCAGACCCGACGCAGGGAGCAGCCAGTGCTCAGGCCCGTCGGCGCAGGAGCGCCTCTATGGCGGGTGCTATCTTCTGCGGCGCAACGCGGGGGGCAAAGCGACGCTGCGGACACCCCTCGGCGTCGACGAGAAACTTGGTGAAGTTCCAGGTGATGCGGGGTCCGAACCAGCCGGGCAGGGCGCTCTTGAGGTATTGAAAGAGGGGGGCGGCGTCGGGGCCATTCACCTCGACCTTGGCAAAGACCGGGAAGGTGACGGCATAGCGACCGTAGCAGGTGTCACCGATGGCGTCGGCACTGCCCGGCTCCTGACGCGCAAACTGGTTGCAGGGGAAGGCGAGCACGCTGAAACCCCGACTACCATAGTCCTGATAGAGCTTCTGCAGCCCGGCATACTGCGGGGTAAAACCGCACAGGCTTGCGGTGTTGACGATGAGCAATACCTGGCCGGCAAAATCCCGCAGGCAGCGTTCGCGCCCATCCAAAAGCGGCAGACAGTAGTCGTACAGCGACTGCGCCTCAGCCATGGTCACTCTCCTGCGCGAGCAGACAAACGCGGGCGACGTGGCGTTTGCCAAATTGCAGAAAATATTCCGGGCCGGGCTCCAGGGCGAGGCTGGGATCTTCGATGCGGGTTTCGCCAAGGTGCACGGCCCCCTCACGGATCTTGCGCATGCCTTCGCTGCTGCTGCGCACCCAACCCAGGGCCTGCAGGGTCTTGGCCAGGGTCAGGGGTGGAGGGAGGCGCAGGGTCTGCAGGGCCAGATCGTCGGGACGTTCGCGCCGCTGGAATTGGGCGAGGAAAGTCTCGCGCGCTCGCACACCGGCGCTGCTACCGTGAAAGCGCGTGACCAGTTCTTGCGCCAGATCCAGCTTGCAGTCTCTGGGGTTGATCTCTCCGGCTTCGGCCTTTTGGCGCAGGGCCACTTGCTCGGGCTGCGATTTTGCCGAAAGCAAGGCATAGTAGCGCCACATCAGGGTATCGGAGATGGACATGAGTTTACCGAACATCTCTTCCGGGGTGTCCTCCAGGGCAATGGTGTTACCCAGGGATTTGGACATCTTCTGGACCCCGTCGAGACCCTCCAGGATGGGCATGGTTAGCACGACCTGTGGTCTTTGGCCGTATTCCTTTTGCAGTTCGCGCCCAACCAACAGATTGAAACGTTGGTCCGTCCCGCCCAGCTCCACATCGGCGCGCAAGGCCACGGAGTCATAGCCCTGCAGTAGCGGATAGAGAAATTCGTGGACAGCAATGGGCTGCTGGGCGTGATAGCGCTTGCTGAAGTCGTCCCGTTCCAGCATGCGGGCCACCGTGTAGCGCGCCGCCAGTTGGATGAGCTCCTGTGGCCTGAGACGATCGAGCCAGTGCGAATTGAAGACGACCTCGGTCCGCGCCGGGTCGAGGATACGAAATATCTGCTGACGATAGGTCTCGGCATTGGCCTGGACAGCCTCGGCGGACAGGGGTGGGCGGGTGCTGCTCTTTCCCGTGGGGTCGCCGATGCGGGCAGTGAAGTCACCGATGAGAAACAGCACCTGGTGACCGAGATCCTGGAACTGGCGTGCTTTGTGCAGCAGTACGGTGTGTCCCAAGTGCAGATCCGGCGCCGTTGGGTCCATCCCCAGCTTGACCCGCAGCGCCCGGCCCTCCTGCGCCGCCCGTTGCAGGGCCTCGTTCAGGGCTCCCTCGGGTAGGATATCGCTGCTCCCAAATGCCAGCTGCGCGCCGGCCGACTCGCCATCCATTTCCACCTCTTGGCCTCACCCGCCATCGTCACTTGGATAATGCCGAGAGGATAGCATCGAGCGGTCTGGCGGAGTAAGTCATGCCCGCACTTACCGGTGCATCACCATATCGACGGATGCTGAACAGGATGGCCTTAACTGCCCAGAGTTGCGGCGACGGATCGTGGTTCGTGGTCCAGAATCGGAGCTATGCTCGAATCTGGTGTACGGGAGGTCTACAACTAGCTTGAGGAGGGTGGCGCACTGTTGCTAGAAAAGGGTTTCTGGATCCGATTCGCAACGAATGAGGAGTGCGCCATGCAAGAGAGTACTGGTTTCGACGGAGGAATGGGAGAGTTGGGCCTGAACATCGAGGGCTTATTGCGGCGGTCCGCGCGCCAGCTGATCCAACAGGCCATCGAGGGCGAGGTGCAGGTGCTGCTGGAGGAGTATGCCGCGGTACGCATGGTCGATGGTCGCCGGGCCGTCGTGCGGAATGGATATCTGCCGGAGCGGGAGATCCTGACAGCGGTCGGCCCCGTGCCTGTACAGGTCCCCAAGGTGCGAGACCGCTCCGGTTCGGGCGTGGTCTTCCGTTCTTCCCTGGTACCGCCCTACGTGCGCAAGTCGCGGACCGTGGCCGCAGCGCTCCCCTGGTTGTACCTGCACGGGGTATCGTCGGGACGGATGCACGAGGCGCTGTCTGTTCTCCTGGGCGAGGAGGCCAAGGGGCTTTCTCCGGCCGTGCTGGGACGCTTGAAAGTCGAATGGGCGCAAGAGCATGCCCAATGGCAGCGCCGGTCTCTACAGGGAAAACGCTACGCCTATTGGTGGGCCGACGGGGTCTATACCCAGCTGCGGGCGGAGGACGATCCCCGGATGTGTCTCTTGGTCATTATTGGCGTGACGGCCGAGGGCAAGAAGGAGGTCGTGGCGGTCACCGACGGTTTACGGGAGTCCAAAGCCTCCTGGCTAGAGATCCTGCGGGACTTGCGCGACCGCGGGCTGCAGGAGGCGCCACTACTGGCCATAGGAGATGGGGCGATGGGTTTCTGGGCCGCCCTGGACGAGATTTACCCACAAACCCGTCATCAGCGCTGTTGGGTGCACAAGACGGCCAACATCCTCAACGAGCTACCGAAGCGCCTTCAGGGGAAAGCCAAGGCCGCCCTGCAGGCGATCTGGATGGCCGACACCCGTGAAGCTGCGGAGAAAGCCTGGCAAGCCTTCGTGCGGGACTACCAGGCCAAATATCCCAGAGCGGTCGCAAAGCTCGAGAAGGACCGGGACGTGCTGCTGACCTTCTTCGACTTCCCGGCAGAGCACTGGCGGCATATCCGCAGCAGCAACGCCATCGAATCGACCTTCGCCACCGTACGGCAACGCAGCAGCCGCACTAAAAACTGTGTCTCTCGAGCCACTTTCCTTGGCCTGAGCTACAAGCTCATCCAGCAGGCAGAGAGACACTGGCGCGGGATTCAGCATCCGGAAAGACTGCGCGAGCTCTTTGCCGGGGTGACATTTGTCGATGGGATGCCTGCCAACGAAACCCGGCTGGATCCTCAACAGGACGCCGCCTGAATCGTGTTAGCAAATGCTCATACACCAATCTTGACCATAGCTCCCAGAATCGGCCATTACGGCACTACCGGGGGCGTCGAGTGTTCCGGAATTTGTGGGGGAATTCCGGATTTTTGCGGAAATGGCACACAACTTGCTCTCGTGTCCGTGAAGGAATTCATTCACATACCGCGAGACGACGATCATGCACAGAATAAAACGCAAAGGCCACATCCAGAGCATACTCCCCGTAACGCTTGCCGCCCTTGCCTGGATGCCCCTGGCGCAGGCGGCGAACTGGTTTGCGCTGCAGGGCGTATCGCCACCCACAGCGCCGCTCTTTGGCGTATCGGGATTCATCGAGCCAAGCCTTTACGCCCAGTCGGGCACTGAAGATGGCTTGTATCATCAAATACCGAACATCAATCTGGTCGGCCCCAACTTCAGCCAGAGTACCACGGCGCAGATCCTGCGCGCGCGGATCATGCTGCGCGGCAATATCAATCACCATATCTCCTATTTCTTCGGTGGCGAATTCGGTAATAACGGCTTTACCAATATCCGCGGTAAATACCAGCCGGGCCTGATCGACGGTCATTTTACTTTCAGCTATATCCCCGGAGCCCGTGTCGAGGTCGGTCTGATCCGCGCGCCCAGCACCGAGGGGGCGATGCAGGGCTTCATGAGCTACAACTACGTCATCAGCCCGACCGTGGTCACCCAGCTGATGAATCAGACCATGTACGATTCGGGCAAGCCCTACAAGCCGGTCCCGACGCTGGGTGGAAATTATCTCGTGCCGGGAAGCGATACCTTGGGTATCAATGGCTTTCGTTACCCCGGGGTGATGCTGTTCGACTGGTTCCGCCATGGTCCCTGGGAGTTTACCTACGGCGCCATGGTGGGCATGTACGGCAGCGTTGCTGCCGGCAATCAATCCAACAGTCCCATGGAGGCAGCACGGCTGCAGTTGGCCTACGTCCTCGGCGGGAAAGGGCCTTTCCGCAGCGACATTCAGGGCGGCATCTGGTATCAACACGCCCAGCCGCTACTGGACGGGCAGAGCTACAACATGGATCGCTACGGTGTCGATCTGCAATACCTCCAGGGTTATATGCAGCCTTGGGGTCGACAGCTGCGCTTTGAGTACATCCGTGGTTCGGGCTGGATCGATGCGCCGGCGGCCTTCAGTAACGCTCCAGGTCTCGCGGCGCCACTGACGAACACCCAGCTCTACCCCGGTCAGGAAAATCGGGCCTGGGGTTATATGGCGGAAGTGGGCCTATTCTTTAGCCACCACATCGAGGCCAACCTGCGCTACGACTATTACAACCGGCTGCCCAACAATCCCGCACAGAACCGCATCTTCAAGACCTTTGCCATCGGCTTGCAATACCACTTTACGCCGTTGACCAAAGTCATGGCGGGTTACTATTTCCGTACCCTGAATGTGCCCCATCCCAACCCTGTCTCTGCCAGCGTTGCCAATGCCGTGGACAACGTCTTTGCCATGCAGGCCATGATCGCCTTTTAAGGAGAATGTCTATGTCACCAGTCCGCTTGCCCCGTCTGTTCGCCGCACTGGCTCTGCCCCTTCTGCTGCTGGGTGCCGTGCCGTCCTGGGCCAACGTGTCCATGCTCAAGGATTTCGATTACGCCAAGCCCACATTTATCCACGATCATCCCTTTGCCATCGCCCACGTGGTGCTGCAGGTGAGCCAGGATAACCCGGCCCGCTGGAACCTTACGCTCAACAACGCGCAGAACCTGCTGAATTACTTTGGTCAGGAAAAGGTGCAGATCGTGGTGGTGGCCTTTGGTCCTGGCATAAAGATGTACCTACCCAAAAACAAAGCCATCGCCGCTCGCATCGCGGCCATCAATGCCGAGGGGGTGGAGTTTGATGTGTGCCACAACAGCATGGAGGAATTCAAGAAAAAGACCGGACACTTGCCGCCCTTGGATCCCTCGGTGGTGATCGTACCCGCCGGAATCGTCCGTATCATGCAATTGGAGTCCCACGGTTTCAACTACGTAAAGCCCTAAGCCGTTCTCAGCCCGCTTGAGGCGCTCTGGACTTGACCAGGACGCCTTTTTTATCGTGCCGCACGTGCCCACCGCGCAACGGTCCCCACATGGAGATCCCTGCAGGACGCAGCAACAAAACTTTTCAGGGCTTGATCTCGCGCCCTATGCCGTACTTGAGGCGACGCACCGGTAGATACCAGATGAGTCCATCCACCAGCATCAGCACGCCCGCGCCCATGAGCAGATATTCCGAGAAGCCGTAGGGGCTGACTCCAAGCATCTTATGGATGGCAATACCCAAGCCGATGAAGGCGACACCGGTGCGGATGAGGGACAGGCCGGTACGGGCGCGGGCGTAGGAGGTTCGGTGGCTGCTGGCGATGGTGCGCTGCGCTGCCAGCATGTTGCGCTCACGGGCAAGGTACGTCCGCTCCTTGCTGGCGGGCACGGGTGGGATGATGGAGCAGTACGGTGGAATGGTGGCCGCCAACCGGGCCAGATGCGTGTCGTCCTGTGCCTGGCAGGGTCTTTCGGCCAGATGGTAGCGCTCGGTGAAGCGGACGTTGGCGGCGGTGATCCGGATCAGCTCTTTCTGACAGGGGAGATCCATGCGCGACCCGCGCACCTGGAGATAGTCGAAAAGACCAATGGCTGCCAGCACGATACCCACCACGAGAATGGGCAGGTAGTAGGGCGACAGGATGTTATCGCGCAGGTGCGTGAGCACATGGGCCAAGGCCACCATAGCCAAGCCCCAGCGCAAGAGCTTCATGGAAGTTCGCGCCCGGGCATGGGCGGTACGATGGGCCGCGAGCTTGGTCCGCCATAGGGCCATGGTATTGCGCCAGTAGGCGAGCCCAGTGCGCTCGATACCGATGAGCAGCGGTGCCGCAGCATGCAGATAGTCCTGAATATACCAATGGATATCCTCGCGCAGGGCAACCCGGAACTCGTAGTTCGCTGCCGACAGGGTCGTGCGCACCTGGGCGCGCATGGTGGGGCTGTCGGGTACGGCCGCTGCCACCACCACCGTATCGCCCAGCTGGCGCACCGGAAACCAGGCCTCGGCCCTGAGCATCTTGGGGTCGAGTCCAGCAAAGAGGCTCGTCGGTACCGGCAGACGCTCGTCGTACTGGACGAAGGGACAAGCGTAATGGCGGGAAAGGACCTCGAGCAGGGCACAGCGCGAGAGCCCAAAATCCCGGAGCAGGACACGCTCCACCGGAATCTGGCGGCGGCTGGCACTTTCCTGGGCTGCCTGCCATTGCGCGGGACTGAGGTGGCCCGAGTCCACCAGGCCAGCATAGGGAGAGGGCTCAGGATTCACGATGGTAGTGCTCCCGTGTCCACATGCTTTTGGGCAGGCTGTAGTCGGCATCGGCAATTTCGAAATGCGGCGCCACGAAGGGCGAACGCCGCTTGGCGCGTTCCGCCGGAAGGTACCAGAACAGGCCGTCCACGATCAGGTAGAGACCGACGAGCACGAGGCCAGCATCGAAAAGGGTCCACCAGAGATCTTCCTGCCGTGCGAAATGAAAATAGATGTAAAGACCTGCGCCCACGGTCATGAGGCTGAAGCCGGTGCGGATGAAGGCCATTCCCGTGCGCGCACGCGCCATGACCGTGCGCAGGCGCGACATGGCATTGCGCTTGTCCGCCAGGGTGGTGCGCTCCAGGGCAAGGCCGGTGGTGGCATAGACACCGGGCTGGGCCGCGACCCCGCTGGCCTCGGCGACGGGATCCACACCCTGTCGGTACAGGCAGGAGGAAGGGAAAATGCGATCCCACAGCCCCACGTGATCGCGCTTCTTGGCGACGACGGCGAGGGCATGATTGGCGGCGTGACGGCCCGGGTGATACCAGAGGAAGCCCTCGACGAGCATGACGATACCGATGCCAATGAGACTCCAGTCGAAGACCGACCAGGGCCCCGGCGGAAACTTCCGGACGAAGGCGATACCGATACCGGCAAAGGCGATCCCCGTGCGGGCGAAGGCCAGTCCAGTGCGGGCGCGGGCCATCATCACCCGCAGATACGCCAGGATGGTACGCTCCTCAGCGAGGTCCGTGCGGTCGTTGGCCAAAAAGCGGCGACGCTCTACCGGGGAAAGCGCATCCCAGTCTTCGCGCAGGGCCGTTGCCGTGGGCACCACGGGGCTGCGCCGAAAACGCCACCTGCCGTCAGCGGTGTCCACCTCCAGTGCGCTGTATTCGGGAGGGATGTCGTACGGCGGGTAATCCCGGATCTGTCGCGACTCACGCCGGGCTGGCCAGTACCAGAGAATGCCATCGATGATGGCAAGCACACCCAGCACCAGTAGCGGCAATTCGAAAAAGAGCAGGGTACCGCCACCAAAAAACCGGAGAAAGGCGACGGCGATACTGATGAAGGTCAGGCCAGTGCGCGCCAGGGCAAGTCCCGTCCGGCTCCGGGCAAAGCGCGTCCGTTGGGCGGCATAGCGGGTGCGCAGGGCGGCCAGGTAGGTGCGCACCCTGGCCAGAGGTGTGCGCCCACCGGAAACCGGGAAGTGTGCGTTGAGGTCGGCACTGTTCTCGATGAGGCGGACGAGATCTTCACGGGTGGCCACGCGAAAGCGCAGTTCCGAAACCCCGAGGACATTCCGGATGTGCTCCACCAAGGCGGGATTCTCGGGGTCACAAACGATGACCTCGGCGCGGTCTTTATCCCAGGAGATGGGTAACCAGAGTTCGCGGCGCAGAACGTCCACGCCGAGCCTGCGCAAGGTGGAGGATGCGGCGGTCAGTCCTTCTTCGTATTCTACCGTCGGCCAAGTATAGCGGGCCTGCAGTTCTTGAAGTCGTTCGTCCTTGGCTAAGGTTTGTGCGCTTATTTTTTGTCACCCCAACACATCACTGGCAGCGGGGCCGGCATCTCGCCCAGGCTCCGAGCGCGGCACGATGCCTTGCGCGCCCCGAAGCGTCCGTCCGCCCTGGAAAATCCCGCCATTGTACGCAACTCGGCGGGTTTCTTACTACCCCCTACCACGGTCCGAAGCGCGAGGCCGGTACCCTGCCGCCGCGGCGTTTGGAAATGCCGGGCCGGCGGCGCCAAAGGCGCCGCGCCACTGGCGTCGGGTCGATCCGCGTCAACTACTCTGAGCGATGAATCCGTGGGCGAGAGCGGGAAAGAGGGCGGAAAGCCCGTTGGCGATGAAGGTCACCGCAATGGAAGCGAGGACCAGCCCAAAGATACGCGTGGAGATATTGATGCCCGTGACCCCCAAGCGTCGCGACAAGGGTCCCGCCAGACGCAGGGCGACATAGGCTACCCCGGCAATGGCCAGGATATCCAGCACCAGGAGGCCGCTGGACAGCCAGGAACTGCTCTTGTGATGGGCGATGATGACGGTGATCATGGTACCCGGTCCGGCGAGGAGCGGGATGGCCAAGGGAACGACGGCAACGTCCTCCTTTTGCATGCCTTCGGCGGCCTCTTCCGGCGTGTGTCGGTAGCGACTGGATTTGGCCTGTAACATGTTGAAAGCAAGCAGCATCAGTACCATGCCTCCCGCCACCTGGAATGCGGCGATACTGATCCCGAAGAATTGCAGGATGTACTCACCGAGAAAGGCCGATATCAGCAAAACGATGGCCACCGCCCGCGCTGCCAGGCGCGCCGTGGCCAGGCGCTGTGGCGGGGTTTCATCGCTGGTCAGGGCAATGAAGATGGGGATTGCACCGACGGGATTGAGAATGGCGACCAGGGCGATGAAGGTCTGCAAAGCGGCATGAAACTGATCGGCGACGCTCATTCCTCACCCCCTCGCGGCGGCTGAGGGTGGGCACGAAAGCGCGCGTCGGGACGGTACAGCAACACGGCGGTGGACTTCCCTCTTGAAAATCGTGGCCAGTGGTCGTATTTATACTTCAGCAAATTCTGCTGTTCAGAACCGTGGAGAATACCACAATGCCAACCTACGAGTATGTATGCAAGGACTGCGGGCATGCCCTGAGTGTCGAGCAGCGCATGTCCGATGCGCGCTTGGTGGATTGTCCCGCCTGCGGCCAGCCGGGTCTGGAGCGGCAGCTGGCGGCGGGCGGCTTTGCCCTGAAGGGCACTGGCTGGTATCAGACGGACTTCAAGGGGGGAAGCAAAACGGTCAGCAGCGCGCCCAGTGAGTCGGCGGCGCCACCCTGTGCCGGCGGTAGTTGCGCCTGTCATTGACGTCGCCGGCGGCGCAGGACAACATGTACAGGCCCTTCGGGGCCTTTTTCCTTATCTGGGCCAGACTCACATGCGCACACATTACTCCAACGAAACCGGAACCGAGCTCATCGGTTCGGAAATCATTCTCTGCGGCTGGGTGCAACGGCGCCGCGACCATGGCGGTGTCATCTTCCTCGACCTGCGGGATCGCGAGGGGCTCATACAGATCGTTGTCGATCCCAGTCAGGAGGAGGCCTTTGCCCTGGCCGAGCAGGTCCGCTCCGAGTACGTGCTGCGCGTGCGCGGTCCGCTGCGGGCGCGCCCTGCCGGGAGTGAGAATCCCGACATCGCCAGTGGCGCCGTCGAACTGCAGGCGGTGGCCATCGAGGTCCTCAATCGTTCCGAGCCCCTGCCCTTTCCCCTGGACGAGGACGGCATCAGCGAAAACCTGCGTCTCAAATACCGCTACCTGGACCTGCGCCGCCCAGAGATGGCAGGGCGCCTGCGGCTGCGCCACCAGGTCAATCGCTACCTCCGCCGGTACTTGGACGAGCGCGGCTTCGTCGACGTGGAGACGCCGATCCTGACCCGCTCGACGCCGGAGGGTGCGCGCGATTACCTGGTCCCCTCACGGACCCAGCCAGGCCATTTCTTTGCTTTGCCCCAGAGCCCGCAGATATTCAAACAACTGCTCATGGTCGGCGGACTGGAACGCTATTATCAGATAACCCGCTGCTTTCGCGATGAGGATCTGCGCGCCGACCGGCAACCGGAATTCACCCAGGTGGATATCGAGGCCTCCTTCGTGGACGAGGCGGCGGTCATGGCCATTGCCGAGCCCATGATCCGCGGTCTCTTTCGAGAGCTTCTGGATGTCGATCTGGGCGATCCCTTCCCGCGCATGCCCTATGCCGAGGCCATCCGCCGCTACGGTGTCGATCGCCCGGACCTGCGCAATCCCCTGGAGCTGACCGAGCTGACGGACCTGGCCCGGACCGTGGAATTCAAGGTCTTCCGCGCCGCGGCCGAACTGCCACAGGGGCGGGTGGCCTGCCTGCGCGTACCGGGGGGAGCGGATCTCAGTCGCACCCAGATCGACGCCTATACCGAGTTTGCTGCCATCTATGGGGCCAAAGGTCTCGCCTGGATCAAGATCAATGCCCTCGATGGCGGCAGCGAGGGTCTGCAATCGCCCATCGTCAAATTTCTGCCCGAAACCTTCCTGCAGGAGATGCTCCAGCGCAGTGGCGCCCAGGTGGGGGACATTCTTTTCTTTGGCGCCGATCGCGCAAAGATCGTCAACGAGACCCTGGGTAACCTGCGCAACCGCGTTGCCGCAGATCGCGGACTGCTGGAGGGGGGTTGGCGAGCGGTGTGGATCACGGATTTCCCCATGTTCGAATACGATGACCAGGAAGACCGTTGGGTATCCACCCACCACCCCTTCACGGCCCCGCAGGAGGGGAGTCTTGGGCTGTTGCAGAGCCATCCCGAGAAGGCCCTGGCGAGGGCCTACGATCTCGTACTCAACGGCAACGAGATCGGCGGTGGTAGCATTCGCATCCACCGCCGCGAGGTGCAGGAACAGGTCTTTGCCGCCCTGGGCATCGACCCGGAAGAAGCACGCGACAAGTTTGGCTTTCTCCTGGACGCCCTCAGCTACGGTGCTCCTCCCCACGGCGGGCTGGCCTTTGGCCTGGATCGTCTGGTCATGCTGATGAGCGGGGCAGACACCATCCGCGATGTCATCGCCTTCCCGAAAACCCAGAAGGCGGGCTGCCTGCTGACGGATGCACCCAACCGCGTCGCCGAGCGCCAGCTGCGCGAGCTGGGCATTCGCCTGCGTCCCGGCGTGCTGGACGATGGCCAAGCTTCCTAGATCCGTGCTCGTGCTGGTGCACACCAGCGACGCGGTGCTGCTCCTGGAGCGGCTGCAGCCCGCAGGCTTCTGGCAATCGGTGACGGGCAGTCTCGAGCCGGGCGAGGACTGGGAGGATGCTGCGCGCCGAGAGCTCGAGGAGGAGACGGGCTTTCCCGCAGAGGGGCTGGTGGATACCGGGGTACGCAACCTCTTTCCCATCCTGCCTCCCTGGCGCGATCGTTACCCGGCGGACGTACGGGACAACGAAGAGCGGGTCTTCACCCTGGCCCTATCCAAGCAGCACCGCCCGCGACTGCAGCCGGCGGAACACTGCGCCTTTGCCTGGTTGACGCCGTTGGAGGCGGCCCGTCGCTGCGGCTCGGCCACCAATCGGGATGCCATCCTGCGGCAGTTCCATCGCGTTCTTGACGTGCGTTCCCTGGCCTCGTAGCGTGACGGATGGACCGCCATGGGTGGCGGTCCGGGAGAGCATGGATGAGTGTGGAAAGCGTGAGGCTCTATGTGGATCGGCCGGCGGTCGCTGCCGCTCTGGATGCCCGAATACGCGCGGCCAAGCGGGCCCTGGGCGAGCGCTTGGTCATTCTTGGGCACCACTATCAACGGGAAGAGGTCTATCGGCACGCCGATTTTCACGGCGACTCCCTTCAGCTGTCGCGGGCTGCGGCGCACCAGAAGGCTGAGTTCATCGTGTTCTGCGGCGTCCACTTCATGGCCGAGGTCGCCGACATTTTGAGCCGCCCGGACCAGATCAGCATTTTGCCGGACCTCAACGCCGGCTGCGCCATGGCCGACATGGCCAGTATCGAGCAGGTGGAGCGGGCCTGGACCGAACTGCGCAGCGTATTGGACCCCGACCGCGAGATCACGCCGGTCACCTACGTCAATTCTTCTGCTGCCCTGAAGGCCTTCTGCGGCGATCACGGCGGTACCGTCTGCACTTCGTCCAACGCCCGCAAGGTGCTGGAGTGGGCCTTTGCGCAACGGCCCAAGGCGCTGTTCTTCCCAGACCAGCACCTGGGGCGATGGACCGGCCACCAGCTGGGCATACCGCTGCGCGACATGCCGGTCTGGGACCCCAATCTGCCCCTGGGCGGTCTGCAGCCCGAGGAGATTCGCTCGGCCCGCATCCTGCTGTGGAAAGGACATTGTTCGGTGCATCAGATGTTCCAGCCGGCCCATATTCAGCGGTGGCGCGAGGCACATCCCGAAGGTAAGGTCATCGCCCATCCGGAATCCGCCTTCGAGGTCTGCGCGGCCTCCGATTACGTCGGTTCCACCGATTTCATCCTGAAGACCGTCAAGGCCGCCGCGCCCGGCAGCGAGTGGCTCGTGGGTACCGAGATCAACCTCGTCAGCCGTCTCGCCGAAGAGGTTCGCGGCGAAAACAAGCGGGTGGAATTCATGTCGCCCATGGTCTGCATGTGCTCCACCATGTTTCGCATCGATCCCGAGCAGCTGGCCGAGACCCTGGAGGATCTGGTGGCGGGCAAGGTGCGCAACCGCATACAGGTGCCGCCGGCGACGGCGGACTCGGCGCGACGAGCCCTGGATCGCATGCTGGAGGTCTCCTGAGCACGAGTCGGGTCCTTAGGGGCTTTGGCCCGGACAGGGCCTCCCAGTGGACCCTGAGCCAGCGCAGTCTGCATCTGCTGATCCTGGCCTACGCCCGCTGGTATCAGGCTGCCACCTGGGAGCCCAGTACCGTCCCCGATACGGGGGCCGTCATCCTCGCCTGCAATCACCTGTCCGTACTCGATCCCTTGCTCCTCATCGCCAGCAATCGCCGCGTCGTGTCTTTTCTCGTGGCCCGGGAATACTACGAGTCGCGTTGGCTTCGTCCTTTCCTGGACCTGATCCATTGCATCCCGGTGAAACGCGATGGACGCGATCTGCGCGCCCTGCGTGCCGCCGCCCAGGTGCTTGCGGCCCAGCGTGTGTTGGGGATTTTTCCGGAAGGCGGCATCGCCCGCAGCGACGTGCGCCGCGGCCTCGGTTGGCTGGTGCAGGAGAGCGGTGCGGCGGTGGTGCCGGCCAAGGTCATGGGCGTCCATCAATATCCCTCGGATTGGCGCACCTGGGCCACCCGCCAGCGGCCGCGTCTGCGCTATGGTGTACCCCTGCATTTTCTGGAACGCGCGGAACCTTCGGAGATCCTCGGCGCCACCATGAGTGCCATCGCCACTCTGGCATGACGCCCGTGCGGCGCTATGATACCTTCTTGTTTTTTCGGATACCCATAGAGGCAGCGAGGAGTTACCATGGCCGGTCACAGTAAGTGGGCCAACATCAAATTTCGCAAAGCGGCCCAGGACGCCAAAAAGGGCAAGATCTTTACCCGCCTGATCCGCGAGATCACGGTAGCAGCCCGCGCCGGCGGCGGCGACGCCAGCAGCAATCCGCGTCTGCGCACCGCTCTGGATAAGGCCTATGCCAACAATATGGCCAAGGACACGGTGGAGCGCGCCATCAAGCGCGGCACCGGCGAACTCGAGGGCGTGGATTACGAAGAGGTCACCTACGAGGGCTACGGTCCGAGCGGTGTGGCCATCCTCATCGAGACCATGACCGACAACCGGGTGCGTACCGTCGCCGAGATCCGGCACATTTTCTCCAAGCGCGGTGGCAATCTGGGGACCTCGGGGTCCGTCGCCTATCTTTTCCAGCGGCGCGGCATGATCAGCCTGGCAGCAGATGTCGGCGAAGACCGGGTCCTGGAGGCGGCTCTAGAGGCAGGAGCGGAAGACGTGGTGACGGAGGATGGGCGCATCGTCGTCTACACCGAGGCAACGGCCTTGCACGGCGTCGCCGAGGCTCTGCAAAACGCAGGACTCACCCCCGAAGAGATCGAGTTGACCATGATCCCGGAAACCACCGTGGAAGTGAGCGGTGACGACGCCGACAAGCTCATGCGCCTGCTGGAGGCCCTGGAAGAAAACGACGACGTCCAGAACGTCTACGCCAACTACAGCCTGAGCGACGAGGAAATGGCGCGTCTGGAGGCGGCTTCCTGAACGCGGCAGAATCCTTTGCGCATCATCGGGATTGACCCGGGCTCTCTGCGCACCGGTTACGGGGTCATCGAGGTAGATGGACGCGGACGTCTGCGCAGCGTCGGCTACGGTTGTCTGATGGTGGCCGGGCGTCCTTTTCTCGAGCGCATCGGCGCCATCCACGCGGGTCTGCTGGAGGTGCTGGCAGAGTTCAGACCGGACGAGGCGGCCATCGAGGCGGTCTTCATGGCACGCAATGCCGATTCTGCCCTGAAATTGGGACAGGCACGCGGGGCGGCCCTGGTGGCCCTCCTGCAGGAAGGCCTGCCCGTTCACGAATACACGGCCCTGCAGATCAAGAAGGCAGCCGTGGGCGGTGGGCACGCCGCCAAGGAGCAGGTGCAGCACATGGTACGGATATTGTTGAGCCTCAGCGAGGCGCCTCAGGCCGATGCCGCCGATGCCCTCGCCTGCGCCGTCTGCCACGCTCACCATGCCGGCACGCGCGCGGTCTGGGCACAGGGGGCGTCGCGATGATCGCCTTCCTGCGCGGGCACATCCTGGAGCGTCACCCGCCGTGGCTGTGGCTGGAGGTGAACGGAATCGGCTACGAGCTGGAGATGCCGCTGTCCGCCTTCTTCCAGCTGCCCGCGGATGGCGCCGCCCTCACCCTGCACACGCATCTGGTGGTACGCGAGGACGCGCACCTGCTCTATGGCTTTCGTGAGCGGGCCGAGCGCGATATATTCCGCCAGCTCATCAAGGTGAGCGGCATCGGCGGCAAGGTAGCCCTGGCCTGCCTCTCGGGCATGGATGTGGAGCAGCTGCGCGCGGCCCTGCGCGATGGCGATGTGCGCCGGCTGACGGCCATTCCCGGGGTGGGTGCCCGTACCGCCGAGCGCCTCATCGTGGAGCTGCGGGACAAACTGGCGAGCGGATCTGTGGGCGCGACACCAGTGGCCGGCGACCCGCGTCAGGAAGCCATTGCCGCGCTGCAGAGCTTGGGGTATAAGGCGACGGACGCGAGCCAGGCCCTCGCCGGACTCGATCCGGGACTCAGTGTCGAGGAACTCATCCGTCAGGGCCTCAAAACCCTCGCGCGGCACTGACGTGTACGGCTTTCTCGTTCCGCCCCCCCACGGGAGAATGTAGCATCGGTATGGTAGAGCGTGGCCCCTTGAGTCTCGAGGAAGATGGCAGCGACAAGCTCGATCGCGCTCTGCGACCGCGGCATCTCCAGGAGTATCTCGGCCAGGCGCGCCTGCGCGACTCCCTGGCGCTCTTCATCGATGCGGCCCGCGGGCGCGGCGAGGCCCTGGATCACGTTCTGTTGTTTGGTCCGCCCGGCCTGGGTAAAACCACGCTGGCACACATCATCGCCCAGGAAATGGGTGCCGGGCTCAAGGTGACCTCCGGACCCATTCTGGACAAGCCCGGCGATCTTGCCGCCATCCTCACGAACCTGCAGCCCTTCGATGTGCTCTTCGTGGACGAAATCCACCGCCTCAGTCCCGTGGTGGAAGAGATTCTCTACCCAGCTCTGGAAGATTACGAGCTGGACATCCTCATCGGCGAAGGCCCATCCGCCCGTTCCATCAAAATCGCTCTGCCGCCTTTCACCCTCATCGGAGCCACCACCCGGGCAGGACTCTTGACCTCGCCACTGCGCGATCGCTTCGGCATCAGCTTCCACCTGGAGTTTTACAGTGTCGACGAGCTGGCCCAGATCGTGTCGCGCTCGGCCCGCATCCTGCAGACCCCTTTCGATGCGGCGGGCGCCCGCGAGATCGCGCGCCGCTCCCGCGGTACCCCCCGCATTGCCAATCGCCTGCTGCGCCGGGTGCGCGATTACGCTCAGGTTCGCGGCAACGGCACCATCGACGAGGCAACGGCGCAAGCGGCTCTGCGGCTCATGGAGGTGGACGAGTACGGTTTCGATGGTCAGGATCGCAAGCTGCTGCAGGCAGTGATTCAGCGTTTTGGCGGGGGCCCCGTGGGAGTGGAGAGCCTGGCCGCGGCCATCGGCGAAGAGCGGGGTACCATCGAAGAGGTCCTCGAACCCTTTCTCATCCAGAGGGGCTACCTCGTACGTACGCCGCGCGGGCGTTGCGCGACCCAGCAAAGTTATCTGGCCCTGGGGCTACCCTGCCCGGACGCCATTGCCAACGGCCAGAGCGGGGACCTCTTCGATGTCTGAACCACACTTCCCGGGGTATCATCAAGTGCGTGTCTATTATGAAGATACGGATCACGGCGGGGTCGTGTACCATGCCAATTATCTGCGCTTCATGGAACGTGCGCGAACGGAAATGTTACGGACACTGGGCTTTTCGCTGGATGCGCTGGAACGGGACGAGGGCGTGGTCTTTGCTGTGCGTCGGGCAGCTCTCGACTATGTCGCACCGGCCCGCTTCAACGACCTGCTGGATGTTCTGACCCGCATCCACCGACAAAGCCCCCTGCGTACCTTTTTTACGCAGGAGGTACGCTGCGAGCGGGGCCTGCTCTGCCGCGGCGACATCGAAGTGGTTTCCCTGAGTGCCGACAGTTTCCGCCCGACCCCTATCCCCAAGGCCGTGCGCATGGCTTTTTCCCATATTTCTGCCCAGTGAGATTCTATGGACCCTCAACACAGTATTGCCGCCGCCGAATCCCTTTCCCTCACGCACTTGGTGCTCCATGCCAGTTGGGTGGTGCAAGCCATCCTCGTGCTTCTGCTCATTGCCTCGGTAGCTTCCTGGTACGTCATCTTTCAGAAGGCCCTGGTCTTTGCGCACGCCCAGCGGGCCCTGAAACGCTTCGAGAAACGCTTCTGGAGCGGCGGTGAAATGGCCCAGATCTACCAGCAGGTAACGGGCAACGCCCAATTGGAGACCGGGGCCGGGGCTATTTTCTGTGCCGGCTATGAAGAGTTTCAACGGCAGCGCAAACAGGCGCGCGGAGCCGACGCCCTGGATGCCGCGCGCCGCGCCATGCGGGGTGCCCAGATCCGCGAGGTGGGACAGTTGGAGGGGAACCTGCCGCTGCTGGCATCCATCTCGTCGGTGGCGCCCTTTGTTGGCCTGCTGGGGACGGTGTGGGGCATCATGACGACCTTCATGAACATCGGCGCCGCTCAGCAGGCGACGCTGGCCACCGTGGCGCCACCTGTGGCCGAGGCCCTCATTGCCACGCTGGCCGGTCTCTTCGCCGCCATCCCGGCGACCTTCTTCTACAACCGCTTCGTGCACCGGCTGGATGAACTGGACTCCCATTACGAGGTCTTCATGGACGAGTTCACCAACATCCTGCACCGGCAAACCCCCGAGGCCAAACCATGAAAAGACGGCGACTACTGGCGGAGATGAACGTCGTGCCCTACATCGACGTCTCCTTGGTACTGCTGGTGATCTTCATGCTCTCGGCACCGCTGCTGACCCAGGGCGTGAACGTCAATCTGCCCAAGGGCGTCACCAAGCCCGTGCCGGACAAGACCCCGCCCATCGTCATCTCCGTCAGCCGCCACGGCGCGCTGTATCTGCAGTACAAGGATGTACACCAGGCGGTGCAACTGGACGATCTGTCCCAGGTCGTCCAGCGTCTGAGCCACGGTCATGGCGACGATACACAGGTGCTGGTGGGCGGAGATGCCGCAGTGGACTATGGCAAGGTCATGGCGGTCATAGCCCGCCTACAGCAGGCCGGCATCAGCAAGGTGGGTCTGTTGACACGCCCGGAGGGACATTGAAACGGGAGCCGCGCACCGCGCCACTGGTCCTGGCCATTCTCCTCAACGCCGCTCTCCTGGTGGCCTTGTTCTGGACCTTCCACGTCAATATTCCCCGTGTTGGCTCAACGCCCATGCAGGCGCAGCTCATCAGTTCCGCCGCCACCCCCGCAGCAACGCCATCAGTAAAGCCTGCTGCCGTGGAGCCCGCCAAAGCCACAACGAAGCCCGCCCCCACTCCACCGCCTAAGCCCGAGACCAAGCCACAGCCAAAGCCGCAACCATCGCCAAAGTTGGAAGCACAGGCACAGGCTAAAGCACAGGCCAGGGAGCAAGCAGAGGAAGCCCAAAAGCAGCACAAAGCGCAGGAAAAGGCAGCGGAACTGGCCGCACAGCGGGCCGCAGCCGAGAGGCAAGCCCAAGAGCTCGCCGCCCAGAAGCGTGCCGCGAAACTCGCGGCACAGCGCCGGGCACAGGAAAAGGCTGCAGCTCAGAAGGCGGCCGCCGAGAAGGCTGCGGCGGAGAAGGCTGCGGCGGAGAAGGCTGCGGCGGAGAAGGCTGCGGCTGAAAAGGCTGCGGCTGAAAAGGCTGCGGCTGAAAAGGCTGCGGCCGAGCGCGCCGCCCAGCTCAAGAAGGAATTGGCAGAACAGGCTGCCAAAGCCGCCGAGGCGGCACGTGCCAAGGCCCTGCGCGAGCGCATGGAAGCGCAAGCCAAGCTCCAGGCCGAGGCCAACATCGCCGCTGCCCGGGCGGCCCAGGCAGCCGAAGATCAGAAGCTCAGCGCGCTTTTCAGTCAGGAGGTGCAAAGGCGGGTCTATCGCCAGTGGGACACCAATTTCGCCGCCGCCCTCTCGTGCGTGGTACAAATCCACCTGAGTCCTACGGGCGCCATCATTGGTGCACCGAAGATCCTGCGTTCCAGCGGTAATCCCCAGTTTGATCGCGCCGTCATCGCCGCCGTGGAGCAGGCCGCGCCCTTCGTACCGCCACTGGGCCTGTCGTACAATGCCTATCGCGAAGTCAACATCCAATTCAACGCCGAGGAACTCAATCATGGCTAGACGTCTATGGATCCTGCTTCTGACCTTTGGCCTGGGGTTTTTCTGGAATCCGGCAGCCCAGGCTGCACTCACCGTCGACGTCACCAAAAGTGTGTCCTCGGCCCTGCCCATCGCCATACCGTCCTTCGGACCGGGCCTGCCCGGCCAGCCTAGTGTGGCGGACGTCATCCGCAGTGACCTCAGCCACAGCGGCCTCTTTCGGGTCCTGGCGCCGGGCAGCTACCCCGGCGATCCCCATCAGCCCATCGAGGTCAAGGCCAGCAGCTGGAGCGGCATCGGGGCGACGGGCCTGGCCATCGGCGATACGCAGAAAGAAGCCAATGGCAATTATGTGGTTCAGGTCTACGTCTACAATGTGCAGACCGGTCAGGAACTGGCCGCCCGTCGGTATACTTGCTCGCCTGCGGAGCTGCACATGACGGCGCACCACGTGGCCGATCTCATCTATAAGACTTTTACCGGTAAGGCGGGGCCTTTCGCCGCACGCATCGCCTACGTGCGCCAGATCGGTAATGAGTACACCTTGCTGGTGGCGGAGTCCGATGGCTGGAACCCGCACCCAGTGGTGCGCGGCCGGATGCCCGTTTTTTCACCGGTATGGTCACCGGATAATCGACGCCTGGCCTATGTCACCTACCACGATGCACGCGCCATCATTTACGTCCAGGATCTGGCTACGGGACAACGCCAGGCCGTGGCTCCGGCGGGCGAGATCGTCAGCGCGCCGGCCTTCTCCCCCGATGGTCGAGAGCTGGCCTATGCCCGTGCCGAAGGCGGGGCGACGAATATCTTTGTCGTCGATCTGGCCACGGGGCAACGGCGCCAGTTGACCCACGGTAGCGCCATCAATACGTCACCCAGCTGGGCGCCCGATGGCCGGCATCTGGTGTTCGTTTCCGATCGCGCCGGCAGCCCACAGATCTATTCCATGGACTCCGATGGCGGGGACGTCCATCGCCTGACCTTTTCCGGCAACTACAATGCCAGCCCGGTATACTCGCCCACGGGTCAGGACATCGCTTTCATCCACCGTACTGATGGCGTCTACGCGCTGGCGGTGATGCGAGCCGACGGCAGCGGCATGCGCGTTCTGGACGCCCAGGGCAATTGCGATCACCCGAGCTTTGCCGGTAACGGTCAGATGATCCTTTATGGCACCCAGCGCGGTGGCCGCAAGGTCCTTGCCGAGGCCAGCGTCGACGGTAAGACCTTGGCGGTTCTGCGGGGCACGGCGGGTGAGGATAGCCAACCCGCCTGGTCACACTGACGCCACCGTCACCAACGGAGCCGGAGCAGGTGACGTGAGGGGTATCCCGGTGCGCCCGCCGGCATACGCGATCCGTGGCCGCCGGGTGCCCAGAAGGGCGAGCTAGATATAGGGGGCGGGGTCCCGCAGGTCGAGTTCGGCAAAACCGGCAAGACGCAGCCGGCAGCTGTCGCAGCGACCGCAGGAGCGCCCCTGGGTATCCAGTTGGTAACAGGATCGGGTGTGGGCGTAGTCGACGCCCAATTCCAGCCCGCGGCGAATGATCTGCGCCTTGCTGAGGTACTGGAGCGGGGCGTGGATGCTGAGTTTTTGGCCTTTTTCTGTGCCGAGCACCGTGGCCACCTGGGCCAGCTCCTGAAAACGTTGGATGAATTCCGGCCGACAATCGGGGTAACCGCTGTAATCCTGGCTGTTCACCCCGATGAAGATGTCCAGGACACCCAGCACTTCTGCCAAGGCCAGGGCGTAGGAGAGGAAAAGGGTATTGCGCGCCGGCACATAGGTGATGGGAATGCCCGCCGCGGCGGGTTCCTCGGGGACAGCGATGCGCTCGTCCGTGAGGGCCGATGCGCCAAATATCCGCAAATCCATCTTGAGGACGCGGTGACTGCGCACACCCGCTGCCTCGGCGAGCTTGCGCGCAAACTGCAATTCCGTGGCGTGCCGCTGCCCGTAGTCAAAGGACAGAGCGTGCAGAGCGAAGCCCGCCTCCCGGGCAATGGCGAGCACCGTGGCGGAATCCAGTCCGCCCGATAGCAAAACGATGGCTGCTTTCTCGGAATCGCCCATGCCGGCGTCTCTCCCCTGGCATTTCAGTGGCCCGGGACATCCCCCCAAATGAACTTGTGCAACTGGATCTGCAGACGCACTGGCAGACGATCTTCGAGGATCCACTCCGCCAGATCCCTGGCAGTCAATTGACCGTAGGCGGGGGAAAAAAGCAGTTCGCAGCGACCCTGAAGCTTGCGCTCCCGCACCGTGGTCCGCGCCCATTCGTAGTCATCGCGATTGCAAAGCACAAACTTGACCTGATCGCGGCTACCCAGGTAGTCCAGGTTTTCCCAAAGGTTTCGCTCGAGTTCTCCGGACCCCGGGCTTTTCAGATCGAGAATCTTGACGACCCGCGGATCCACCTCCGCGACGCTCAGGGCACCACTGGTTTCGAGGTACACCTCGCGCCCGCCGTCGCACAGAGCCGTCATGAGCGCATGCACCGCCGGTTGCGCCAAAGGCTCGCCGCCGGTGATCACCACCAGTCGGTTGTCGCGCTCGGCCACCCGCGCCAGGATCTGGTCGGCATCCAGCCACTCGCCACCGTGGAAGGCATAGGCGGTGTCGCAGTAGCTGCAGCGCAGGGGACAGCCGGTCAGGCGCACGAAGGTTGCCGGAACTCCGGAGGCGGTCGTCTCACCCTGCAGGCTATGAAAGATCTCGCTGACGCGCAGCCGGGACATTTAGCGCGACATGGCCTGCAGTCGGGCCTGAGCCTTCTGTGCCGAGGGAGTGCTGGGATACTGCTTGAGTACCTTATTGAGAACGGCGCGCGCCTTGGTCGCCTGCCCTGTGGCCTGGTAGACCTCGGCGAGGCGCAGCATCGCCTCCGGTGCCAGACTGCTTTGGGCGTACTGATTCTCGACGGTGCTCAGGCTCTTGATGGCGGCATCGTTCTGGCCCAGGACGTACTGCGCCTGGCCCAGCCAGTAGTAGGCGTTGACGACGAGACTGCTCTGTGGGTATTTACGGATGAAATCCTGCAGGGCAGTCACCGCCGAACCGTACTTGCCCGCGCGCAACAGGTCGAAGGCGCGCTGGTAATCGGCCTGGCCGAGGCCAGGAACGCTGGATTCCGAGGCGTCACCCAGGGCGCTGGCCAGCGCGTTGCTGGTCTTTGTCCCCTGGGCCGCGGACGATACCGAAGCCACCGGAGCGGCGCTGAGGTCGGCGCTGGTCGCCGGCGCAACGGTGGCCATCGCCGCCGCAAGGCTGTTCAACCGCTGTTCCGTTGCCTTCTGCTGTTGCTCCAAGGCGTGGGTTTTACTCTCCAGTTCACCACGCAGATCGCGAATCTCCGCCTCCATTCTCTGGGAGCGGTTGACGAGGTCGGCGAGGGCACTCTGGCTACCTCGCTCGGCTTTCTGCACGGCGATGAGGCTGTTGACCTCGCCCTGCAGCACCGACACCTCTTGACGCAACTGCAGCAACTGCTCGCTGGTGGACTGCGCCCACACCATGGGACTGAAGGCCCCCAGACCCAGGACCAGCAGCAGTCGGGTTGTGTTTGTCATCAGCAAACCACCTTGGCTCATCCGCCGTTGTAACCACCACTATACACAAAATCGACGCGCCGGTTCTTGGCCCAGCAGCTTTCGTCGTTCTGGTTGCACAGGGGATTGTCCTTGCCAAAACTCACGGTGCTGATACGCGCAGCGCTGACACCCTGCGCCTCCAGATACCGCTTGACCGCCTCGGCACGACGCTCACCCAGAGCAAGGTTGTATTCCTGGGTCCCGCGATCGTCGGTATTGCCTTCCAGACGCACCTTGACGTGGGCGTGATTCATCATGAACTGGGCATTCTGACTGGCAATTTCCTGGGCGCGGGCGTCCAGACTGTCGCTATTGAAGCCAAAATGCACCCGCAGATGCTGCGGTAGCGCTGCCAGCTCCGCCGCCGTGAGGCCGCTGTTGGCGCCGCCGATGGGGCCGTTGGCATCCAACTGCTGTGAGCCGATTCCGGCTCCATTGTAGGCCGCCGTATTCGCCGACTCCGCTGGCGCCACGGGTCCCGCCGCCTTGGGCGCACCACTGCCGACGTTACTGGCACAACCGGCAAGAGCGAGGATTCCCGCCGCGGTGAGGGCCACCAGCATGTATTTACGATCCATGTGTTAATCTCCAGAAAGAATGGGCGAATTGTATATTGCCGGCTCCGCCCATAGCAATGGCGTCCCTTGACAGGCCCCAATCCCCTGCTAAGGTGAGGCATTGCCCACGCACCATCGGCAGGAAATGTCCCGCACCAGCTCCGTAACGCCCCTGCGCATTGGCACACGCGCCAGTCCCCTTGCCCTTTGGCAAGCCGAGCACGTGCGCGCCGGCCTGCTGCGCGCCCATCCCGAAATACCGGTAGAGATCGTGCCCATGACCACGCAGGGGGATCGCATGCTCGCCGTCCCGCTCCACGAGATCGGCGGCAAGGGACTGTTCGTCAAGGAGATCGAGGCGGCCCTGCTCGAGGGCACGGTGGACCTTGCGGTGCATTCCATGAAGGACGTCCCGGCACAGCAGCCGGAGGGCCTGGAGATTGCGGCCATACTGGCGCGGGAGGATGTGCGCGACGCCTGGGTGTCCAATACCTTCGCAAGACCCGAAGATCTTCCCCAGGGCGGTCGGGTGGGGAGCTCCAGCCTGCGTCGGCGTGCCCAGCTCCTGCATCGGCTGCCGCAGACGGTCGTGCTGGATCTGCGTGGCAATGTCGCCACGCGCCTGCGCAAGCTGGATGCCGGTGACTACGACGGTATCGTGCTTGCGGCGGCCGGTCTCAAGCGCCTGGGACTCCTGGAGCGTATCCGCCACTATCTGGAGCCTGAACTTTCGCTCCCGGCCGTGGGTCAAGGCGCCATCGGTGTGGAGATCCGCAGCGACGATGCGCGTACGCGCACCTTGCTCAAGCCCCTGAACGATCCTACGACGAGCCGTTGCGTGGGTGCCGAGCGCCACATGAATCGTCTCCTGGGCGGCGACTGCCGCCTGCCCGTCGCGGCCCTGGCCGAAGCCGACGGAACCGGGCTGCGCCTGCGCGGTCTGGTGGCAAGCCCGGACGGGCGAGAGCTCCTGCGGGCAGAGGCAGTGGGTAGCCTTGCACACAGTGTGGGCGAGCAGGTTGCCCAGGCGCTCCTGGCCCAGGGAGCACAGCACATCATCGATGAGGTGAAACGGGCATGAGAGAGCTTCTGCGCGGCAAGGGCATCGTCGTCACCCGACCAAAGGAACAGTCCGGCGAACTCATCGCCCTGCTGGAAGCGGCTGGCGCACTTCCCATCCCCTTCCCGGCCATCCGTATCGAGGCGCCGGAGAACTGGCAATCCCTGGATGCCGCCCTGACCGATCTGGCGCGCTTCCAGTGGGCGATCTTCAGCAGCCGCAACGCCGTCCAGTTTGCCTTGAGCCGCCTGCAGGCGCTGGCGCGGCAGTGGCCCGCGTCCACCCGCATCGCTGCCGTTGGTCGGGAGACCGCGCGCGCCCTGAAGGATTTCGGCCTCGGCGTCGATCTGGTACCAGAACGTTTCAGTTCCGAGGGGCTGCTGGAACATCCCGCCCTGCTCGAGGTGCGGGGGGAGCGGATCGCCCTCTTCGCCGGTGATCAAGGACGGGAGCTTTTGGAACGTACCCTGGGTGAGCGCGGCGCTCTGGTGGAAAAGGTCTACTGTTACCGACGCAGTGTGCCCGGCGCCAATCCCACGCCACTTCTGCACGCCTGGGCTCGGGGTGAACTGCAGGCCGTGACGGTCACGAGTCCGGAGATCTTCAACAACTTCTACCAGATGGTCGGGGGTCTCGGGCAGCGTTGGCTCAAGACCACGCCCATCGTCGCCATCAGCCCCCTGACGGCCGAAGCCATTACGGCCAAGGGGCTGCCCGCGCCCTGGGTGGCTCCAGAGGCGAGTAACCAGGGTTTACTGCAGGCCCTGCAGGACTGGGCCGCGCACACGGAGGGTTCGGGAAAATGACCGCCACTTTACCCATTCCACCCCACTTCGCCCTGCGCCACCAGCCGCGGCGGCTGCGCCGTCGCGCAGCCATGCGTGCCATGCTGCGCGAGACCCAATTGCAGGCCAGCGACTTCCTCTTGCCGATCTTCTTGGTGGAGGGTACGGGTGTTCGTGAGGAAATAGCCTCCATGCCCGGAGTTTTCCGCCACAGTATCGACTCCTGCCTGCAACTGTGCGGCGAAGCGGTTGCCCGACGAATCCCCGGGGTTCTGCTCTTTGGTGTCGTCGCCGCGCAGTGCAAGGACGCCAGTGGATCTGCCTCCTGGGACAGCAATGGTCTGGTGCAACGTGCCACTCGCGCCATCCGCGAACACTACCCGGATCTGCTGGTGATTGCCGACGCCTGTTTTTGCGAATATACCGACCATGGGCACTGCGGGGTACTCGCCCCCGATGGCGATCGCGACGATCCAGCCACCCTGGAGAATTTGCAGAGACAGGCCCTGTCCTATGCCGAGGCCGGCGTCGACGTCATCGCCCCCTCGGGCATGGTGGACGGCATGGTCCTCGCCATTCGCGAGGCCCTGGATGCAGCCCGCTACGAGCGCGTCGCCGTACTCTCCTACGCCATAAAGTACGCCAGCGCCTTTTATGGCCCCTTCCGCGACGCAGCGGACAGCGCCCCAAGCTTCGGCGACCGCCGAGCCTACCAGATGGATCCCGCCAATCGCCGGGAGGCCTTTCGGGAACTCGCCCTCGACCTCGAGGAAGGTGCGGACATGGTCATGGTCAAGCCCGCCATGCCTTACCTCGACATACTCCGGGACGTGCGCGAGCGCTGCGATTTCCCGGTCCTGGCTTATCAGGTTTCCGGCGAGTACAGCATGCTGCGTGCCGCTGCCGCGGCCGGCGCCCTCGAACTCCAACGCAGCGTCCTGGAGTCCTTGCTGGCCATCAAACGTGCCGGCGCCGATGCCATCATCAGCTACTTTGCCATCGAGGTCGCAGACTGGCTGGACTGAGCCCTTACCGTGGCTACGGCCGCTCCTTGGACGTCTGCCACCGTGACGGTGTGACGCCGCCGTGAAGCGGCAGGCTCGCGGCAGGCGAGGATTCCTGCGGGATCTGCGGGCCCGTGCCCCGTGGTCTGCGTACTTTGGCCTGAGCGCCAGAGATCTGGATCGACTCTTTCCTTGGCTGCTCTTGTCAAGCCTCGGCCTTGGCGGCATCTTCCTCTTCGTCCGGGACGTGGGACTGCTGCACGTGCCGCGCGTGCCGCCCATTTCTTCCTACGTTCAGATAGACCTGGTCTCCGCACCCGCTGAAGCGACAGGCACGCCTGCTTTGCCCATGCCGACGCGCGGGCCGGGCCTCCCCGTGGTGCGGGCCCCCGCAACGCGAGCCCCCAGCACGGCGCAATCCGATCCCAAAGCGCAGCTCGCCGCCTATCTGCTGGCCTGGGAGCGACGGGTGGCCGAGGTCGCCGGGGCCAGCCTCGCCGGGCACAGCATACCTCAGGGTCGGCTGATCGTGGCCATCACCATCGATCCCACTGGGCAACTGCGTCGGGTGGAGATCCTGCGCGGTCAACAGCACCGCGATCTCGTCCTGGCTGTGGAAAGCATCCTGCAACAGGCAGCACCCTTCCCCCCCCTGCCACCATCGTGGCAGCACCCGCCGCAGGAACTGCGCATCGTGCGCACCTGGAACTTCGAGTAACGCAGGACGCCCGATACAGCCCGAATCGACCTCCCCTCACCCTTGGCCCGCACCCAGAACCTAGGGCAGGGCCGCCGACCAGGCCAAGGCATCCAGGCTCAAACCTCCCAGAATGCCGGGCGGGATGCCCAGACGTCCACAGAGTTCCTGAGCGATCTCCTCGTCCTGGCGTTCCGTGGCCTCCACCAGGGCGAGAATCTGACCATCCTCCCCACGCCGCGTCAACAATGCATCGCGCAGAGTGTCGGGCAGATGCAGTTCCTGCAGCAGGTCGGTCATGGGCTGATCCACGAGCGCGTCCAGCAGGGACAGCATACCCACGAGGAAGCTGCGATGCAGTGCCGCGGGATGCTGGTCGAGTGTAACGGAGTGCTCCCGGAGGATTTCGGCGAGTCGGGCGCGTGTGCTGGCCTGCAGCGCCAGGGAGGCTTTTGCCGGCCCTTGATTGGTGAACATCAGCAGGGTGAGCCAACGCTGTAGGGGCTGACGCCCCAGCAGAACGAGCGCGCGGCGGATGCTGTCGATGTCCTCACCGCGGCGCAGACCCGCAGAATTGAGATAGCGCAGCAACTGGTACGACAGGGCAGGATCGCGGCGGAACCCTTCCTCGATTTCCGCCAGCGGCCCTTCGGCAGCAAGTAGATTGAGGAGGTGAAACACCACCCGTTGCTGGCTGGTCAGTTTTTTGCCGGAGACGATTTCCGGGCGCATGAAGTAATAGCCCTGGGCATAATCAAAGCCGGCCTCAAAACACTGTTGCGCCAGCACCCGAGTCTCCACCCGGGTTGCCACGGTCGCCAGGTGCGCGGTGACACCACCGCCCCGCCGGATGAGGGTGAGGGCTCGCTGCCAGTCTGCCGGAGCGGTCTCGTACAGATCGATCTTCACATAATCCATCAACGGCAGGAGGGCCAACTGCCAGGACACGCCAGAAAAGCGATCCAGGGCAAGGCGAAAGCCGTGTTTTTTGAGGGCAAGGATCTTATCGAGAAATTCCTTGCCCGGTGCCACCGCCAAGGTGAATTCCGGGACGATCTGTCGCGCCGGAAACAGTTCGAGGCTTTTTTCATCAAACAGCCCGTCGGTGAAATTCACGAAAGCCGGTTTGCCGCCAAGCAGGGAGTCCACGGGGAACCAGCTGAAGGCCTTGACCAGAACCCGGGCCGAGGCCAGAAAGGGATCGGCCAGAATCGTTTCGCTATCGCGTGCGAAGAGCTCATAGGCGATGATCTCACCCTGGCGGCCAAGGATGGCTTGTCGGGCAATGCGTTCGGTACCGGAGAGCGCTGTATCCTCGGATATTTCGGGCAGCTTTGACATCGTGGAAGGATAATTGGACTCAGGTGCAGTGAGGTGAGCGGCGCCACAGACTCCGTGGCGGAATGCGGACACGATGGGAGATGGTCAAAAAAGTCCGGGATGTCAAGGTTCGGCTTTCGGCGCAGCCAAGGCCTCGCGCTCCAGGGCCTCGAGGCTTCGGGCACTGCTCTCGACCGCAAAACGGGCCGTGATGACGCGCCCAAGCCATGCCACCGCCGCCACCCCCGTGAGGAGCAACGGGACACCCAGGTGCTGCTCCAGGATCGGAAAAAGGACGGCCGAGAAAACCGCACCCAGGCGCGAAACGGAAGTGGCGAGGCCGGCCACGCTCGCCCGCCACTCCGTGGGAAAAATCTCTACGGCAAGGGCAAAGATGGTCACCGCCGGCCCCAGCCCAAGGCCAAGGGCATAAAGTGTACTCCCAAGGAAAAGGACTGCCACCGAAGGCAGGGCAACACCGAGGGCGAAGATGACAAGACCCGCGGCCATCAGCGCAAAACCTTTTTTCTGCAGGGGGATACGACCGACCCAATCGATGCGCGGCAGGATGTGGACGATGGCGGCAGCAGTCACCAGTTCGAAGAGGAGATTGATCCCTGCGGCCGCCGTATCGCTGCTGGCCACCTGGGTACTGCGCAGCACGCTCGGGAGGTAAAGCGCAATCCCGAGACTCACCACGTCCAGGCAAAACCAGGGGAGGATGCCGAGGGTCAGGCGACGGCGCCATACCCGTCTCTGCCACAACGGCGCCAGCGGCATGCGTTGGACGCCAAATTCGCGCAGGCGGTCGCGCAGAGCGTCTCCGTCCAGGGCCGGTTCGAGTTCGCGCAGGGCATGCGCCGCCGCTTCCGGCCGACCTTGCCGCAGTAACCAGCGGGGTGACTCGGGAAGGCGGCGGCGCAGCCACAGAAGGCCCAGCGCCGGCACCACCGCACTGGCCAACATCCAGCGCCAGGAATCCGTTCCCAGGGACAACAACGCCAAGCCCAAAGCGGTGGAAAAGATGGCACCACCAAACCAGGCCAGATTGACCCAGGCAAAGCCGCGACCACGGCTCGCCGTAGCACTGTATTCGGCAACGATGGTGGCCACCAGAGGATAATCGAGACCGATGGCAAGACCCGTAATGAAACGGCCGAGGAGCAAGGTTCCAAGGTCCGGACTGAGGGCACTGACCAGCGCCCCGAGCAAATACAGCGCGACATTGGGAAGCAGCAGACGCTGGCGACCAAAACGGTCCGTCACCCACCCACCCGCGAGACCGCCCACCAGAGAGCCCAGCAGGGCCATGGCCATGAGGGTGCCCACATCCGCTGGGGATGGCTGCCATTGCTGCGTCAGGGGCAGCAGGGCAATGGCGAGAATGCTGAGATCAAAGCCATCCAGAAACATGCCCAGAGTGGCCGCCCACAAGGCCCGGGTATGCTTTCCCCGCACTGGCGCCCTCATCCTCGGCCCTCAGCTGCCTACGGCAAGCCAGATACCCCAGAATTGCAGGGCGGTACCTGCCAGAACGAAGAGGTGCCAGATACCGTGAAAATAGCGTCGCGCATCCATCACAAAGAAAACCACACCAGCCGTGTACGCCAGCCCACCCGCCCCGAGATACCACAGAGAAAGGCTGGGAGCCGCCCGATAGAGAGGGCCAAGCGCCAGCAGAATGAGCCAGCCCATGAGGAGATACCACCACAGGGACAAGCCCGCAAAACGCTCGCGAAAACGCCACAGGAGCAGGGTGCCGGCGAGGGCCAGCAGCCACTCCACGACAAAAAGCCCCCAACCGAGAGGCCCGCGCAGCATCAGGAGACTCACCGGCGTATAGGTGCCGGCAATGAGACCGTAGATGGCGGTGCGGTCCAGCAGCTGCAGGCGCGCTTTCTGCGGCCCGCTGCTCCAGGCGTGATAAAGGAGGGAGCTCAGATAGAGCAGGGCCGCGGTGACCAAAAAGAGGCCCAGGGCCAGAAGCGCCCGCGTCGACAGTACCGACCAGTTGGGCACGATCAGTGCGGCAAAGGCGGCCAGCGCCAGTCCCACACCCGCACCGTGGGACACGGCGTTGACCTGCTCTTCCCTGGTGGATTGCTCCCGCATCGCCGTACCCCCGTCGCCCTGTCCACCGCGGTTATATCAGCCGCTGGACATCGAGGCAATCGGCCTTGAGTCCAACGGTGTACGCAACTATCGCCGCGGGGCGGGCAATGGCATCGGGGTGGCACAGCCAGTGTAGCCCCCGTAGTTTGCGATGACTTGCCGCCGGCTGGACCCGAAGGCGTCGGCCGTGTACACCTGTGGGGGTCGAGGAGGATGGGGTGTTTGGGCTCTTGACTCTACAGTGCTTTGTAGGATTGAAAATACGACCGTGGTGGGCTGTGTGGAGCACGACATGAGCGAAGAAAACCTGGAGCGGCTGGACATTGGCGTTCGCGGCATGACCTGCGCCTCCTGCAGCAGCCGCGTGGAGCGGGCCTTGGGACGCCTTCCCGGTGTGCAGTCGGCGCAGGTGAACCTGGCCACGGAGCGCGCCGAAGTACATTTCAGCCCCGGTCAACAGTCCGCCTCCGCCCTGGTGGCTGCGGTCCAGGCCAGCGGTTATGAGCCCATGGTGGAGGAGGCGGAGATTGCGGTGGGCGGGATGACCTGCGCGTCCTGCGTCGGACGGGTCGAACGCGCCTTGCGCCGCCAGCCGGGGATCCTGGAAGCCAGCGTGAATCTGGCCACCGAAAAAGCCGTGGTGCGCTATCTACCCACCATGATCCAAGGCGCAGATATGCTCGCCGCCATCCGCAAGGCGGGATACACGGCAAGCCTGGCCAGTGCGGCCGCTGGCCAGGGTGCCGCCCGGCGCCCCGGGAGGGAGACCACGGCACGATCCCTGTGGCTGGCCGTGGGGACAGCGCTCATCGTGCTCTTTCTTGCCATGGTGCCGCCCTGGTGGCCGAGTCTGCAGCAGTTCATGAACTCTGTCCAACCCTTCCCTGGGGCCTGGGACTGGCTGCAGATGCTCCTGACGACCTTTGTCCTGTTCGGTCCGGGGCGGCGTTTTTTTCGTGCCGGTTGGGTCGCGTATCGTCACCTCGCTCCGGACATGAATGCCCTGGTGGCCACGGGAACCGGGGCCGCCTGGCTCTATAGCTTGCTCGTGCTGCTCGTCCCGTCGATCTTTCCGGAGGCAGCGCGGCATGTCTATTTCGATTCTGCCGCCGTCGTGATCGCCGCCATCCTCGTCGGTAAATATCTCGAGGCAGCGGCCAAGGACCGCAGTGCCGCGGCCATTGCCCAGCTGGCCCGACTACAGGTCCGCAGCGCCGCGCTCCTGGACGAGACCGGCCAGACCCACGAGATTCCCATTGCCGAACTACAGCCCGGGCAGCGGGTGCTGGTGCGTCCCGGCGAGCGCATCCCCGTGGACGGACGGGTGCTGGAGGGTCGAGCCGAGGTGGACGAGGCCATGCTAACCGGTGAACCGTTGCCGCAAAATCGCCGACCGGGCGACAGCGTGGTGGGCGGCACCCTGTGTCGCGACGGTCGCCTGATCATCGAGGTCTCGGCGCGGGCCGGCGATACCGTTCTCGCCCAGATCATCCGCCTGGTGGAGAATGCCCAGGGCGGCAAACTGCCTATCCAGGGTCTTGCGGATCGGGTTGTGCGGGTCTTCACACCGCTGGTGCTGCTCACCGCCGCCCTCAGCTTTGGCGCCTGGCTGACGCTGACGGGTGATCTCAGTCAGGCATTGGTCGCCGCGGTGGCCGTGCTGGTGGTCGCCTGTCCCTGCGCCATGGGCCTTGCGACTCCGGCGGCCGTGCTCGTCGGTACCGGACGAGCGGCGGAGCTGGGGGTGCTGTTCCGTTCCGGCGAGGCTGTGGAGCACCTGGCTCGCGCCGATACCCTGATCTTTGACAAGACCGGCACCTTGACCACCGGTCGTCCAAGGCTCGTGGCCATTCACGGGGCGGACCCAGATCGTGCCCTGACGCTTGCGGCAGCGGCAGAGCAGGGCTCGGAACACCCTCTGGGACAGGCCCTGCTGGAGGCGGCGCAGGAACGGCGCTTGCACCTGCCACCACTCCAGGACTTTCAAGCCCTGCCCGGTCTCGGCCTACGGGCGCGGGTGGAGAACCGTGACGTGGTGCTGGGCTCCGCCGAGTTCCTGCGCAGCGAGGGCATTACCGTGGACGAGGAAAATGGGCAGACGGTCGCAGAAGCAGAGGCCCAGGGTGCCATCCATCTGGCAGTGGACCGGCAATTCTGGGGCACCTTCCGCTTTGCCGACCCGCTGCGCCCGGAAGCGGCCCGCGTGGTGGAGGCACTCCGTCGCCGCGGCTTCGTACTCTGGATGATCACCGGAGATGCGGCAGGCACGGCAAGCAAGGTGGCCCGTGATGTGGGTATCGAACACTGGTACGCGGGGGTCCTACCCCAGGACAAGGCGAAGTACCTGCGGGAGCTGCGTGGTGCTGGCAAGAAGATCGCTTTCGTCGGGGACGGCATCAACGACGCCCCCGCCCTGGCCACGGCCGATGTCGGCATTGCCCTGGCCAGTGCTACGGACATAGCCCGGGCGGCGGCCGATGTGACCCTGACCCATGGACGACTGGAGGCCGTGGTGACTGCCGTCGATCTGGCTCGTCGCACTCTGGCTGTCATCCGGGGAAATCTGTTCTGGGCCTTCTTCTACAATGTCCTCCTGATTCCCGTGGCGGCAGGGCTTGCGGCACCCTGGGGGCTTACCCTGAATCCCATAGCGGCGGGAGTGGCCATGGCCCTGTCCTCGGTCTTCGTCCTCAGCAATAGCCTGCGGCTGCGGCGGCTGCCGCCTTTCCCGGAGGTGCGCCCGGCGGCGAATAGCCCGCCCGCAAGGACCCTGGAGCGGTATCCGTAGCGAGGCCAAGGCGCGATACTGGTATTTTTGACCCGACTATCTTTGACCCGACTAGAGGAGGTAATCGTGCAAACACTGCATTTGAACATCCGTGGCATGACCTGCAGCCATTGTGTGCGCGCGGTGCGTGAGGCCCTCGAGGCCGTCCCCGGCGTGCATCGGGCCGAGGTCAGCCTCAAGCCATCCCAAGCCACCGTGCAGGGGGATGTCGACCCCAAGGCCTTACTGGCCGCCGTGGAAGCCGAGGGATACCACGCCGAGATCCAGCCCTGAACCACGTCCGGTCATCGCTGCGGGCCATGCGCGCCGCTGCGGTTCAGGAGCTGGGTGGGACGATCTGCAGGGCCTCGCCCCAGCGACTGTAGGTGATGGACTCCGTGAGTTGGTAGGGAATACCCGCCTGGGCCGCGGTCTCCAGGAGGTGGGCGGCACACAGGTAATGGGGCGCGGTGGCGGCCACCCAGAGGTCGCCCGAGGCCTGCTGTATCGTTCCCAGTTGCAGCGCTTGGGCGTGGCGCGAAAGGCTGGCGACCCCGGCAGGGCTCAGGGTAAAGGTGTAGCCAATACATTCCTGGCCATCCATGGGACGCGCGGGCAAGCTTTGCACAGCCCCGAGATAGGGCTCCAGATCCTGCCAGGGAATGGCCTTGGGAATCCGAATGCTGGCCGATTCCTCCCGGAAGGGACCGCCGGGAGGAGTGGTTCGATACCAGACGCGGTTTCCCAGAGTGATGCTCTGGGCCTGCAGGGTGACGCCCGGCAGAGGCTGCAGACGGGCCTCGACGGAACCGATTTTCCGCGCGAGGTCCACGGCTCCCGAGGATTCTGCCGAAATGGGCAGCATGGAAGAGCGAACCACCAGGTGAAAGTGGTACGGCGTATCCATGGCCAACTGGATGGCATCCGCCAACACGGGCGGAATGACCGCCGTCGCCGGAGCGTCGGATGACGTCGCCCCCGCCGCCCCGGCGGAGAGCGGTGCAGACAGCCAGAGGCTAGCGGCGAGCAGCGAGAGGAGGTGGAAAGCTCGGTTCACGAAGACTGCCCTCCAAACTCAGGATGCCAAAACCGGATTCAGGGACGCGGCCCACCATGCGGCCCCATGAAACCGCCCCCATCGCCCGGCCCGTGTTCACCGGGTCCATGCCCGTCCGGCCCAAATCCGTGGGGTCCGTGTCCCTGTCCATGGGGCCCAGGACCACCGGGATGGGGGCCACCACCGGGATGCGGACCACCCCCAGGACGCGGTCCCTCACCTGGACCACCACGCGGTCCCCCCGGGCCACGGAAGTCCCGATCCCCGGGGTGACCTTCCCGCTCATGGCCGTGAAATCCAGGGCCGCGCTCCGCCGGCCCAGTAAACTGGAGTCCCCGCTCGTGCCCAGCCCACAGCCATCGGCCCGGCGGCGGTCGATACCGCCCCGGTGGCGCCGGTGGTGGCGGGGCCACACCAAGGACGCGAAAGAAACGGTCCGGCGGCGGTGGCGGCGGCGGTGCGCCGTAGGGCGGTGGCGGTGGCGGTGCCGCGTAATAGCGATAATACAGTTGCGGATAGTACTGCCAGATCACGTACTGGGCATACAGCGGCGCCGGATAATAGACGGCATAGCCCGGCGGCGGCGCAAGGTAGACGTACTGCGGAAAGTTGGAAAAGCCAAGGCTGTAGCCTGGCCCCCCCAGGTTCAGTTGCAACTGAACCTCGGCCGAGGCCGGCGGAACCCCCGCCGCAGCAAGGACGGCCAGTGCCCCGGCCCACAGCAGCGATTTTCTTGGATGCATCCCTTCCTCTCTAGTCCCGATATCGGGCGGCAGTCGATGGGCATCAGCAGCATTTTTCATGCCAGAACCCGTCCAGCTCCAGTTCAGTCGTCCCTGCGCGGTGCAGGCCCGCAGGTTCACGCCCCTGACCCACACCAATGCGGGCGGGCCAGACCCGAGTGGGATGCACGGGGCGAAAAAATGTCGTCCGGAAGCGACAGAAAACTCCCCAGCTGCGGAGCGAACAACTAAAAACCACTTTTACATCAGGATGATATCGTACTGTTCCTGGGTGTAGGTCTGTTCTGCCTGCACCCGGATGGGACGGCCGATGAACTCCTCCAGCGCCGCAAGGCTCGTGCTCTCCTCATCCAGCAGTTTGTCGGCCACCTTCACCGAGGCTAATACCACAAAGCGCTCGGCAGGATAGGCCCGGGTCTCGCGGACGATCTCCCGCAGGATTTCGTAGCAGATGGTTTCGGCGGTCTTCATGAATCCGCGTCCGTGGCAGTAAGGACAGGGCTCGCAGAGAATCTGGCGCAGGCTCTCGCGGGTACGCTTGCGGGTCATCTCCACAAGGCCCAGGGCGGAAATCTGGGTGATACTGCAGCGCGTGTGGTCGCTTTGCAGGGCCTTTTCCAGGGCACGGTGCACCCGTCGCTTGTGCTCCTCGTCCTCCATGTCGATGAAGTCGATGATGATCATCCCGCCAATGTTCCGCAGCCGCAGTTGCCGGGCGATGGCCGCCGCTGCCTCTAGATTGGTTTTGAGGATGGTTTCTTCCTGATTACGTCGACCGACGAAGGCGCCGGTATTGACGTCCACGGTGGTCAGGGCCTCCGTCTGATCGATGATGAGGTAGGCCCCGGACTTGAGTGTGACGCGGCTCTGCAGGGCACGCTCGATTTCGTCTTCGACGTTATACAGGTCAAAGAGCGGGCGGTCCCCGGCATAGTGCTCGATGCGCTCCACCACCTCCGGAATCACCTCGGCACAGAACTGGCGCGCGGCTTCAAAGGTCTCGCGGCTGTCGATGCGAACGCGCTGAATGTCATCGGACATCACGTCGCGCATGACGCGCAGGGCGAGGTTGAGGTCCTGGTGAATGAGCTGGGGAGCGCGTGCGCTGGCGACCTGCTCGTGCACGCTTTGCCAGAGCCTCCCCAGAAAATCCAGGTCGCTGGCGAAGTCTTCGGCCTCGGTCCCCTCGGCCAGGGTGCGGATGATATAGCCACCATCCTCATCGGCAGGAATCATCGCCTTCAGAATTCCCTTCAAACGCTCGCGTTCCCCGGGGTCCTCGATCCGGCTGGACACGCCCAGGCGCGGAACGTACGGCATGTAGACCAGATAGCGGCCCGGCAGGGTGATGCGGGTGGACAGTCGCGCTCCTTTGCTGCCCACGGGATCCTTGATGACCTGCACCACCACCTCCTGGCCCTCGTGCAACAGTGTGGCGACACTGCGCACCTCGTGGGCCATGTCGGCGCGGGTCTCCAGATCCGTATCGCCGTTATCCATCTCCTCGTCCTGAATATCGCCTGCGTGCAGGAAGGCGGTACGCTCCAGGCCGATATCGATGAAGGCGGCCTGCATGCCCGGCAGCACCCGCCGTACCACCCCCTTGTAGATATTCCCGACCAGCCCCCGATGGCTGCTGCGCTCGATCTGCACTTCCTGAAGCACCCCATTGTCCACCAGTGCCACGCGAATCTCTTGGGGGGTGACGTTGATCAACAGCTCTTCACTCATGTCGATCTCGCAAAAAGGGAGGTGGGAGTCCCGCGGCACCCAACAGCTCCGCCGTCTCGAAAAGGGGCAAGCCCATGACACCGCTGTAAGAGCCGCGCAGACTGCGCACGAAACTCGCGCCCAAACCCTGAATACCGTAGCCGCCGGCCTTATCAAAGGGCTCGGCGCTGGTCCAGTAGGCCGTCACCTCGGCGCTGCTGAGGGGACGCAGCCAGACTGCGCTGCGACTCAGGCAACGATACCACTGCCGACCGTCGTATACGGCAACGGCCGTCAGTACCCCATGCCAACGGCCGCCGAGGGCCGCATACATGCACCGCGCCGCGTCCAGATCGCGCGGTTTGCCAAAAACCTGCCCGTCCACCACCACCACGGTATCCGCGCCCAGGACGATGCCCCCTTGAAGCTCTCGCCAAGCCGCCGCGGCTTTTTCCTGCGCCAGCCGCCGAACCAGGGACTGCGGTCGTTCCAGCGGGCGGGGGGTTTCGTCTATGGCGGCAGCCCGCACCTGTGGGTCGTAGCCCAGCTGCCGCAACAGTTCGAGCCGCCGCGAAGAGGCCGAGGCCAGGGTCAGAATGGGCGTGCCGAGCGCGTCAGGGCTGGGCACCGAGGCCTACGAGCAGCAATTCAGCCGTCCCCGCTGGCACCCCCGCGCCGCTGGCCAAGGCCAGTCGCTGATCGGGAATCCCGTTCTGACGCAGCGCACGCAGAATGACCTCGGCCTGCCGGGTAGCGGCATTGGTCCCCTCGGGCTGGGGAGACACCCGCACCAGGATCTCACTGGCGCTGCTCGCCCGCAGGCTGTTCGCGAGGGATCGCAAACGCTGCAGGCCATTGGCCGTGAGCTGATGACTGGATGGGGCGAAGAGCTGGGCAACGGGCATCTGCAGTCGGAGCCCGTCCTTGCCGGCGCTGACCTGGGCGTATTGACCCAGTCCAGCGGGGATGCCCGGGACCGCAGGGCTCGGACTGGACGCGGTACTGGGTGCCGACGGTGCTTGCTTGGACAATTCCTCGAGGCGCTGCTGCTCCTGGCGCAGGATCTGCTTCTGCTGCGCAATCTCCTGCTGCAGACGCTGGCTCTGGGCACCGCTGGCGGTCTGCTGCGCCAGCTGCTGACGCAGACGCGCGTACTCATCCTGAAGGTGCTGACTTTGGCTTTGCAGCTTTTGCAGCTCGCGCCGCAGCGTAGCGATGTTCTGGCCCTGCTGGTCATTGTCCCGTTCGATGCGGATGCCCTCCAGCTGTGCCGCAAAGATGGCCCGGTCCACGGCAAAGAGCGCCGGATTGACCTGATCACTGGTCATCTGCTGTAGGGTCGAGCGCAGGGGGGCGAGGCGGTCGGCCGGTACTTGCTGCTGTTCGAGTTGCGCCAGGGCGCGCATATCGCTCTGCAGCTCTTGAGTCGTACGGAGGTCTGCCTGGACCAGCACGGGGCAGATGAGCAGTGCCGTGCCCAGGGTGAAGGTGCCGAGAACTTTCATGGTGTGGTATCCCCCAATTGCTTACGGGTAGCCGCGACCTTTTGCTGCAGTTCCGCCACGCGCTGCTGCTCCTCGCGAATCTGACGCTTGAGCTGCTGTTCCTCGGCGCGGCCAGGCGCGCCGTCGAGGCGCGCCTGAACGTTGTCCAGGAGCAACTTGGCCAGCTGGGTCTGACGATCGGCATAGAGGTAATCGCCACGGGCATCGGCCGCGCGCGCCGCCGCCAGTGCCCGCTGGGCGGGCACCAACTCCGCCGGCTTGACCTGGGGAGACAGGGAAAAGATGTGCGCCCGCCCCTCCTGCACGGCGATGGCGTTGTTTGTCACCTGTGCCGGCGTGGGGGTCACCATCTGGGCACAAGCGGCGAGGCTCAGCAGGCTCGCCAGGAACGCTCCGCGCCCCAGCAGGCCGAGTGTCGAGATCTTCACCACAGCATCACTCCTTTTCACCTCGATGATAGGGGAGTCCGGCCTGAATGCTCCAAGCCCGGTACCATTGCTCGGCCAGAACGACACGCACCACCGGGTGCGCCAGGGTCAGGGGCGACAGGGACCAGCGCCAACTGGGCGCGAGCCCCGGATCCAGGCCGTCGGGTCCACCTATCCAGAATACCAGATCCTGCCCCCGTTCCCGCCAGTCCTCCAGTCGCTGGGCCAGCTCCTCACTGCCCAAGGCACGGCCACGAACATCCAGCGCAATCACCTCGGCACCCTGGGGAGTCGCCGCCCGTAGCCTGCGCCCTTCCTCGGCACGCCAGCGCGCCACGCTGCCGCCGGGCCGGCGGCTCGCCAGAGGCAAGGACTGCCACATGGGCCGCAGCGGCGGCGGAATCCGCGCCGAGTACTCCGCTACGGCCTCCTGCACCCAACGGGGCATTCGAGTACCCAGAGCCAGAACCTGAACCCGCATGGGCCGTTAGCGCCCGTCCTGCTCCCGCGTTCGCGGCAGGTCACCCCAGAGGCGCTCCAGCTGATAAAAGTCGCGCGTCTCGGGACGCATGAGGTGTACCACGACGTCACCCAGATCCACCAACAGCCAGTCGCCGCCGGCCCCGCCCTCGGTACCCAGCGGCCGTACTCCCCGCCCCCGCAAGGCCTCCACCACCGCCTCCGAAAGCGCCCGCAACTGGCGATCCGAGGTGCCGGAAGCGATGACCAGATAGTCGGTGATATCGGTCTGGCAACGGACATCGATGGTCTCTATGGACTGGCCCTTGTGCTCATCCAGGGCATGCACGACCAGATCACGCACTTCTTCAGCGGTTGGCAATGGCCAGAATCCTCATTCAGGGGCTGCAGTACAGCCGTTCCGCCACAATATATTCCAGGACGGCGTCGGGCAACAGAAAAGCGGCGCTGCGACCCTCCGCAAGCAGGCTGCGGATGCGGGTGGCCGAAATCTCCAGGGCGCTGACATTGAAGAAGGCGATCTTGCCCGCGCGCTCGCGCCGCAGGGCCGCGAGATCGTCACAGCGTCGCCGATACAGGGCCTGGCGCAGCGCCTCCGGCAGCTCGGCCGCCGGCCATCCCGGCCGACCGGTGACGACGAGGTGAGCGAGATCGAGAATCGCCTCCCACTCGCGCCAGGTATCGAAGCGCAGAAAGGCATCCATACCGATGACCATGGACAGCGAGGCCGCACCGTGTGTCTCGCGCAGGTGGCGTAGGGTATCGACGGTGTAGGAGGGGCCGTCCCGCTCCACCTCGAAGCTACAGACCTCCAACTGCGGGTATCGGCTCACGGCCCGCCGTACCATTTCCAGACGATGACGAGCCGGCGCCCAGGGGCTTTGCCGGTGCGGCGGGCTGCCGGCCGGGATCAAGAGCGCCTTGGGCAGGCCGAGGGCCTCCCGAACCTCTTCCAGGGCACGCAGATGACCGTAGTGCACCGGATCAAAGGTGCCGCCGAGGATGACCAGGTCATGCTTCATGGGGGCACTATAGTCCATGGCCGGAGTCCGTGGAAAGGTGCCGCGACCAGGGAAAGGGCTGGGCGCGGCGTAGGACGTCCTTGATAACTGCAACTAAGTTGCATATATTCCGCACGACCACTCCGCGCGTCCCTGGGGAGCTTGACCGGTAAGTCTATTTATTGAATGATAATGATTCGCATTTATATTATTTGGAGAGATTGTCCATGCGTCGTATACCCCTCTGTGCGCTGCTGAGCACCATGCTTGCTTCCAGCGCCGTTTTCGCCACCCCGGCGGATCGAGGACAGGGTCCCGTGGAGCAGGTCCCGGGCATCGCCAGCAAGCTCCTGCCCGGCTACAACCGCCTGAACGATGGCTGGTCCTGGGCTGGTCATCTGGATGCCGAGAGCTACAGCAATCTCGCCGGCGGCGCGGCCCAAGGGAGCACGGCCAATCTGCTCGGGCAATTGGGTGGCCGTCTCGACACCGGTCGTGCCGGCCTCTGGCCCGGGGGACAGTTCACGCTCAGCGGAATTGGCATCCTTGCCGGCGCCGATCCAGAGGGCTATAGCGCCGCCTTACAGACACCAAGCAATATCTACGCGCCCTCAGAACTGCGCCTCTACGAGCTCAGCTTTCGCCAGCAGCTCGGGGCTGGAGTGCAGCTGCGTCTGGGCTATGACGACATCAACCACTACTTTGGCGTGGTCGGTCCCGCCGAAAATCTGGTGAACAGTGCCTTTGGCTTCACGCCGACCATCACGGAGAATGTGCCCGGCAACGGCAGTTACCCCTACAGTGCCCTTGGAGCCATGCTGGGGGTGCACGGCGATATCTGGGGATCCAAGCTCGGTATATTTCAGGGCGATGCCCAGCACCAGTTCACCCACACCTTTGCCCGCGGCTATCTGGCGCTGTGGGAAGGTGGGCTGCGCTGGGGGGACGCGGAGCCGGACGAGGACAGTGGCTATGTCGTGAAAGTGGGGGCCTGGCACTACCAGCAACCCCATCCCGACCTGCCGGGGCTCAGTCCAAGCACCTCCGGCGTCTACACCGTATGGGAGGCGCGCCGGGAGCTGGACCGGGGGCGCCGTCTCGGACTGTTTCTGCAAGGAGGGGCGGCACCGCAATCCGTCAATCCCGTGCCCTGGCAGCTGGCGCTGGGCCTGCGCCTGGAGCAGCCCTTTCTCGGACGGCCCGGCGATAGCCTCAGTCTGGGCATGACCCGATCCTGGCTGCGCAGCGCGGTGCTGCAGGCGGATGAGGAGCTCCCCGCAGGCACCGTGCATCCCGCCGAAATGGCCTATGAACTGACCTATGTGGCGCAACTGCGTCCACATCTTAGCATTCAGCCGGATATCCAGTTCATCCATCGCCCCCAGGGAGTCTATCCCGACGCCACGGCGGCCCTGCTGCGCGTGCACCTCGAGTTCTTCTGAGACCCTTGACAGGGGTGGGACTTCATCCATAATGCAACTCACTTGCACTTTAAGGAGTAACCCCATGGTCCTGCGCGGCCTCATCCCTTCCCTCCGGCGCATCCTGAGCAGCGCCCAGGCGCTGTCGTGGTTTGGCCTCGCTCTCTGTCTTGGTCTCGCTACACCGGCCCTTGCGCAGCCCGTTCACGCCGTCGGCGCCGAGAATGAATACGCCGACGTCATTGCCCAGATCGGCGGACCCTACGTTACGGTGCGCGCCATCGAGAGCAACCCCAATACCGATCCGCACAGTTTCGAGGCGAGCCCATCGGTGGCCCGAGAACTGGCCAAGGCACGTCTCGTGGTTCGTAATGGCCTCGGCTACGACGATTGGGCAGGCAAGATCCTGGCGGCCAATCCCGCCCCCGGGCGGCAGGTGATCGTGGTGCAGGAACTGCTGGGCTTACCGCGGAATACCCCCAACCCGCACCTCTGGTACCGACCCGATACCATGCCCAAGGTCGCCCAGGCGGTGGCTGAGGCCCTGAGCCGGCTCGATCCGGCCCATGCCGCTTACTTTGCGGCGCGGGTCAGGGCGTTTGACCGGTCGCTGCAGCCGTGGTTCTCCGCCATCGCCGAGTTCAAGGCCCGCTACGGCGGTACCCCCGTCGCCGTGACGGAGCCCGTGGCAGACTATCTTCTCGAGGCAGCGGGCTGCCGAATCCAGACCCCCTGGGCCCTGCAGGCAGCCATCATGAATGGAACCGATCCGGCACCCCAGGATGTGAGCTACCAGAACCGCCTGCTCGATCGCCGCGAGGTCAAGGTGTTCCTGTACAACCAGCAGGTGACGGATCCCCTCACCCGATCCTTCCTAGATCGCGCGCGTCAGCACGGTATCCCCGTGGTGGGCGTGTACGAGACCATGCCGGCGGGCTACCAGTACCAGAGCTGGATGCTCGCCGAGACCCGGGCACTGATGGCGGCTGTGGCCCAGGGGCGGTCCACTACGGTGTTGCACTGAGGCAGCGCCGCGGCGCGTGGACTGGCGCTGGGCTTTTGTCATAATGCCGCCATGTTTGCCTCGACTTCCGCGCCTTCACCAAGCCTTGGGCAGCGTTTCACTGCCGGCACCGCCGTGGCGCTCATGCACCTTTCCGCGCGCCTGCCGCGGCGGGCGCGCCTCGGTCTTGCCCACCGGCTGGGGGACCTTGCCTGGGTACTGGTACCGCGGGCGCGCCGGGTCGCCCGCCGCAATCTGGAGATTGCCTTTCCGGAGTACACCACGGTGCAACGGCGGCGGCTCTTGCGAGCGCATTTTCATGCCCTGGGCGAGGCGCTCCTGGAGCTCGGGCCACTCTGGCTGTGGCCGCTGCCGCGCGCCCTCGGTCTCATCCGCGAGGTAAAGGGAGCGGAGGCCGTGGATGCCGCCCTGGCCACCGGCAAGGGGGTAGTGCTGTTCACCGCCCATCTGGGCTCCTGGGAGGCGGCGGTGCAGTACATTGGCCAACGCTGGCCGGTGACGGTGCTCTACATGGCCACCCGTAACCCGCTGATCAATGACCACCTCGTGACCGGCAGGTCCCGCAGCGGCGCCCGCCTGGTGGCCAAGGAAGGCGGCATCCGACCTTTACTCCAGGCCCTGCAGCGCAGTGAGATCGTCGGCATCCTGCCCGATCAGAACGTTGACCCGCGGGAGGGCGTCTTTGCCCCCTTCTTTGGCCGTCCGGCCTGTACCACGCCGTTGCTGGGGCGCCTGGCGGACCGGCGGCAGAGCGCCGTCTTTGGTCTTTTCGCCTACCGCCTGGAGGGGGGCGCGGGTTTCCGACTGGAGATCCTGCCCATGCCCGAGGGTTTTCCCAGTGGCGACCCAGAGGCCGATGCGACGGCCATGAACGCCGTACTGGAGGGCGCCATACGCCAGGCGCCGGCTCAGTACTGGTGGGTACATCGACGCTACAAGGACCCCGCTCCCGGCTGGGACTACCCCTACGGTTGACCCCGTCGCCCCCCTTGAAAAGCTCCACGACCATCCCCAGTTTCCGGGTGTGGTTGGGTTTTTCAGGAAAGGAGATGAACCATGAGCGAGGACAACAAGGTAGTCAGTGCCCCGGCGAGGGCCGTGGACCCGGTGGAACAGCTCTTCGATGCCATGCTGCCCGGGTTCTTCCGGCCCGTGAATCTGTCCGCGGGAATGAGTCGCCCCAATGTGGCGCACATCGACGTCATCGACCGCGACAATGAGATCGTCATCAAGGCGGAAGTGGCGGGTGTCGACAAGGATCATCTGGACATCCAGGTCCACGGCAACCAGGTCTACATCAGTGGCAACAAGACCGAGGAAGTGGAAAAAGGCGAGGGCAAGTACATCTACCGCGAGCGTCGGTACGGCGATTTCTCGCGCACCATTCAACTTCCGGTGGACGTGGATGCTGCCCAGACCCGCGCCGTCTACAAAGATGGCGTTCTCGAACTGACCCTGCCCAAGGCGGAATCTGCCAAGCGTCGCCGGATCACCGTCGAATAAGGCAATACCGGGCAGCAAACCAGGCCCGAGCGTCCGAGTGTATGGGCGCCCGGGCCTTTGCTTTGGTCATTTGCCGATACAGAACTGGGAGAAGATCGCTCCCAGGATCTCTTCCACGTCCATGGCACCGGTGACCGTAGCGAGGCTCGCGCCGGCAGCGCGTAGGCATTCCGCAAGGAGTTCCTCGTTGCCCATGGACAGGGCCGTCGCTGCCTCGGTCAAGGCATTGCCACACTCCTCCAGGGCGTGAACGTGGCGATTGCGGGCACTGAAGGGAGCCGCTTCCACTGCCCCCAGACTCCGTTGCAACTCCATGCGCAGCGCGTCCAGTCCGGCCCCGGTGCGGGCGGAGACGACCAGCTGCGGCCGGGGCTCCGGCAACACCGGCGCCTTTGCCACCAGATCCCCTTTGTTCCAGACGATGGTCAGGCGTTGCGAGTCCAACTCGGCAAGGATGCGGGCGTCGTCGCTTTTCCAACCGGCAGCGGCATCGGCTACCAGCAGTACCCATTGGCTGCTGGCGACGGTGGCGCGACTGCGGCGAATGCCCTCGCGTTCCACCGGATCCGCACTGTCCTGCAGGCCGGCGGTGTCCACTAACTCCACCGTCAAGCCGCCGATCTGCAGCTCCTCGCGGACGAGATCGCGCGTCGTACCCGCTATCGCCGTGACGATGGCGCTTTCGCGCCCGGCCAGCGCATTGAGCAAGCTGGACTTGCCAACATTGGGACGGCCGATCAGGGCAACGCGAGCACCCCGGGCAAGGCGTGCCCCCTGACGAGCCTGCTGCAACAGGGATTCGAGGCGGCGCTGGCTCGTCTTCAGGGCCTGCTCCAGCGCGTCGCGGTGGGCGCTCCCAAGATCCTCCTCACTGAAATCGAGGCCAGCCTCGCACAGCGCCAGTACTTGCAGGATGGCCTCGCGCAGTTCGTTGATCTTCTCCGAAAAACGGCCTTCGAGGCTAGCCAGGGCGGCGCGGGCCTGGCTCTCGCTCTGGGCATGGATGAGATCGGCGAGTCCTTCGGCCTGGGCAAGATCCATGCGGCCATTGAGAAAGGCACGCTCACTGAACTCCCCCGGACGGGCGTCACGCGCACCCAGGCGCCGGGCACTCTGCTGCAGAAGCTGGAGGACGAGGGGGCTACCGTGGCCCTGTAGTTCAACGACGTCTTCGCCGGTGAAGCTATTGGGGGCGGGAAAATAGAGGACGATCCCCTGATCCAGGGCGCCTCCACGATCGTCGTAGAAACGTTGCAGGTAGGCGCGGCGCGGCTCCCAGGGACGCTGCCGCCGGCAGAGGGCGCGGGCAATGGCCAGCGCCCTGGGTCCCGACAGACGCAAGATACCCACTCCCGCCTCCCCCATGGCTGTCGCGGGGGCCACGATGGTGTCCCCCAGACGGTAGTCCAAGGCCATGGGCACGCTTCCTCAGACTTCCTTCATCACGTGGCGGGTGATGAGATACTGCTGGGCGATGGAGACCACGTTATTGGTCAACCAGTACAGCACCAGGCCCGCCGGGAAGAAGGAGAAGAAAATTGCGAAAATCACCGGCAGCGCCGAAAGGATCTTTTTCTGCATGGGATCCATGGGCGCCGGGTTGAGGCGCTGCTGGATGAACATGGAAACTCCCATCAGCAAGGGCAGGATGTAGTAGGGGTCTGGTGCCGCCAGATCGTGAATCCAAAGCACGAAGGGGGCCATGCGCAGCGATACGCTCTCCACCAGCACCCAGTAGAGGGCAATGAACACCGGCATCTGGATGACAATGGGCAGACAGCCGGCCATGGGGTTGACCTTCTCGCTGCGGTAGAGCTCCATCATGGCCGCCCCCATCTTCTGGCGGTCCTCACCGTACTGCTTCTTGATCTGCTCCAGCTTTGGCTGCAGCTTGCGCATGTTGGCCATGGAGCGGTAGCTGATGGCCGAGGGGTAGAAAAAGAGGATCTTCACCGCCAGAACCAGGAGCACGATGGCCAGGCCCCAGTTACCGGTCCAGCTGTGGAACCAGCTCAGGACTCCGTGCATGGGTTCGGCAATGATGGCGAACCAGCCATAGTCCACGGTCTGCTCCAACCCACGACCGAGGCTCGAGAGCGTTTTCTGTTCCTTGGGGCCAAGGTAGAGATCCTGCTCGATGGTCGTGCTCTGTCCCGGAGCCAGGCGCGGCAGCGCCACGGCCACCCCAGCGACGGAATTCGGTCCCTCGGCTCGGGCATAGATCTGGCCGGTGGCCTTGGGCTCGGGGAGAATCGCTTCCAGAAAATAGTGATCGGTCATACCGGCCCAACCGGAACCACTCCAGTCCTCCGGGTGACTGCGCAGGTCCGAAAAGGATTTCTCCGAGAAGCTGCCGTTGTGCATGAGCACGGCACCGGTAAAGATGGACATGAACCAGTGGCTCTCACTGCGATCGTTGCGCAGGATCTGGTCGAGATAACTGCCGTTCCAGTCCGAGCTACCGCCATTGGTGACTCGGACGGTCTCGTGGATGAGGTAGCTGTCCGGTGCAAATTCCAGAGTTTTCTCGATACGCAGGGGGCCCGCCTCGCCCTGGAAAATCAGGGTATGGCCGGTATCCTGCAGCAAGCGATAGCGTCCCTGCAGGATCTGCCCATCGAGGGCGCGAAAACCACTCTGCTGCAGGGTGAGACGTGCGCTCTCTGGGGTCAGGATCGGATAGGGCGCCTTGTCGCTGCTGCTGGTGGGATAGTGTTTGAGGCCGAGGTGGACGATATCGCCACCGAGCAGGCTAACGGACCCCTGGTACACCTGGGTGGCAAAGGGAACACTCGGCGCTGCCGCAAGTTCCGCTGGACTCGCGAGGCCCGACGTCACGGTGCCGGACAGGGTCGCCGCCGCGCTGGTGCTGGGCGCCGTAGCCGTCGCCGAGGTCGGAGCGGGTGCGGGCTTGGCCGTGGCGCTCTGGGTGACGGCGGTGGGGGCGGCGGCAGGATGCGTGGGCTTGGGCGCCATCCACTGCTCGTAGAGCACGAGGACAATGATGGAGAGCACGACGGCAAGGAGGGTTCTTTGCGTATCCATGGGGCTCCACAGCTTCAGGGAACGGGGTCGAAGCCACCCGGATGCCAGGGATGACAGCGACCAAGACGTTTGATGCCCATCCACGAACCCCGCAGCAGTCCGTAACGGGCGATGGCCTCACAGGCGTACTCGGAACAGCTGGGATGAAAACGGCAATTACTGCCGAGAAAGGGGCTCAGGAGCAGCTGGTACGCACGGATGAGCAGGATCGCCCCGCGCCGCAGCCACACCATCAAGGGCGCAGCACCGCATCGACGCGCATCGACAGGGTTTGATAGCTGCCCTGGGCGCTCGCAGGCTTTGCCACCACCATGAGATCCTTACCCTGATCGCGCCAGGGAGACTGGCGAAAGGCCTCCCGCAACCGCCGTTTGACCCTATTGCGCAGCACCGCGTTGCCGACCTTGCGACTGACCGCCAAGCCAAGGCGGGCGAAGCCTCGATCGTTGGCGAGGACGTAGCAGGCGAGCTCCGGAAAGCTGCGCTTACGGCCTTCGCTCAAGGTACGCCGAATCTCTGCCTTGTGCCGCAGACGGTAGCGGCGTTCGAAACCGTGGGGCTGCGCCTTCGCCGTCACGGGCAGAGACGGGCACGACCCTTGGCACGTCGACGCTTCAGCACCAGACGACCGGCCTTGGTCGCCATACGCGCGCGGAAACCGTGGGTGCGCTTGCGGTGAACGACGCTGGGTTGGAAAGTACGCTTCATGGGGCTTTATCCTGGTTCTCTCAAGAGCCGAGAAGATAAGGAGATGATCCCTCGATGTCAAGCCGCCGCAGGCCTTTGCCGTGGCCAGGAAACAAGGCTCCCGGTCTGCGCTGGTTGGCCAGCACTCGGATCCTCGGGCTATAATGCCGCGGTCTAATGTGCAAGGGTGTGGAGTGTGGCAGCGGGCGACCTCATCGAAATTGAACAGCTGCGCTTTTCCCGTGGCAGTCATCGCGTGCTGGACGGCATCGATCTACGGGTGCCGAGGGGTGCCGTGGCCGCCATTCTGGGTGCCAGTGGTGGCGGCAAGACGACCCTGCTGAACCTCATTGCCGGCACCCTCCGCCCCGATGCCGGCCGAGTTCGGGTGCAGGGCCAGGAACCGTCAAAACTGGATCGGGCCGGGCTCTTCGCCCTGCGCCGCAGCATGGGCATGCTCTTTCAGCACAGTGCCCTGTTCACCGATCTCTCGGTCTTTGAGAATGTCGCCTTTCCCTTGCGCCGGCATTTCCGGCTGCCCGAGAGCCTGCTACGCAAGTTGGTCCTGATGAAGCTCGAGGCCGTCGGGCTGCGGGGCGCCGCGGAGCTTGGGCCGGGCGAACTCTCCGGCGGCATGGGCCGGCGGGTCGCCCTGGCGCGGGCAGTGGTCATGGATCCCATCCTCATCCTCTACGACGAGCCTTTCACGGGCCTCGATCCCATCAGCGTCGGTATCATCGCCACCCTCATCCGCCGCCTCAACGATGCCCTGGGCGCCACCAGCATCGTCGTCAGTCACGACATCGATGAGACCTTCGCCATTGCCGACCTTGGCTTCATCCTCGGCGGTGGCAAGATCATTGCGCACGGAACACCCGCGGAGCTGCGCGCCAGCGACTCGCCGCTGGCGCAGCAGTTCCTCAGCGGGCGACCGGATGGGCCGGTGCCCTTCCATTACCCGAGTAACCAGAGCTTTCTGGAGGTCATGGGTCTAGGAAAACTGGGGGGGGTGCGGCCGTGACCGCCCTGGAGTTCATTCCGGAGCTCGGTCGAGTGGTGCGCGAGAGCGTGCCACGGCTCGGTGCCGCCAGCCGTTTTCTGCTACTGGGTCTCGGCCGGGTGGTGCATCGCCACTTCAGCATCCAGCAATGGCTGCGCCAGGTCTACGGATTTGGGGTACTGTCCCTGGCACTGATGGTCGTGGCCGCCTTTTTCACCGGCATGGTGCTCGGCTTTCAGGGGTACTACGCGCTGGTACGCTTCGGTGCCACCTCCGCCCTGGGGACCCTGGTCGCCCTGTCCCTGCTGCGGGAACTGGGTCCGGTCCTGACGGCACTGCTCTTTGCCGGACGCGCCGGCTCGGCCTTGACGGCGGAAATCGCCACCATGAAGGCTACGGAGCAATTGTCGGCCATGGAAATGATGGCCGTCGATCCCTTGGCCTGGGTAGTCTCCCCGCGTTTGTGGGCTGCCGTGTTCACGGTCCCCATCCTGTGCGTGATCTTCGATCTGGTGGGCATTTTTGGCGGCTACCTCATTGCCGTTCCGGTATTGGGCGTGGACAGCGGGACCTTCTGGTCGCAAATGCAGTCCAACGTGTCCTTCCGCGGCGATATACTCAACGGCCTGTTCAAGGCCCTGTGTTTTGGGCTCGTGGTGGCCTGGATTGCCGCTTGGCAGGGCTACAGCGCCAAACCCACCGCCGAGGGGGTAGGTAACGCCACCACCCGCAGTGTGGTGGCGGCGTCCCTGGCGGTACTGGGCTTGGATTTCATTTTGACGGCCTTACTCTTTTCATGACGGGTGACCCTTCAATGCGTAATCGTGCAGTGGACTGGTGGGTGGGGATTTTCGTCCTGCTCGGGATTGCTGCCCTGGCGGTGTTGGCCTTTCGGGTAGGAAACCTGTCTGGATTCCAGTACGGCGAGGGTTATGTTCTCCACGCCGACTTCAACAACGTCGGCAGCCTCAAGGTGCGCAGCCCCGTCAAACTGGGCGGAGTGACCGTGGGCGAGGTCACGGGTATCCGCATCGACCCCAAAACCTTCCAGGCCGAGGTCAGCATGCGCATAGAGCCGCAGCTCAAGCTGCCGGTGGATACCGGCGCCTCCATCTATACCCAGGGATTGCTGGGCGAACAGTACATTGCCCTCCAGCCCGGTGGCATGCCCCAGGACCTCAAGCCCGGCGGTACCATCACCCTGACCCAAAGTGCCGTCAACATCGACCAGCTCATCGGTCAGATGGTCTTCAGCAAGGCTGAGGGCGGGAGTGGCAGTTCGGGCTCGGGCTCCGGCGCAAGTGCCATTCCCAACCCCCCAGGACAGTGACCCATTCCAGGAGATTGCCATGAAATCCCTAGCGTACGCGTTGATGTTTTTGGTACTGGGCTGGATCCTGCCGGTGCAGGCGGCCGACGTCACGGAGCCAACCCAGGTCGTGGAGCAGATGACCGACTCGGTGCTCACCGTGCTGCAGAAGAACGAGGGACGTCCCGTGGATCGGGCCCTCAAGAAGGAGGTGGCCAACATCATCCTGCCGCACATCGACTTCACCACCATGTCGCAGTACGTCATGGCACAGTACTGGCGACAGATGACCAGCGCCCAGCAGGATCAGTTTGTCAAGCTCTTCAAGGAGCTTCTGGTCAAGACCTACAGCAATTCCCTGAATCACTATCACGGTCAGCGGGTGAAGATCACCGGCAGTCAGCAGATCTCCCAGAATCCGCCGGTGGCTCAGGTCAACATGGTCATCCAGCAGCCCGACGGCGGTCCCGACATTCCGGTCATCTATGCCCTGCTTCAGCAGGGCAACACCTGGCGGATCTATAACGTCTATATCGACGGGGTAAGCCTGGTGCTCAACTATCGTCAAAGTTTTGGCCAGATCGCCGCGAGTCGGGGCATTCCCGCACTTCTGCGGGATCTCAAGGCGAAAGTGGATGACTGAAGGACGCCGCGCCCGCTGGCAGGTCGGCCAAGAAGACGACCAGTCCGTACTGCGCCTGTCGGGTGACTGGCGTCTGGACGCCCTCGACGAAGCGCTACGCAGCGAGGAACTGCGGTCACTGGCCGTGGATCGGGTCCGTCTCGACGATGTGGACGCGGCCGACAGTGCCACCCTGGCACTGCTCCTGGATTGGCAGGAGCGGGCACTGCAGCGCAAGCGACCGCTGGTTCTGACAGGACTCGGGCCAGGCCTGCGGGAGCTGGTGCACCTCTACGGTCTGGAGGCGCTCCTCACCGAAGCACCGGGCGAGAAGGACGAAGGGGACCGTGGGCACTGACCTCGCCATCCACGTCCGTAGTTTGCGCAAGGCCTACGGCAACGGTTTCCTCGCCCTAGGCGGCATCGATCTGGACGTGCGCGCCGGCGAGTTTTTCGGCCTCCTGGGGCCCAACGGCGCCGGCAAGTCGACACTCATCAACATCCTCGCCGGGATCGTCCGGCGCAGCAGCGGGGTAGCCGAGATCTTCGGTTTCGACGTCGAGCACGATTATCGACACAGCCGGCAAATGCTGGGTGTGGTGCCCCAGGAACTGGCCTACGATCCCTTTTTCACAGTGCGCGAGTTCTTACGCTGGCAGTCCGGTTACTTTGGCATTCGGCGCAACGACGACTGGCTCGATGTGCTGATGCAGGAACTGGACCTGGCGGACAAGGCCAACACCAATCTGCGCGCCCTGTCCGGGGGCATGAAGCGCCGGGTGCTCATCGCCCAGGCCATGGTCCACCGTCCGCCCGTCGTGGTTCTGGACGAGCCCACCGCCGGCGTGGATGTGGAACTGCGCCAGGGACTTTGGCGCTTCATGCGCCGTTACAACGAAGAGGGGCACACCGTCATCCTCACCACCCACTACTTGGAAGAGGCGGAAGAACTCTGCGGTCGCATCGCCATTCTCGACCACGGTCAGGTGCTTGCCCTGGACAGCAAGGAAGCCCTGCTGGCTCACAGTCGTCACCGGGTTTTGTCGGTGAGCTTTGAACGCGACCCTGGCCCTCTGCCCAGCGAACTGGAGGACGCCCTCATGCGTGCCGACCAGCGCACCTGGGTACTACGCGTCCAGCGCGATCAGGGACTTGGGCCCATCTTGCGCCAGTTGCAGGCGCTCCCGGCGCAGATTGTCGATCTGCACGTGCAAGAACCGCGTCTGGAGGACGCCTTCACCGAACTCCTCGCCCAAGGCCATGACCAAGCCCGCCCCTGACGGCCTACGCCTGGACCTCTTCTTGAAAATGGCGCGCCTCATCAAGCGTCGCAGCTTGGCCAAGACCATCTGCGACGGCGGCTGCGTCACCCTCAATGGGCGTACCGCCAAGGCCGCCACGGAAGTCCGGGTCGGTGACCAGCTGTGCATCGATATCCGTGACCGTTATCTCGAGCTCCGCGTGCTCCGTCTGCCGACCCGCGTCGAAGGTCCCGAAGGCGTGGTGGACATCCTTCGTCGTGAGGAAGCATCGCAGTGAGCGCGCCACGGCTGCTCATCACCATGGGCGAGCCCGCGGGGATCGGTCCCGATCTCTGTCTCGCCCTTAGCGATCACCCCCTGCCGGGGACTCCGGTGGTCATCGGCAGCCACGCCTGTCTCCAGCGCCGCGCCGCCGATCTTGGTCTGGGACTGCGTCTGCGCCGCTGGAGCGCAGACCAAGCCTGGCCCAAGGCCGAGGCGGGTACCCTGGCTGTTCTGGATCTGCCCCTGCCCATTCCCTGCCGCGCCGGGCGGCTCGAGCCCGGCAATGCCGAGGCCGTGCTGCGCGGGCTCGCACAGGCGGTGGAGCTGATTTCCCTGGGACTCGCCGATGCCCTCGTTACCGCGCCCATGCACAAGGGGGTGATCAACGACGCCGGGATTTCCTTTGCCGGACACACGGAGTACCTGGCGCAACTCTGCGGTGTCGAGCGGGTGGTGATGATGCTGGCCGGTCGCGGTCTGCGGGTTGCCCTGGCGACCACCCACCTGCCTCTGCGCGCCGTAGCCGATGCCATCCAGGTGGAGGCCTTGAGCGCCACGCTGCGCATCCTGCATCGCGCCCTGGGTACGGACTTTGGTCTTGCGGATCCGCGTATCGTCGTCGCCGGATTGAACCCGCACGCGGGCGAAGGCGGACATCTGGGTCGTGAGGAACTGGACATCATCGATCCCGTCCTGCGTTCCCTGCGGTCGGAGGGACTGCGGCTGCTGGGGCCCTTGCCGGCGGATACCCTGTTTCAGCCGCGTTACCTGGAAGAAGCCGATGCGGTATTGGCCATGTACCACGACCAGGGTCTCCCGGTCCTCAAGTACCATGCCTTCGGTGCCGCGGTGAACGTTACCCTGGGTCTACCCATCGTGCGCACCAGCGTCGATCACGGCACGGCACTGGATCTGGCGGGGACCGGTCAGGCAGAGGTCAGCAGCCTGCTCGCTGCTATCCAGATGGCGGCCGATATCCACCGCAACCGCCGCGCTCGAGATCGGGGAGCGACCTAGAAAACGTGCTGTCGGTCCGCCGGCACCTGAGCCAGCAAGAACTCCATCTGATCGGCAAGGATGCGCCGATTGCTCAGCAGCAGGTACTCTGCCCAGGTGGGCGCGAAGGGCACGGCGAGTAAAGGCATGCCCGCTTCTTCTGGGGTGCGGTTGTCCTTACGACTGTTGCACCAGCGGCAGGCCGTGACCACATTGGTCCAGATGTCGCGGCCCCGGCGCGAAAGGGGGATGATGTGGTCCCGGGTCAGTTCACGTTGCGGAAAATGGCGACCGCAATACATGCAGAGGTGGCGATCGCGATGAAAGAGGGTAGGATTGCTCAGCGCCGGCGGCCGTACCTTGCCCAGGTGGCGGCCGCGAACGGCGATGACCGGGTGGATCTCCAGGGAAGAGGGCAAGCCGCTCAGCCTGCTGATGCCACCGTGAGCCGTGAAGAAAGGGTTCCCCAGGGTCCAGGCCACGTTGCCCCGGACATAATGGGCTGCAGCCTCTTCCCAGGTTTCCCAGGCCATGGGACGGCCACTCACGTCAAGACGCAGCACGAGGTGCATAGACTTTCCGTTCGGTAGCGCCTGAATAAGGCGTCACTTGAATATAGCATGAAGGACCGAGAAGGGTGCAAGCAGAGTCTGTCCCCCAGGCCAAAAAACGATTTGGCCAGAATTTTCTGGTGCAGCCAGCCATCGTCCAGCGCATCGTCGCTGCGGTCGGTCCAGGCAGCAGCGATGCCCTCGTGGAGATTGGTCCTGGCCGTGGCGCCCTCACCCGTGCACTCCTGGCCGCATTGGCCCCGGCACAGCGGCTGCGGGTGATCGAGTTGGACCGCGACCTGCTGCCCATCCTGCGTAATCTCGCCCCCCCTGAGCGTCTCGAGATTCTCGCTGCCGACGCCCTGAAAGTGGATTTCCTGAAGATTGCCGATACTGCGGGTGCCAGACTGCGCATCGTCGGCAACCTTCCCTACAATATCTCCACGCCCTTGCTCTTTCATCTGCTGGGCCAAGCCGAGGCCATCACGGACATGCATTTCATGCTGCAGAGGGAGGTGGTGGAGCGCATCGTCGCCAGACCCGGTAGCGGCACGTATGGGCGTCTGTCGGTCATGCTCCAGGCCTATTGTCTCGTGGAAATGCTCTTTCCCGTGGCCCCCGGGAATTTTCATCCCGTACCCAAGGTGGATTCGGCTTTTCTGCGCCTGGTGCCCCGCCATCCCACACCCATTGCCCCGGCACGGCAAGCGCTTTTTGCCGAGGTCGTCCGGCTCGCCTTTGCCCAGCGGCGCAAGACGCTCGCCAACAACTTCCGCAGTCGACTGCCGGCGCCGGCCTGGGAGCAGCTGGCTATCGATCCGGGACGACGCGCCGAAACCCTCAGCGTCGACGATTTTTTCCGCCTCACCGAGGCCCTCGATACCGCAGGAGTAGGATATGGACCCCATGAAGGCCGTCGCCGCCCTTTTCGCTGATCTGAACTGGCCGGCACGCAAGATACCCGAATATCCGGTCTACAGCTGTGCCCTGGCGGTGCCCAATGGTCCGCTGGAAATTTTCTGCCACGTGCACGCCGAGCGCGAGCGCGTACTGTTCTATGTCCGGCCGCAGGAGCTCGACATTGTGCACGCACGTCTGGCCATGCTGATGGAATTCCTGACTCGAGCGAACTACGGCCTGCCCCTGGGTAACTTTGAGCTGGATTTAGCAGACCACGAGCTCAACTTCAAGAATAGCGTGCAACTGCCCGAGCGCTGTGTGGCTCCGGACATATTGAAACCCTATCTCCTCCAGGCGGTGGAAACCTGCAACTTTTACCTGCCGGGGATTCGCGAGGTATTGGCCGGTGCCGTTCCGGCGGAGGTCATTGGGCGTTTGGAGCAGGGAGCGGCGTCGACCCGTTCTGAGTAGGCTGGCCAGGGACGGCGCTTAGCACCGGCGTCAGGCCCAGTCCGCGAATCCGCGTCAGCGCCGGCTGTGCCTGCACCAGTGAGGGGAAGGGATCGCTGACGAGGCTGTACAGAGCGTGGCCATCCTCGCCCTGGCTCTCGTGCAGGTGCATCGTGACCCCGAGGAGGGCCAGGCGCTCCTGTAATACCCGGGCAGCACCGTGATTGCTGAAAGCACCCACCTGGATGATGACGGGCTTGAGGGCTACTGCGCTGCGGGTTGCGGCGGTATCGGGAATGCCCGGACCACTGCCGAGGATGTCCTTCGGGATCTCCACCTTCATCTGCGGCAGAATGCGGTAGAAATTGAAATCCACGGCGCTGCTGGTGGAGGCGGTAGCGCTCACGGCGGCGGCAGCCGACGCCGGGACCGCGCCACTGGCGAGGGGAGACTGCACGGGCGCCGCCGCCGACACGGCCGCCACTGCCACTGGACCCTGTACCCGGTCGCTGGTGGTGGCGGCAACGGGTTTTTGCGGCGCCTTGAGCAAGCCCAGTTGACCGCGATCCAGAGGCAGTTGGGCCAGCCACCACCAACTCGCCCCACTCAGCAGCAGGACCAGCAGGATCAACAACCAAGGCCATCGCCGACGCGGCGCGGGCGCCGAACTCTCCTCTTCCTCATCCCGAGGAGGTATGGGCCGCGGCGGCGGTGGCGGCGCGCTGGGTCGGCTGCTGTGGCCTTTGTAGTCACGCATGGCCAGCAACGGCGGGCGCGCGACCCCGGTCACCGTGCATCGCGGTCGTCACATCCGCTCCGGGGCGCTAACGCCCAGCAGGGCCAAACCGTTGGCAATGGTACGGGCGACGGCGCGCGCCAGGGCGAGGCGAGCGTGCCGCGTGTCGCGCTCTTCCACCAGGATTCGCGTGGCGTTGTAGTAGGTATGGAAGGCAGACGCCAACTCCTTGAGGTAGAAGGCGATCTGATGCGGTTCCCGGGCTCGGGCACTGGTGGCGACGGCCTCCGGAAAACGCCACAGCAGATCGGCGAGGGCCAGCTCACGGCCATCCTGCAGGGGCGAGAGGTCCGGGACCTCCGCCTGCGGAGTCGACAGACCCTGTTCTTCGGCCTGGCGAAACAGGGAGAAGACGCGGGCGTGGGCGTACTGGATATAGTAGACCGGATTTTCCTCGCTGTGCTTCTTGGCCAGCTCGAGATCGAAATCCAAGTGCTGGTCGGCACGCCGCAAGACGTAAAAAAAGCGTGCCGCATCGTTACCTACCTCGGCGCGCAGCTGGCGCAGGGTGACGAACTCACCGGCGCGCGTGGACATGGAGACTTTTTCGGCGCCGCGGTAGAGGATGGCAAACTGTACCAGGAGGATTTCCAGCGCCGCATCGTCGAGACCCATGGCCCGCAGGGAGGCACGGACCCGGGCGATATAGCCGTGATGGTCAGCCCCCCACATATCCACGATCTGCCGAAAACCGCGGGCAAACTTGTCGGCATGATAGGCAACGTCTGAGGCGAAGTAGGTGTAGGCGCCATTCTCGCGCCGCAGCACACGATCCTTGTCGTCGCCGTAGTCCGTCGAGCGGAACCACAGGGCACCATCCTGAACATAGGTATGCCCGGCCGCCGTCAGCGACTCCACGGCGCGTGTGATGGCTCCACTGTCCATCAGGCTGCGCTCGGAGTACCAGCCATCGTAGTGCACACCAAATTCGGCCAGATCCTCGCGGATATCCGCCAGAATGGTATCGAGGCCCGCGCGGTGCAGCGGGGCGTAGTCGGGACCGAGATCGGTCTTGAGCTGCTGAATCAGGGCGTCCATGGCGGCGTCGGCGTCCTCGAACCGACTCAAGTCCGGCAGATTCCTGGCAGCGGGCGTGAGCCGATCGCCGAACTCACGGCGCAGCGCCGCGGCAATGGGCAGAAGATAGTCGCCGCGGTAGGCATTGCTGGGGTAGGGCCAGGGCAGATCCAGTCCCGCATTCTCGAGATAGCGCAGGTAGACGCTGGCCGCGAGAATGTCCATCTGCCGCCCGGCATCGTTCACATAATATTCGCAAAAGACGCGATAGCCGCAAAAGCGCAAGAGGTTCGCGAGGCTCGCGCCATAGGCGGCGCCGCGACCGTGGCCCACGTGCAGGGGACCGGTGGGATTGGCAGAGACGAACTCGAGGTGCAGGGTCTCACCCTCGCCGAAGTCGTGGGCCCCGAACCGCTCCCCCTGGGCGTACACCAGACGGACTACCTCCTGGAAGGCCTCGGGCCGCAGGAAGAAGTTGATGAAACCGGGGCCGGCGATCTCGCAACGGGCAATGTGGGGCGAGGCGGGCATGGCGGCGACGATGCGCTCGGCCAGCTCCCGCGGCTTGCAGCGCGCGTCCTTGGCGAGCAGCAGGGCTACGTTGCTGGCAAGATCGCCGTGACTCGCCTGCTTGGGACGCTCCAGTTCCAGGGTCTCGGGAACCCGGCTCAGGGCGCCAGATTCCACCAGCTGCTGCAGGGCGACGGACAACGTAGAGGTAACGAAAGCTTTCACGATAGGCCTTGAGGTAGACGCATTTTTGCGGCAGTGTAGCGCAAGTGGCCGATGAACGGCAGAGGCGGCGCCAGGCCCAACGGGTCGGTCTTGGTCGTCCACCTCTGTCTGCGCGGCGTCCAAGGATCGCAAGATGTCGGAATCCCACCCTCTGGCCTTTTTTTGGCACTGGCTCACCCTGCCCATCCCCCTGCCCGGTGAAGGCCACGTCACCCCTTTGGCGGTGCTCGAGTTCAGCGTCACCCTGGTGGTGCTCTGGTGGGTGGCCATCCGCCTGCGCAAGCTGCTGCGCCAGATCCTCAGCCGCCAGCTGGATCACGCCACGGCCTATGCCATTTCCCGCATAAGCTATTACCTCATCATTGCCTTTGGCCTCCTGGTGGCGCTACAGACCCTGGGCGTCAATCTGAGCAGTCTGGCCATCTTTGGCGGCGTAGTCGGCGTGGGCCTCGGCTTTGGTCTGCAGAATATCTTCAGCAACTTTGCCTCTGGCCTCATTCTGCTGTTCGAGCGCAGCATCAAGGTGGGTGACTACATCCAGCTCAAGGAAAACGGCATGCATGGGATGGTGACCAAGCTCAGCGTGCGCTATACCCAGGTCAAGACCAACGATCACGTGGACATCCTCGTCCCCAATTCCCAGTTCGTGAACGGTGAGGTGATCAACTGGAGCCTGGATGAACCCGTCATCCGTCTGCACATCCCCTTTCGTGTGCCCTACGGTACGGATCGTAAGCGGCTTCAGGAGCTGGTGGTGGAGACGGCCCGCCGCTCGGCGCTGACCGTGGACGATGCCCAGCACCGCCCCGACCTGTGGATCACGGGTTTTGGCGATGCCGGTTACGATTGCGAAATGATCGTCTGGGTCAACCGCGATGGCCTCACGCGCCCGGGAGGGACCCGCGCGCACTACCATGGCCTCTTGGCAGACGCCCTGGAGTCCGCCGGCATCGAGATACCGCGACCGCGTCAGGAGGTGGTGGTGCTGGCTGGCAACTCCCCCGCGGCAGGCGTTTCTGCCGTCTCCAGTTCTTCCTCCTCGACGTAGTTGTGGGGCCCATCGGGCCGGGCGATGCTCCGCGGCGGGATGATGAGCAGGTACGCAGCCAGTGCCGCCAACAGCGCAATCCACATGCACAGGCGCAGCAGGTTGTTCATGCTGAGGGTGGCGGCTTCCACCTCGAGCAGGTGCTGCAGCTGCCACAGTGGCCAAGTACTGTGGGTGTAGGGATCGATCTTGTCGCGCATCTGGGTCGCGACCAGGGCACTGCCCCGGGTCCAGTAGACACTGATGAGGCTGACGCCGATATTGGCGCTGAAGACGCGGATGAAGTTGCTGGTGGTGGCGGCCCGCGGAATCTCGGCGGCCGGCACTTCCGACAGCAGGATGAGGGTGAGGGGCACAAAGAGACTACCCACGGCAAGGCCCATGAACAGCATGGGCAACACGGTATCCCCCAGGCTGCTGATGGGGCTCAAGGTGAAGTTGCCGTAGCTGGCGGCGAAGAGCAGGAAACAGAGGGTCGCCAGACGCCGTAATCCCACCAGACTGCGCAGGCGGTCCATGACCATGGACACGGGGATGGCGCCGATGGCGATGGGGACGAGGACGATGCTCCCCCAGTAACCGTTGTAGCCCAGATTTTGTTCTACCCAAAGCGGCAAGGCCGCGGCCCAGCCCATGAACATGGCCCAGCCGAGGCACAGCAGGGAAAGACCCAACCAATAGTTGCGCTGACGCAGGTAGTGGAAGCGCAGCAGCGGATAACGTGCCTCGCTCTCTCGCCAGGCGAAGAGCACGAAGGCAATGAGGGCGAAGACACTGCTGGAGAGGATCAGCGGTGAGTGCCACCAGCCATACTGCTCACCATTGTCCAGGGTAATCTGCAGACCCATGAGTCCCGCATAGAGCAGCACAAAACCAGCGAGGTCAAAGGCAGGCAGGCTGGGGTCGCCGCCGCCGGCGGGAATCGCCCGCCCCCCAAGCACGGCCGCAAGCAGCCACAGGGGCAGGGACAGCCAGAAGATCCAGCGGAAACCCGGTCCCGTTGCCAGCCAGCCGCCGATGGCCGGCCCGAAAAAGAAGGGGACCAGCATGGCGTTACTCCAGAAAACCGTGACCAGGGCGTGCTTACTCTTCGGGCTGTGGCGAAGAAAAAGGCTCTGGCTGAGGGGTACCAACAGGCCGGCAGCCAGCCCCTCCAGGGTGCGCGACAGTAGCATGATCCAAAGGTTATGGGTCATGCCACTGATGACGGAGCCCGCCGCGGCGACGCCGGTGGCCGTGAGAAAGACCCGGCGCATGCCAAAGCGCGCCGTGGTCCAGGGCATCAGAGTGATGCCCAGCGACCAGTTGACGATGAAGTAGGTCAGGGTCCACAGCGCGTGATCGCTACTGGTAGCGAGCCCACCGGCCACGTAGGGGAAAATCGCTTGGACGCCCGCACCCTCGAAAGAACCCAGGGCGAGGCCGAGCCCCACACCGACAAAGAGCGGCCAGGACTGGCTCAGGGGCCGCACACGGGCCTCATCGGCGACGGAGGGTGGATCGATCTTTGCCATACCGTCAATGTAAGACCGGGGCTTATATTGGACAAATCGATATGTTTTCTTTCTATAATAGGTAATGCCGATGATATCGGAGCCCACGCCGGCGTGCGCTATTCACCCGAAGACATCTTGATTTTCCTCGAGGTTGCCGAGGCCGGCGGCGTGGCAGCGGGATCGCGACGCCTCAGTCGGAGTCAACCGGCCATCTCCGAGCGCCTCCAGCATCTGCAGCAGGCCCTGGGTGAACCGCTCTATCGCCGCTCGGGGCGTGGCATACGCCTGACCTCCGCGGGCGAATCCCTGCTGCCCCTGGCCCGACGCCTGCGCGAGGATCTGACCGAGGTGGAGCTCTGGTCCGCCCACCGCCACAGTCTGCAGGAAGGCGAGCTGCGCATCGCCGCCAGTACCACGGTAGCCAATTACTTTCTCATGGAGCATCTGGCCGAGTTCCGCAGCCGCTATCCCGGCATCGGCCTGCGTCTGAAAGCTGGCCCCCTTGCGCGCGACACCAACTGGTCCGACTGGGACCTCATCTTTACCGAAGAACCGTTGCCAGCCAGCGCGCTGCCCAGTTCGCTGCGGCAGATCCCGTGGCGGCGCGACGAGATCGTCGCCATTCTCCCCCGGGATCATCCCTGGGTACGCGAAGGTCGTCGGAGTGTGGATTGGCCGACGGTGCTGACCCAGCCCATCGTCTGGCGCGAGCCACACTCGGGCGTGCGGCGGCGGGTAGAGGCGGCCCTCGATGCCGCTGGTCTACGTCCGCAGTATGCCGTGGAGGTTACCGGGATCGAGGCCCTGCGCGACGCCGTGGCCGCCGGCCTGGGCCTAGGCTTCGGCTCCGTCGAGGCTCTGGACAAGGTGCGCTGGCCTTTGGCCTCGATGCACCTCGATCCTCCCCGCGGGCTGTTCTGGGACCTCTACCTCGTCTATCCCGTGGCACCACTCCGTTCGCGGGCCCTGCAGGCCCTGTTGGGGGTGTTGGGTTTGGCCATCTGAGCCTCACAGATCGCCCAGGAGGCCGCCCCCTTCCAGCAGGACGAAAGCGCCGGAGCCGCCCGCTGGGTGCTCGAGCCAGATGAGGGGGTGCTGGGGACGGCGAGCCAGGAGGGCGTGCTCGGCATCCCCCGTTTCCACCACCAGGGCGCCCCCCGGCAAAAGGTGGTCCGGCGCTTGGTCCAGCAAGGGCAGGATACAATCCAGTCCATCCTCGCCGGCGGCCAGGGCAAGGCGCGGCTCGTGCCGGTATTCCGGGGGCAGATCGGCCATGGCAGCGGCATCGACATAGGGCGGATTGCTGACGATGAGGTCGAAGCGCGCCGGACCCACCGCACTGAAGATATCCGAGGTGTACAGCCGGATGCGCTCTTCAAGGCCATGGCGGCGGACATTCTGGGCGGCGAGCTCCAGCACCTGTGGCGAGATGTCCACGGCGTCCACGCTGGCCTGTGGAAACTGCCGGGCCAGAGCCACCGCCATGCAGCCGGAACCCGTTCCTATCTCGAGGATGCGGCGCACCCGTTCGGCCTGCACCCAAGGGGCAAAGCCCTCCTCGATGAAGGGCTCGAGCAGGCTACGCGGGATCAGCACGCGCTCGTCCACGGCAAAGCGCAGCCCGGCAAACCAAGCTTCACCGAGGATATAGGCCGTGGGCCGACGCAGTATCTCGCGCTGGTAGAACGCGTCGAGGATCGCCTCCCGCTCCGCCCGCGTCAACAGGCATTGGCGGACTTCCGGCAGATCTTCCGGCTCCAGTCCCAGGCGCCGGGCGACGAGGGCACTGGCTTCCCCTCGGGGCGTCTGGAAACCCTGGCTGCAGTCGATACCGGCTGCGCCAAAACGGCTCCAGCCGTAGCGGCAGAAGTCGCCAATACTGCGTAGGGTGTCCGCCTGTTCGATGTAGTGATGACGCTCCATCGTCCCGCTCAATCCAGTTCCAACCAGACGGGACAATGGTCCGCCCCCCGCACCTCCGTGGCAATGCCGGCCCCCTTCAGACGCGGCAGCAGGCTTTCGTGTACCCAGAAATAGTCCAGACGCCAGCCCACATCCCGCTCCCGGGCGCCACTGCGCAGGCTCCACCAGGAGTAGCGGCGCTCCTCGGGATGAAAATGGCGGAAACTGTCGATGAAGCCGGCTTCGCGCCAGCGATCGAGCCAGGCACGTTCTTCCGGCAGGAAACCCGATACCCTACGATTTGCCTCGGGTCGGGCCAGATCCAGGGGCGTGTGCGCGGTGTTGACGTCGCCGCAGAAGATCACGGACCGTCCACGACGCACCAGGGCCGTGACCTGCTCCAGGAAAAAGGCGTAGAAATCGAGCTTGAAGGCCAGTCTCTGCGCGTCCTTCTTGCCGTTGGGAAAGTAGACGTTGTAGAGGTCGAAATCGCCGCAATCGGTGACCACCACTCGTCCCTCGGCATCGAAGTCGGCACGGCCAAGCTGGGCGCGCACGGCGGTGCAGGGGTCGCGGAAAAAGGTGGCGACACCACTGTAGCCGGGGCGCTCGGCCTCGGCCCACAGGCTGTGGAAGCCCGGTAATTGCGCCTCATCGGGGTCGAGCTGGGCTAACTGGACCTTGGTTTCCTGAACGCAGAGCACATCCATGGGGGTTGCCGCCACCCACTCGCGCAAGCCGTGCCGGGTGACCGCGCGCCAGCCGTTGACATTCCAGCTGTACAGACGCATTCAGCGTACCACCCGGACGGCCAGAAAGTCGCCATCTTCCAGCACCCTTTGCAGCAGCCGACGACCGGCGGCGGCATCGGCCTGATCTTCGGGCAGGAGCGCCAGGCCCTCGCGCGCCACACTGGGGCTGATGACGCCATGACGCAGGGCGAGGTGGTACAGTACCTGAACGCTGCGGGCCTGTGTCGCCACATTGTCCATTTCGCCCTGAAAGGCGGCTGTGGGGCCGCCATAGAAGTGCAGCTTGCGGATATGCTGAGTGTCGGGCAGGGTTGGCATGGTCGCTCATTCCTTGGCGGTAGCGTGGTCCGGCGCGGATGGCGCTCCCGCCCAAACCGGTGCGCTTTGGGGCAAGGCGCGGTAGGAGAGATCCCAGAAGCCACCCTGGGCCAGCACCGGTCCCAGCACCGCCAGGGCAGCGAGGAGACGCTCACGCAGTCCCCAAGGGGGGCGCACCAGGATCAGGCCGGAGCCGACCATACTGGTCCCACCGGTCTCCGACTCCAGGCGCAACTCCACCACTTCCATGTCCAGCGCGCGCTGGAGGCTCTGTAAAAGTCGCGAGATCATACCGCGAACCTTGATGGGATACCAGACGATCTGGCAGCCCTGGGGCCAGCGCGCGTGCGCGCCGATGATGGCCTTGGCCAGAGCCTCCCACTCATCGCGGCGCTCGAAGGGCGGGTCCATGAGGATCAAGCCGCGCCGCTCCGGCGGCGGCAAATGACCGCGCAGGATGGCATAACCATCGTCGCCCAGAATGCTGGTACGCCCCCGGCCAGCGAGGTTATGGCGCAGGCGCTCGCGAACCACTGCCACCTTTTCCGCCAGCACCATGCGGTCCCCGGGACGGAGGAGACGCGCCGCAACAACGGGTGAGCCGGGATAGTGTCTCAGGACACCGTCCTCTGCGCCCTCCTCGAGCAGGTCGAGCCAGGGCGACAGGCCCTTCAGCTGCCGCCGCGCCGCCCACACCCTGTCCACCCCCGCGCTGTGTTCTCCCGCGTCGGCCAGAGAGTAACGCCCGGCGCCGGCATGGGTTTCCAAATAGAAGAGGGGGGCATCCTTGTGCAGCAGGCGCTCCAGTGCAAGGCTCAGGGCAAGGTGCTTGAGGCAGTCGGCAGCATTGCCGGCGTGGTGATCGTGGCGGTAATTCACGGGCGCCTTTGGTCTTGGCATGGTCGTCGGGCTCAGTCATGATAGCAGAAAGTCGTCTGCTGCCGGGATCTGGTCCCGCCCGTTGCGAGGAGAAGCACCATGCGCCTATACGCCACGCCCACCAGTCCTTACGCCCGCAAGGTACGCATCGTCCTGGCGGAAAAGCATCTGCCCTACGACCTGGAATGGGTAGATCTGCGCAGTGCCGACCATCCCGCCAAGTCCGTCAATCCCCTGGGTAAGATTCCGGTGCTGGTCCTGAACGACGGCACGCCCGTCTACGACTCCAGCGTCATCGTCCAGTATCTGGACCTTGCCCACCCCGAGCCCCCCCTCATTCCGACGGATCTCCCCGGACGCCTGCGCGCCTTACGCGGCGAAGCCCTGGCCGATGGCATCATGGACAGCACCATCACCTGGGTCATGGAGCAGCGGCACAGCAGCGAATGTCAGGATGGCGCGCTGCTGGCGCGCATGCGCACCAAGGTGATCACTGCCCTGTCCATGCTGCAGGCGCAGGTTCCACAGTGGCAGGACAAGGACAAGGCCGACCACCTGGAGCTGCCGGAGATCGCGGCCATCGCCGCCATCGCCTACGTTGACCTGCGCGCACCGGAGTTTCTCCTGGGATTTGCCGATCTGATGGCCTGGTACCAGCGTATGCGCCACCGCCCCAGCATTGCCGATACGGCCGCCACGGCCTAGGACCGTGCAGATCACGAGCTGGAACGTCAACTCCCTGAAGGTGCGCCTGCCCCAGGTGCAAACCTTCCTGGAGAAGTTCCAGCCCGATCTGCTCTGTCTGCAGGAAACCAAGCTCCCCGACGACCGCTTCCCCACGGACCACTTGCGTGAGCAGGGCTACGCTGCCCTCTATCACGGCCAAAGCGCCTATAACGGTGTCGCCATGCTCAGTCGCGCGCCCCTCGCGGATCCCGAGTGTGGCTTTGCCGACGGCGAGGCAGAGCCCCAGGCCCGTCTGTGCGCGGCGACCTGTGCGTCTGTCCGCGTCGTCAACGTCTATGTGCCCAACGGCCAGGCTCTGGACAGCGACAAATACGCATTCAAGCTGCGCTGGCTGGCGGCCCTGCGGGAGTATCTCCGCGACGCATTGGCACGCTGGCCACGGCTCGTCGTGCTGGGGGACTTCAACATTGCCCCGGGCGATGGTGACGTCTTCGATGCCGCTGCTTGGGGCGAGGATATCCTCTGTTCGCCGGCCGAGCGCGCCGCCCTGACAGCCCTGGAGGATCTGGGATTCGTGGACGCCTACCGGGCGCTCAACCCCGATGGCCGGGAGTTCACTTGGTGGGACTACCGCGCCGCCAGCTTTCGCCGCAATCGCGGCCTGCGCATCGATCTGATCCTCGTATCCACGGCCCTCTGGCCGCAGGTGCGCCAGGTCCTCGTCCACCGCGAGGAACGGGGTGCAGAGCGGCCCTCGGATCACGCCCCCGTGTCCCTCTTTCTGGAGTCAACCCCATGATCGGCATCCTCCTGGTCAACCTGGGCACACCCGACGCGCCCACGACCCCGGCCCTGCGCCGATACCTGCGCGAATTCCTGAGCGATCGGCGGGTGGTGGAGATCCCCCCCATACTCTGGTGGCCCATCCTCAATGGTCCCATCCTCCTGACGCGCCCGGCCCGCTCCGCGCGCGCCTACGCCCGGGTGTGGATGCCCGAGGGCTCACCCTTGCTGGTCTACAGCCAGCGGCTGGCGGCGGGACTGCAGGAGATCTGGGACCGCGAGGAGCCGGGACGGGTGCGCGTGGAGCTGGCCATGCGCTATGGCAACCCCCCCGTCGCCAAGGGCTTGCAGCGGCTCTGGGACGAAGGCTGCCGCAAGATCCTGGTGGTGCCCCTCTACCCCCAGTATGCAGCGGCCACCACCGCCTCCACCTTTGATGCCGTCGCCCGGACGCTCATGGGCTGGCGCGAGATTCCAGCCCTGCGCCTGGTGCGCGACTGGCACGATCACCCCTTGTACATTGCCAACCTGGCGCGCAGCGTGCGTGCGCACTGGCAGAGCACGGGCGAACCGGAGCGGCTACTCATCTCCTTCCATGGCCTGCCGGAGCGCTGTGTTGCTCTGGGCGACCCCTACCGGGCGCAGTGCGAACGCACCACGACCCTTCTCGTAGAAGCCCTGGGCCTTGCCCCCGAGCGCTATCTGCAAACCTTCCAGAGCCGCTTTGGTCCGGCCAAGTGGCTGCAGCCCTATACGGATAAGACCCTGGAAGCCTTGGGCAAGGCGGGCGTCGACAGGGTGGACTGCCTCTGCCCAGGGTTCAGCGCCGACTGCCTCGAGACCCTCGACGAGATTGCCGTGGAGGGGCGCGATACCTTCCTCGAGGCAGGCGGTCGGGACATGCACTACATCCCCGCCCTGAACGACGACCCCCAGTGGATCGCCGATTTTGCCCGCATTCTCGCGCCGCACTGGCAGGACTGGGACCGTTGACGCGGATGCCGCGGGGCGGGCCGCTTTCCCCGTCGCTGCACAAGGTTTAGACTCAAGCCCGGATTTTGCCACCGCCACCTGCGCGCCGAGGACCCGCCACCATGATCATCGCCAAGGATACCGTCGTCACCATCGATTATGCCCTCACCGACGAAGAGGGAGAGCTCATCGACAGCTCTGAGGGTGAAGAACCCCTCGTCTACCTGCACGGCCACCACGGCATCATACCGGGCCTGGAGGAGGCACTGGCCGGCCACCGGGAAGGGGACCGGCTGGAGGTCACCATTCCCCCGGAGGAAGGTTATGGGGACTGGGACGAGGATCTGGTGGAAGTCGTCTCCGTGACGGACTTCGACGACCCCGAGACCCTCGAGGTGGGCGCGCAGTTCGAGACGGATACGGAAGAGGGGCCGCGGCTGGCGACCATCATCGAGATCGAGGGCGGCGAGGTCACGGTGGACCTGAACCATCCCCTTGCCGGCATGACCCTGAACTTCGATATCGTCGTGCGCGGCGTACGCCCGGCGACGGCGGAAGAGCTCGCCCATGGCCACCCCCACGGCGCTGGGGCGCACGAACACGATTGAGTCTCGAGACCCACGGCGCTGAGCTCCCCGGCCCTGGCGCAGGGAGCCTGCGCCTCATGGGCCTCATGTCGGGGACCAGCGCCGACGGCATCGACGCCGCGCTCTTGGACTGCGGGGGCGAGCGTCCCGTCTTTTTGGGGCACCGTCACCATTCCTACCCCGAGGCTTTGCAAAGACGCCTCGTCGCCGCCAGTACACAGCAGGACCTCGAGGCAGCGGCTCGCCTCGAGCGCGAGCTGGGGCGCGAGCACGGACATTTTGCCCGTCTCTGCCTGCGCCAATGGGGGGGCGTGGACGCCATTGCCGTGCATGGGCAAACCGTCCGCCACCGACCGCGGCACGACCCGCCCTTCACCATCCAGCTGACCGCCGCACCCGATCTTGCCGTCACCACGGGCCTCACCATCGTCCACGACTTTCGCCGTGCCGACGTCGCCGCCGGCGGTCAGGGTGCGCCACTGGTGCCACCCTTCCAACAGGCGCTGTTCGCGGGCGAGCAGGCACGCCTTTTTCTCAACATCGGTGGCATTGCCAACGTCACCTGGATACCGGGCCGGAAGGACGACCGCGCACTCCTCGCCTGGGATTGCGGCCCCGGCAATGCGCTTCTGGATGCGGCGGTGGTGCTGCTCAGCGAGGGCAGACTGTCCTTTGACGCCGACGGCGCTTGGGCGCGCCAGGGGGAGATTCGTGCCGCAGCCCTGGAGCACTGGCTGTCCTGGGAGTTTTTCCACAGACCGCCTCCAAAGAGCACGGGTCGCGAGGATTTTTCAGCACCGTTGGTGCAGGCGCTATGGCGCGACTGGTCGTTCAGCGCAGCCGACTTTCTCGCCACCCTCACCGCACTCACCGTAGAGAGTATCGCCAAAAGTCTCGAGTGCTGGGCACCGCCGGCAGAGGCGCTGTGGGTCTTCGGTGGAGGCGCGGACAACGGTTTTCTGATGACCCTGCTGGCCCGTCGCCTGTCCCGGTTACCCGTTCATCGGGGTACCCCAGGTGACCGCCTGCCCCACCTCGCCGTGGAGGCGGCGGCCTTCGCCTGGCTCGGCGAGCGCTGTCTGCGCGGCGTCGCCCTGGACCTGCGTGGCGTGACCGGACAAGGGCAAGCGGTGGTGCTGGGGAACATCCTGCCGGGCCGCAATTGGCTGCCCTTGCTGGCAAAATTACGGCATCTGGGCGAAAATCCCTGACCATGCGTACGGATATTCCACTCCCCAGCGGCGCGGCCACCGTCTGCGGAATCCTGGGTGATCCCGTCGGCCACAGCCTGTCGCCCTGGATGCACCGCCTTTTCGCCGTGCAAACGGGACAGGACTTCGTCTACGCGCCCTTCCCCACGGCCAGCACGAACCTCGGTCTCGTGCTGGCCGGGCTGCGGGCTGCGGGTGTGCGCGGCGTCAACCTCACCATCCCCCACAAAGAAGCGGTCCTGCCCCTTCTGACTCATATTGCTCCAGCGGCCGCAGCCATCGGCGCCGTCAATACCCTGCGCTTTGAAGCGGATGGCGCGCATGGGGACAATACCGATGCCCCGGGCTTTCTGCGCGCCCTGCGGCGGCACGCCGGCGACGATTGGACGGCTCGGCCCGCCCTGATCCTGGGTGCCGGCGGGGCGGCGCGCGCCATCGTCCATGCCCTGGGCAGTGCCGGAGTCCCGGAGATTCTGCTGGCCAACCGCGATCTGGCGCGGGCGCACTCGACGGCGCAGGATTTCCCGCAGCTTCCCATCCAGGCCCTGGCCCTGACGGCAGAGGCCCTTCGACCGCATCTGCCGCGGCTCGGTCTGGTGGTGAATTGCACTGCCCGCGGCCTGCACGGCGAGACCCATCCCGAGCTGGATCTAGACCTTCTGGATGGGGCTGGCAGCGTTTGCGATATCGTCTATAACCCTCTGCATACCCCCCTGATCCGGGCGGCGCAGAGCCGCGGTCTACGGGTGGTGGACGGCCTCGGCATGCTGGTGGAGCAAGGGGCCGAAAGCTTTTTCCTGTGGACGGGAACCATGCCCGATCCGGAACCCGTCGAGGAGCGTTTACGCCAATGGCTCTCAGCCCAGACACCCTGACCCTCAACCCCATGCTGCGGGCCCTGGCAGCCCAGGGCTTGGGCGATGAGGCCACCCTGCGCGAGCTGGCCAATGACCCCAAGCGTGGCAACCGCCCCCTGCTTTTTCATCTGGTGGATAAAGGGGCCGTAAAGGCGTCGGCCCTCATGGCCTACCTGTCCAATCGCTACAACGTCCCCATGCTGGATCTGGAAGCGGTGCAGATAGACGACACGGTAGTGGCCAAGGTGGATCGGCAACTCATGGCGCGCCATCAGGTCCTACCCCTGTCCCGCCATCGCGACACCCTTTTCCTTGCCGTGGCCGATCCCACGGACTTCAAGGCCATCGAAGAGATCAAGTTCAACACTGGCCTGCAGGTCACCCCCATCCTGGTGGAGGCGGACAAACTCTCCAAGGCCGTCGCCGCCGTCACCAGCAGCATGCAGGGCAAGCTCGAGGATCTCTTCGTCGACGATGGCAAGAAATCCGGAGAGTCGGACGAGTTCGACCTGGGTAGGGATGCCGAGGGCGTCGACGACGCCCCGGTCGTGCGCTTCGTCCAGCAGCTGCTGCTGGACGCCATCCAGAAAGGCGTGTCCGATATCCACCTCGAACCCTACGAGCGCGACATTCGCGTGCGCTATCGCCTGGACGGAGTATTGCAGGATGTGCTGCACCCGCCCATTGCCCTGCGCGAAGGGGTAACCTCCCGCCTCAAGATCCTCTGCAAGCTGGACATCTCCGAGCGGCGTCTGCCCCAAGATGGGCGCTTGCGGGTGCGGGTGCCACCGGCACGCATCATCGATTTCCGCGTGTCTTTCCTGCCCACCAACTTCGGCGAGACCATCGTCCTGCGCCTGCTGGATCCCGCCAGTTCCAAGGTGCCCATCGAGGCCCTGGGTTTCCTGCCCGAACAGCGCAAAGCCTTCGAGGACGCCATCCACCGCCCCTACGGCATGATCCTCGTCACTGGGCCCACGGGCTCGGGCAAAACCACGACCCTGTATACCGCCCTGAACATCCTCAATACCGGCGATGTCAATATCAGTACGGCGGAAGACCCCGTGGAAATACCGGTCTACGGCATCAATCAAGTCAACATCAACGAACGCATCGGCCTAAACTTCGCCGCCGCCCTGCGTTCCTTCCTCCGGCAAGATCCGGACATCATCATGGTCGGCGAGGTGCGCGACCTGGAAACGGCGGAGACGGCCATCAAGGCAGCGCAGACCGGCCACCTGGTCCTCGCCACCCTGCACACCAACGATGCCCCGCAAAGCCTCACCCGTCTGGAAAACATGGGCATCCCCACCTATAACATAGCCGGCGCCGTGCACCTGGTGATGGCGCAGCGCCTCGCCCGCAAGCTGTGCCCGGTGTGCAAGACACCCCTGAAGATACCCGAACAGGCCCTGCTGGAGGCTGGTTTTGCCGTCGACGATCTGCAGGGATGGCGCCCCTTGGGTCCCAAAGGCTGCGACGAGTGCAACCAGACGGGCTACAAGGGGCGAATCGGTCTGTATCAGGTGATGCCCGTCAGCGATGCGATGCGCGATATCATCATGCGCGGTGGCACCTCCATGGACCTCGCACGCCAGGCGCAGACGGAGGGTGTCCTGAGCATGCGCCAGGCCGGCCTGCAGCGGGTGCGCGAGGGCTTGACGAGTCTCGAAGAGGTCCTGCGCGTCACCAACCTGTGAACAGCAGATCTTCAACCACGGTCGCGGGCCGCCGCTCCTGGGGTGTGGCCACCTACCGCCTGCTCATCGCTGCAGCGCTCCTGCTCCTGCTCAAGCTCCCCCTTGGCCGCAGCGATCTGGTTCTGCCGCCCCAGAACCTGCCCCACCTCCTGGATGTCGCCTGGGCCGCCGTGGGCTTGAGCCTGCTCTACCTCGGCATCCTTCGGTTCAGCACCGATTTTGCCGATCGTCCGCTCTTCCACTGGCTCCAGGTATCCGGCGACGGACTCATCGTCTTGCTGCTCCTGCATTACGGTGGCGGTTTGGCGGGCCCCTTCGCCATCTTGCCTCTGCTGCTGATGATCTCTACGGCCAAGCTGCTGCGCGGGCGCGGCGCCTTCCTCTTCGTCTGGCTCCTGTTGATCCTGCTCCTGCTGGAGTTCTTCCTGCTCGGACCGGAGCACACCCGGCTACCCCTGGGTCAGCTGCTGGTTTACCTGCTCGCCCTGGTAGCCGTGGCCTTTCTGGCCGACAGCCTGGTGGTCAGCCTCGAGCGCAGCAATCGCCTGACGCGCGAGCGGGATGTGGAGCTTGGCAACCTGAATCTCCTCAATCAGGAGATCATTCAGCAGGTGGACTCGGGCCTTTTGGTGCTGGATCGCCAGAATCGGGTGGTACTCAGCAACCCTGCGGGCCGGCGTCTTGCGGGATATGAACGATGGCAGGACGTCCCCGTGGCCCTGGACGTCGTGCAGCCCAGTCTGGCAGCGGCGCTGCGCCAGGGCGAACTGCACGAGAACCGGGAAGTCTCGGTGGCCAGCGAGGGAGGCGAACGACTCAGTCTCCTCATCCGCCTCATTGCCTTGCCCCAAGGCCCCTACCGCCTCCTCATCCTGCGCGACGCGACGGAGCTGCGCGAACGCGAGCGCGAGGCGCAGATGGCCGCCTTGGGACGGCTGGCCGCCAACATTGCCCACGAAATCCGCAATCCCCTGAGTTCGGTGCGCCACGCCACGGATCTGCTGCGGGAATACGTGCAAGACGAGCCGGGCTCCCTCCACCTTTTCCGCATCCTCGAGCGCGAGACGCTGCGCATCGACCGTATCATCGACTCCGTGCTGGAAATGGCCCGGCCGCGCCCAGCACATCCGGAGCCCATCGTCTTGCACAGCTGGTTACCCGTGCTGCTGGACCAGTTGGCCGCCGACCCAGGTCTGGCCACGCTGCGAATCCAGCTGCCCAAAACGAACGACGGGCCAGTCGTCTTCGCAGATCCCGCCCATCTGCGCCAGGTCTTTGCCAACTTGCTGCAGAATGCGGCCCAACACGCCGGCGCCGATGCCGCCGAGATCCTGGTGGAGATCACCTGGCACGCCACGGGCGATGGCACGGTGGAGATACGCCTGCGCGATCACGGTCCCGGAATTCCCGAAGAATCCATGGAACGCATCTTCGAGCCCTTTTTCACCAGCGATGCGCGGGGCACGGGCCTTGGGCTGTCCATGGTCCGCGAGCTTCTGCGCCTGAACCACGGTACCATAGCGGCTCGGAACCACCGTGAGGGCGGCGCGGAGTTCGTGCTGGAACTGCCGGCCTGGGATGGAGGAAAGATCCAGTGAATGCCAGTGTTCGGCAAAGGAAACGGGCGCTCATCGTCGACGATGAGCCCACCATCGTGGAACTGCTGGGTATCACCTTGGAAGGCATGGGGGTCGAGGTCTTGGCTTGCCATAGCCTGGCCGAAGCCTTTGCCGCCCTGGGCAAGGGCCCACCATCGCTGTGCCTGACGGATCTGCGCCTGGGCGACGGCTCGGGCATGCAACTCCTGCACAAGGTCCGCGAACTCTACCCGCAGGTGCCGGTGGCGGTGATCACCGCCTACGCCTCGGCGGAGGGCGCGGTGGAAGCCATGCGCGCCGGCGCCTTCGACTTCATGACCAAGCCCATAGAACTGGCACGTCTGCGCCGCCTGGTGAGCGAGGCCATCGCCCTTGGGGAGTTGCCCCGGGAGAGCGTAGATCTCAGCGAGCGCCTGGTGGGCGAAAGCCCCGGCATGGTGGCCCTGCGCGAGCGCGTTCGCCTGCTGGGACGCAGCAATGCACCGGTGCATATTCGCGGTGAATCGGGCACCGGCAAGGAACTGGTGGCCCGCGCCATACACGATGCAAGCCCACGTCGGGAAAAGGCATTCATTGCCGTCAACTGCGGCGCCATCCCGGAAAATCTCATGGAGAGCGAGTTTTTTGGTGCCGAAAAAGGTGCCTATTCCGGCGCCGTGCAACGGCGGGAAGGACTCTTCGTGGCAGCCAATGGTGGCACGCTCTTTCTCGACGAAATAGCCGAACTGCCGCTGACCACGCAGGTGAAACTGCTGCGGGTGCTGCAAGAGCGGGTGGTGCGACCGCTGGGTGGCCTGCGCGAGCAGAGTATCGATATCCGCCTGATCTGTGCCACCCACCGCGATCTGCGCCGGATGGTGGAGGAGGGCACTTTTCGCGAAGACCTCTTCTACCGCATCAATGTCGTACCCATAGAGATTCCGCCCCTGCGCGAACGCCGCGAGGACATCCCGCTACTGGCGCAAACGCTACTGCAGCGCCTCTGCCAGCGGCACGGACGTCCCCCGGCGAACCTCGCCCCCGCTGCGCTGGCCTGGCTGTCCAACCGCGATTTCCCGGGCAACGTACGTGAGTTGGAGAACCTCCTGGAGCGGGCGCTCGCCCTACAGTCACAGCCACTGCTGCACCGGGAAGATCTGGAGCCCACGGCGGAGCTCGCGGTGGCGCGGGCGCCACTGCCCGCTGCCGCACCCGCCGCGGACACGGCCCTCACCAAGCGCCTGGCCGAGGCAGAGTGGCGCTATCTGGCCGACCTGCAGATCCGCCTTGGCGATCGACCCGAGGAAATGGCAAAGGCCCTGGGCATAAGCCTACAATCGCTCCATCTGCGTCTCGCCCGGGGAGGATCGAATCGTGATTCCTGAGATGCTACTCGTCGCCCTCACGGGCCTTTTGGTGGGCAGTTTTCTCAACGTCGTCGTCCATCGGGTGCCGCGGCGCGAGTCCATCCTGTATCCCGCTTCCCACTGCCCGGCGTGCGGTCACACGCTGCGCCCCTGGGAAAACATTCCCGTGCTCAGCTGGCTGTGGCTCCGCGGTCGCTGTCGTGCCTGTGGGGTCGTCATTCCCTGGCGTTATCCCGCCCTGGAGATCCTTGCCGCCGTGCTTGCCCTGCTGGTGTTCTGGCGCTTGGGCTGGAGCGCGCGATTACCGGGCGCCCTATGCTTTGCCTGGGCTTTGCTGGCCCTGACTTGGATCGATCTCGAAACCCAGCTACTTCCCGATCGCATCACCAAGCCCGGCATCTTGGCCGGTCTCCTGCTCAACGGTTTAGGCCTGTGGTGGCCCGGGATCGCGCTGGCAAGCCCCGAGAGTGCACTACTGGGTGTTCTACTGGGCTATGGCGTCCTGTGGTTGCTGGCGGCGGGCTACTTCTACTTTACCCAAAGACCCGGCATGGGCGGTGGCGATCTCAAGTTTCTGGGGATGATCGGCGCCTGGCTGGGCTGGCAGGGGATGGCCATGACCCTGTTCATCGCCGCCATTGTCGGCGGTTTCGTCGCGACCCTTTATCTGCTCCTGGGCAAGGGCCGCGATTACGCCATCCCCTTCGGCCCCTACCTGGCGCTGGGTGCCGCCTTGATGCTCCTCTGGCCGCAGGAGATCCTTTCCGCCTACCTGCGTTTCCTCGGGCCCTGAAGGATGCGCAGGATCGGTTTGACGGGAGGTATTGCCTGCGGCAAATCGACGGCCAGCCGAGTATTGCAGCGCGCCGGGGCCACCCTGCTGGATGCCGACGAGATCGCCCGCGATCTGGTGGCGCCGGGCACGGACAGTTGGCGTCGTATCCGCGATCGCTTCGGGCCCACCTCTCTGCTGCCCGATGGCAGCCTCGACCGCGCCTGGTTACGCCGTGAGGTGTTCTCCGATGCCACCCAAAGACAATGGCTGGAGGCGCTGCTGCATCCGCAGATCCGCGCCGAATTCCTGCGCCGCACCCAGGCCCTGGAGCAGCAAGGGGTAGCCCCTGCGGTCATCGTATGGGTCATTCCTCTGCTGCTGGAGGGCGGTTACGACACGCTGGTGGACGGTATCCTCGTCATCGACTGCAGCCGCGACCGCCAGTGGCAGCGTCTGCGCGAGCGCTCGCACTGGACAGACGCGGAAATCGCCGCCGTGCTCGCGCGTCAAGCCGACCCCGCTCGTCGGCGCGCCGCCGCTCACTGGATCATTGCCAACGACGGCAGTGAGGCCGAACTCAGCGAGCGGGTTCTAGCCTGGTGGAAAGGTGTACAGAGCGCCTGAGCAGGACGCCGCCCGAATTTTGCGCCGGCCCCCCGCCTGTGGCACCCTGCGCTTTGGGGCAGGCGCTGGCCTGCCGCTTCAATTCCATCGGAACACCCATCACCATGGCCCATTATGAATTCCCGCTGCAGGAGCGTACCCGCAACCTGCTCCGCCTAGAGAGCGTGTTTACCAGCCTCGATGGAGAACTGAGCCCCAAGACGCTGCGCAGCCACCTGCGCGCCTTTCTCGAGTTGCTGGATTTCTGCCAGCGTCCGGAACTGCGGCTCGATCTGATTCTGGAGCTCGAACGCCTGCTCCAGGCCCTGAAGGGGTGGGCCCAGAGTCCGGAATCCGATGCTACGGCGCTATCCCTTTGGCAGGACGACTGTCGCCGACAGCTACAGCAGTTGCGGGAACTCCCTCGACCCCTCGGGGAATCGCTGCTTCACCAGGAAATCCTGCAACTGGCCCGCGGCCGCTTGGCCGTTGCCGGAGGTTTTGCGGATAGCGATATTCCGCTACTCGCGCTCTGGCAGCAGCAAGCACCGGCCCGCACCGCCGAACGTCTGCAGCGTTGGCGTGCCGAGCTTGTAGTTCTCGAACGCAGTGTCGCCACGATCCTTTCCTTTCTTCGCGCGTCCCAATCCTGGTCGCTGGAGCGCAGCCGCGATGGGCGTTTCGTCCTCTCCCTCAATCCACGGCAACCCGTGGCGCTGGCAACGGTGATGCTCGGGGACGACCAGGACGAGGCCTATCCTAAACTCAGCGGCGGTGCGCACCGCCTCCATGTGCAATTTTTCCAATGGTTGGACCCTGGACCCAGCCGCGCGCTAGAATCCGATCTGGATTTTCGCTTAGGGTTGAGCGCCTGTTAAAGGATAAACGCATGCAGATCGGTACCACACTGAGCCAGTTCATCATCGAAGAAACCCGTCTGTACCCGGGTGCCACGGGGGATTTCGCCGCACTCCTCAACGATCTCACCGTGGCCTGCAAGTTCATTGCCGCCCAGGTCCAGCGCGGCGCGCTGGTGGGTGCGCTGGGCAGCGCCGGTACCGATAACGTCCAGGGAGAGGCGCAGAAAAAACTCGACATCATCAGTAATGACGCCATCCTGCACTCCATGGACTGGACTGGACACCTCGCCGGTATGGTATCCGAGGAGATGGACGCACCCTACGTACTGCCAGCAGGTATCCCGCGCGGCAAGTATCTGCTGCTTTTCGACCCCCTGGACGGCTCCAGCAACATCGATGTCGGCATCAGTGTGGGCACCATCTTCAGCGTGCTGCGCGCACCGGTGGCCGGCCGCGACGCGGTGGCAGCCGACTTTCTCCAGCCCGGTGTCGAGCAGGTGGCCGCAGGTTACGCCCTCTACGGTTCCAGCAACATGCTGGTGTACAGTACGGGCTATGGCGTGAACGGCTTTACCCTGGAGCCCAGCATCGGTGAGTACGTGCTGACCCACACCCAGATGCGCATTCCCGAGGACACCAGCGAGTACGCCATCAACGCCAGTAACCACCGACACTGGCAGGAACCAGTGCGGCGCTACATCGATGAGCTGATGGCGGGTCGCGATGGTCCTCGGGGGCGGGATTTCAACATGCGCTGGGTGGGTTCCATGGTGGCCGACGTCCACCGGCTGCTCTGCCGCGGCGGTATCTTCCTGTACCCCTTCGACACCCGCGACCCCGCCAAGCCCGGTAAGTTGCGCCTGCTGTACGAAGCCAATCCAATGGCGTTTCTGGTGGAGCAGGCTGGTGGCGCCGCCAGCACCGGAACCCAGCGGATTCTGGAGATGGAACCGCAGTCCCTGCACCAGCGCGTGCCCGTGATCCTGGGCGCCAAAAACGAGGTGGAACGCTGCGTCGCCTACCACCGGGAAGGGTGATAAGGCAGCGGCCCCCTGAAACGGGGGGGACGAGGGGGGCCGCAGAGCCAAAACCGCGCGGCCTGCGCGGCTTCGATCGTACTCAGATGATGCCGGAGATGCTGTGTACCAACTGGGCTTGCAGCAGCGGCACGGCCTTCTTGAAACTCAGATTGACCTGATTGGCCGTCGAGACGATGCGGGTGCGGTAGTCTATCCAGTGGCCCGTACCAGCGACTTCCTGCGTCGTGGTGGTACTGGTGCCCTGCTGCAGGTTGGCGTTGGTCTGCTGCGATACCGGCGCCTTGCTCCGCTCCGCCACCTGGACGTCCGTAATCATGGCGTAGGTGGTGTTCTTGACCATGGAATCGGCGATCAAACCGATGGCACCGCCCACCAGGGCACCGGCGCCTGCACCCGTGTAGCTCTGGCCGATGGTGCCGCCGGCAAGAGCGCCGAAGGCAGCCCCGCCATAACCGTCGGTGAGGGATTTCTGGGCCGCCGCCTGAGACATCTTGCCCACGGACAGCACATTGATCTGCAGCAGGTAGTGCGCTTCATTGTAGGGGACGATACGATAGCCCTGGCTCGTCAGGTTGGCGTCGATTTCCTGCTCCAGAGCCGCCACGTCCAAATTCTTGTCCGAGGTGTTCTTGAACTGGACGTAAACGGCCTCCTCGGACGGCGGTACGGGGTTCAAAAAGATGGTGTTGGACATCTTGGTCTGGACGTCGAGATTGCGGTGTTCAAGGGCTACCTGAGTCGCTGCACAGCCGGACAGGGCCACTACGCCCGCCGCTGCCACACCGTAGGCCAGGATGCGACGATACTCAACCGAACCAAACAACATGTTTCCCTCCAGTGGGATGAAATGACCCTGCGGCCGAAATCTTTGTTTTGAGACTTAAACGTATTTTAGAATACCATGGGAAAGTCGCAAGGGCGGCGCTGGGCTTGCAACGGTGGGAATCTGGTCTAAAAAGGAGGAAGGAGACGTGCTCGGGAGTCACATGGTGTTGCCGGAATCTGCCAAACCCCACCTTTTGCAGGCCATCTACGCGTGGTGTCTGGAACAGGACCTGACCCCATATCTGCTGGTTCTGGTCAATTATCCGGGCGTGGCGGTACCGCCGGGCTATGACCGCGATGGTCGCATCGTTCTGGATATCTCGCCTTCGGCAACCCAAGGACTGCAGATGGCCGATTCCTGGATCCAATTTCAGGCTCGCTTTGGCGGTGTAGCCCGTCGTATCGATATTCCCATGGCCGCGGTATTGGCCATTTATGCCGCCGAGACGCAGGAGGGGATGGGTTTTCCAGAACCCACCCTGCCCCAGGAACCGGAGCCCGACGCAGCCAGAGACAAGGGCGGTAGTAGCGCGGGCGGCAACGAGCGACCCAGCTTACGGGTAATCAAATGAAATTCTGGCTTGGGCTGGCAAGCTGTCTTGGGATTCTGGCCGCCATGCCGGTCCAGGCCGACATCTACGCCTATACCGATGCGAATGGTGTCATCCACCTGACCAACATACCACAGAAACAGAAGCCGTATCGAATGGTCATGCGCACGCGCAACGTAACCACAGTGGCCACGCCGCCGCGTACGGTCAATCCCATCGCCCAAAAGGAACTGCAGCCCATCGTCGACCGCGCCGCTGAGCGCTTTGGCGTCAGCGCCGCCCTCATCAATGCCGTCATCCGCGCCGAGTCCGGTTTCAACAGCGCTGCCGTCTCACCCAAAGGCGCCATGGGCCTGATGCAGTTGATGCCGGCAACGGCCAGCCGCTTCGGTGTGAGCGACGCCTTTAGTCCCGTGGAAAATATCGAGGGTGGCACGGCTTACCTGGCGCACCTCATCAAACGTTTTGGTGGCGACCTGAAACTTGCCATTGCCGCCTACAATGCCGGACCCCAAGCCGTGGTGCAGGCGGGCTATACCGTCCCACCCTATCGGGAGACTCAGAATTATGTCCCCAGGGTACTCGCCTACTACCAGCAGTTTGTCGGTGGGCAGTTTGCCGGTCAGCAGTTTAACGGGAGTCCAAGCAACCGCAGCCCTGTGCCCATGCCGGTGCGGGGTCCGCAGGTCATTCAGTTGTCGAGTCCGTAACGCTGCAGCTTCTTGGTCAGGGTATTGCGATTGATACCGAGCCAAGCGGCGGCAACGACACGCCGCCCCTCGGCGCGCTGCATCACCGTCTGCAAGAGGGCCCGCTCCGCCTCGGCCAAAACGCGCTCGTGCAGGGCCAGGGGCGCCTCGTCGTGCAGATCATCCAGATACTCCTCGACGACGCTACGCACACAGTCGTGCAGCGACGGCCTGCTCATAGCCGTGCGTCCCTGGTCATGGCCGACTCAACAAGGTGACCTGATAGCCCGGTGCGGCCACCAGTTTGGGACTGCGCAGAAGAAAAGACACATCTTCCCCAGGAACGAAACCATCGGCCGCGTGCCGGTCCGGACCGAGGTACTCACTGGGCTGGAACTCCAGACGGGCAATGGTGCCTCCATAGCTGTTGCTCAGCGTGACCTGAATGACCGGATAGGCCTGTACGAGATGGGCGTCGTTGCGGATTTTCCCGCGAATTTCCGCCAGACGATCGGGAAGTGGCTCGACGGAGCTTTGCACGATGCGGATCTCGCGGTTGGGCCCGGGCCAGGGGATCTGGACATCCAGACGAGCCGCCGCACTCAGCAACGCCTGGCGCACCGGTGTCGAAGTGGCAGCATAGGCATAACTGCGCGTCCACCAGAGCACCTGCACGATGAGCACCAGGACCAGGAGCGCTATCAGCGTGAGCAGCAGTCGTCGACCCCAGCGCGAGCCACTACTGCCATCCTCTGCGCTGGTCGCCAGGGCCGCCAACTCCACCCGGAAAACCTGCTGACAGACGGTGCAGCGCACGAGACCCTGGTGCTGGCGCAGGGCTCGGGGTTCGACGGCAAAAGTGGACTCACAACGCGGACAGGTGACTTCCATGACGAGACTCCGAGGGATATTCCGGTGACTTTCTGCGTCCTGAGAGCAGGGACCAGCCGTCGGCACGGATGGGTTCAGCGAACTCTATGGCATCGGCGTAGGCGGCCCGCACAAAGGGCTCCTGCTCCGGCAAGAGCCCCGACAGCACGAGGGTAGCGCCCGGCGCCAGGTATCCAACCAAGGTTGGCGCGAGCTCCACCAGCGGGTTGGCCAGAATGTTGGCCACCAACAAGGGCACCTGCATGGGCGGAACCTGTTCTGGAAGGTACCGCTGCAGGCGATGGGCAACGCCGTTCTTTTCCGCATTCTCGCCGGTTACCTGCAAGGCCAGCGGATCGTTGTCCACGCCAATGGCCCGATGGGCACCCAAGAGCAGGGCGGCGATGGCCAGAATACCCGAACCGCAGCCATAATCCATGAGGGTCTCGCCGCCCTTGACCTGCGCTTCGAGAAACTGCAGACACAGGGCCGTGGTGGCGTGGGCGCCGGTGCCAAAGGCCTGGCCAGGATCCAGACGCAGAACGAGATCCTGGGCCGGGAGCTCGGTCCAGGAGGGGGCTATCCACAGCCGGCCGAAGCGTCGGGCAGGGAAGGCCGCCTGCGTCAGCCCCACCCAATCGCGATCGACGACCATCTCCAGCCGTGGATGAAAATCGGTCCAGGGGCGACGCGCAAGCCACATCTCGAGTGCTTCACGAGGGTAGACCGCGGCATCGAAGAGGGCCTCGCAGCGCGTGTTGGGCCAATACTGACCCGCCGCAAAAACCGCAGTGGCATCCTCCGGCTCGAGAAAACTGACGGCCACGGCACCTGCTTCGAGCAGTTCCGCCTCGATTTCCGCTACTTCCGGCTCGGGAATGTCCATCACCAGCTGCCACCACGCTGCGCTCATAGATCCAGGAGTGCCTCGAGATAATGGATGTGAACGCTGCCGGCAGCAAACTGCCCATCGTCGAGAATACGCCGGTGCAGAGCGATGTTGCTCTGGATGCCCTCGATACTGGTCTCCCGCAGGGCGCTGCGCATGCGCTGCAGGGCCTCTTCGCGACTACCTCCGTGGGCGATGACCTTGGCGATCATGGAGTCGTAGAAGGGCGGCACGCGATAGCCCGCGTAGAGGTGACTGTCGACGCGGATGCCAGGACCGCCCGGGGCGTGCCATGCGGTGACCTGCCCTGGCGAGGGGACGAAACGCTCGGGATCCTCGGCGTTGATCCGACACTCCAGGGCATGACCGCGCAGAACGACGTCTGCCTGGCGCAAGCCCAGCGGCAGTCCTGCAGCCACGCGGATCTGGGCCTTGACGATGTCGATCCCGGTGATGGCTTCCGTCACCGGATGCTCCACCTGGACGCGGGTATTCATCTCGATGAAATAGAAGGTCTCGCTGACGGGCTCGTAGAGGAACTCGATGGTACCGGCACCGCGGTAACCCATGAGCTCACAGGCCTGCACCACGGCAGCACCGATGCGCTCGCGCTGCTCCGGGTGGATACCGGGCGCCGGCGCCTCCTCGATGACCTTCTGATGCCGCCGTTGCGTGGAACAGTCGCGCTCGCCCAGGTGAATACAATGTCCGTGGGCATCACACAGCACCTGAAATTCGATGTGCCGCGGCGTCTCCAGGAATTTTTCCATGTACAGGACTGGATTTCCGAAGGCACGCGCCGCCTCCGCCCGGGTCAGGTTGACGGCATTCATGAGGTGCGCCTCGGTGTGCACCACCCGCATGCCACGCCCGCCGCCGCCACCTGCCGCCTTGAGAATGACCGGATAGCCGATCTCCCGGGCGAGGGCCTTGATGGCCTCGGGCGCATCGGGCAGAGGGCCGTCGGATCCGGGCACGCAGGGCACGCCAGCCTTGAGCATGGCCTGCTTGGCGGCAATCTTGTCGCCCATGAGACGGATGGTCTCGGGTCGCGGACCGATAAAGGCAAAGCCGCTCTTCTCCACCCGCTCGGCAAAATCGGCATTCTCGGACAAAAACCCGTAGCCCGGGTGAATCGCCTCGGCATCGGTGACCTCGGCGGCGGCGATGACGGCGGGGATGTTCAGATAACTGCGATCGCTGGGTGCAGGACCGATGCAAACGGACTCGTCGGCTAGCTTCACGTGCATGAGGTCGCGGTCGGGCTCGGAATGCACCGCTACGGTACGAATCCCCAGCTCACGACAGGCGCGCTGCACGCGCAGGGCAATCTCGCCGCGGTTGGCAATGAGGATCTTGCCAAACATGTCAAGACTCGGGGGCGATGATGAACAGGGGCTCGCCATACTCCACGGGTTGTCCGTTGCCCACGAGGATTTTCACGATCTTGCCCGAAACATCGGCCTCGATCTCATTGAGCAGCTTCATGGCCTCGATGATGCACAGAGTCTGCCCAGCCTTCACCAGCTGTCCCTCTTCCACGAAGGGAGGTGCCTCAGGGGCGGGCGCGCGATAGAAGGTGCCCACCATGGGCGACTTGATCATATAACCCTGCGGTACGCCACCCTCCGCCTCGCTGGTTTTAGCGGGCGACTCCGCCGCGGGAGCACTCCCTGCCGCGGCCGTCATAGCGCCCGTCTGGCCCATGGGCAGGTAGGCGTAGGGCGGTAGCGACGTGGGAGTGGCACTGGTTTGGGGCAGGTGACGCGTGATGCGCACCTTGCTGTCGCCCTCCACCACCTCGATCTCGTCGATGCCGCTCTTTTGTAGAAGCTCGGTCAGCCGTCGGATGAATTGAATATCCATGTTCCTTCCTCGTGGAATGTTTTTAGGCATTGGGAAATCCGTTACCGGTAGCGAAGCGCCGCGCTATGGCGTCCAGGGCCAGGGAATACCCCTCCGCGCCAAGACCCGTGATGAGTCCGCTGGCGATGTCGGAAAAGTAGGAATGACGGCGGAAGGGTTCGCGCGCGTGGATGTTGGACAGATGCACTTCGATGAAGGGAATGGCCACCGCCGCAAGGGCATCGCGCAGGGCGACACTGGTGTGGGTGAAGGCGGCCGGATTGAGAACGATGTGGGTGACACCCTGTGTCGGCGCCTGCTGCACGGCATCCACCAAGACGTGCTCGGCATTGCTTTGCAGGCTATGCAGGAGCCAGCCGCGGCCTTCGGCCTCGGTTTTCAGACGGGCATCGATCTCGGCCAGGGTCGTTCGTCCGTAATGATCCGGCTCCCGGCGACCCAGCAGATTCAGGTTCGGACCGTGCAGAACCAGGACATGTATCTGGGCAGACATAGGCTCCAAGACGTTTTGGAAAGGCCTGAGTCTGCCGCAAATGGGGGCATAAATCTAGGCGGGGCGGATGCCCCAGGGTCAGAAATGGTCCGTGTGCAACCAGTCACGGACGGGAAGGCGATTGCGCGGCCAATCGTTACCCACCCCCTTGCCCACGGCGATCATGTACCCGATGGCATAATCCTCGGGCAGGTGAATCAGCCGGGCGACAGCGTCAAAGTCAAAACCGTCCATGGGGCAGCTGTCCAGACCCAGGTCCTGTGCCACCAGCATCAGGGTCATGCCGAAGATGCCGAGACTGCGCATGGCCTCATCGCGCGCCACCTGCGCCTTGCCGCGGTAGTACTCGTCCAGCTTGGGCAAAAGGAAATCCTGGACGGGTTGGGGAGCCGTTGCCCAGTAGCGCGCCGGTGACTCCTCCCAGGCCTTTAGGTCGGCGCAGAGAGTGAAAAGCGCCGAGGCATCGGTTACCTGCGCCTGCCCCCAGGCCACCTCGCGGATGGCGGACCGCAGTTGCGGATCCTGGACGTCCAGGATGCGCCAATGTTGGATGTTGTAAGCACTGGGCGCGAGCGCTGCCGTCTCCAAGAGCACCCGGCGCGTCTCCGGCGACAAGGGATGGTGGGGATCAAAGGACTTGGTAGCCCGACGCTTTTGCACTGCGGTGATGACATCCATACCGGCAACTCCTACTGAAAAAGAAGGATGGCCATATTAACACCGACTGGTTGGTATGCGCCAATGCCCTCGCACCGTATGCCCTGGGCAAGATCGCCGTGGCGCTCGCACAAGCCCATCCGCATATGATAATAATCGACTATTATATTTAATTATCCCCATTCAATATCAATAGATTTTATCTGTGGATAAATCCCTTGCTGAATACCCTGGGCTGAACTATACCGAACGCCAGAGGGGTTCTTATCTGAGACCGGTGCCCGTCCCATATCAAAGACGCCGTACGCGGGGGGATGATCGGTCTTATCGGAGGAAGGAATGGAAAAGCATCGGAGATTCACAGAGTCCAAAAAACCACATTCCGATAATCGCGGGTGTTTGCGGTTCGTGCTCGCCTTGGCACTTGCCGGGAGCGCCCCCTTGGCTTTGGGGGCAGACCCAGGGAACGACAACACCTTGTCGCCACCGGCCCAGTTCATTCATAAACTCTTGCCTGAGACCAAGATCGACGCCATGGTCGGTCTGATCAATTTCAGTTACCTGAACCATGGCCACAGCCAGGAAGACACGCACGCCAACGCCATTGGCGGGCACGTTTACATCCACAGCCCAGAGCTGTATGGCCTGAGTGTGGGTGTGGCCGCAAATTTCGCCACCTGGACTGGCTTTTATCTGCACAACGATCCAGAACTGACCGGCCCCTATCCCAGTCACGGCATGGCGGCATTGCGCAATGCCTATCTGCAGTATACCTACGGACCGGTGGTGCTGCGCGGCGGCCGCCTGTTCATTCAGACACCCTACGTCAACATGGACTATTATACCTTCAGCCCGCGCGCTTTCACTGGCGTAGCGACGGTCATCGACATCATCGGCGGCGGCAAGGCCGATCAATGGTCTGGCACCGGACCCCTACAGTTGGCCGGATCACCCGCCACCTTGAGCGTCTTTGCCGGGCGCATGTACAGCTACGAGAGTCGCTACTCACCGGAGTTCACCACCGGTAACCGGTATAGCAGCACCCACAACAACGGCTTTTACGTCCTGGGCGCACGCTACGCCGGAGCAGTGGTGGGTAACCCCTTCGCCCTACAGGCTTGGTATTATAATTTCTACGGCTTTTCTACGCTCTTTTACGGACAGGCGGATCTGCGTCACCCGCTGAGCTCCGGACAGAGCCTTTTTGCCGGCTTTCAAGTGGTAAGTCAGGGGACTTCGGGTACCGGTGGCTATTTACCCGAATTGAACGCGACGTCCGTCCGAGCCGAAGTCTATGGCGCGAAGCTCGGCTACGCTTTCAACGATAATCGCGACAGCGTTGCCCTGGTCTATGACTATAGCCCCGTCAACTACAGTGCCTTCCGCCACGGCGGTATGCTCCACCCCTACAACGATCTTTCCGGGACGCTGTACACCACCACCATGCAGACGGGCATCTCGGACTACGGCCCGGGTTTTGCTTACGGAATCACCTCCAATTTTTCGTTGTTGGCGAAAAAGCTGCAGATCAGTGCCAGCTTCATTCGCTACCTGGTGCGATATGGCTACGGTGGCAGCGTCTACACCTACAATGGGGCTTACGGATTTCCCACCGGAGAGGCCATCCCCAATCAGAACCTCTGGTCTATGGATGTGGGTTTTTCCTACGACCTATCGTCTGTGCTGAAAGGTTTGACCGTCGCCGATTATACCGATATATCGGTGGCCGGTAATCGCGCCGGTTATCCCCACTATACCAATCCGTATTTCAGTAATCGATTTTATTTCAAATACCATTTTTAGGGGGAGAGGCAACTGTTGAGATCTCAAGAAGCACAGCGGGTTGAGGCGAACGACAGAGGTATGGGCCAAACTCGACGAACTCAGAGTGGTTACCTCGTACCGATGCAAAAGGTCGCCCGGCACGCAGGGAGACTTCGGCATCCCCAGAACGGGGGCCGGCCCGGACGCTGAACCCTTTGATGCCACATCACGGGCAAGGTGGAATGACGTTGATGGGGTGGCTGATGGGGCTCGAACCCACGACAACCGGAATCACAATCCGGGGCTCTACCTGCTGAGCTACAGCCACCACTGAGCCTTAGATGATAGTGGCTCCTGCGCGCCGGTGCAAGGTCATGTATGCGTCCACCACCTTTGGCACTGGGGCTGATGTTGCAGGAGGAAGGATAGCGGTGGTTGTTGGCCGAGTCGATGGTGTGGTCGTTCGGCGTTGTAGAAGACGAGCCACTCGGCGAGTTTTTGGTTGAAGCGGGCGAGGTCGGTGAAGAGCAGGTCTTCGTGGTAGTCGACGAAGGATTCCTGGATGGTGCGATTGAAGCGTTCGGCATGGGCATTCATTTTTGGGGTCTTGGGGTAGGTATACCAACGGGCGATCTGCTGTTCCGTGAGGGTTTGGGCGAAGCCCGCCTCAAACTCGGAGCCGTTGTCGGAGAGCAGCACCTGGGGCTTTTGCGGGAGCAGATCCAGGACGGCGGCGAGGGCCGCCTGGGTGTGGCGTGTGGCTTTGCTGGGTAAAGCGACGGCCAAGGCAAAGGCGCTGGCTGGGTCGATGAAGGTGACGAGGTAGCGTTTCAGCCCGTCGCGAACCCGCTCGATAGTGTCCACCGCCAGGCACTGCAAGGCAGTGGTGGCCACCCCCTTGGGCTTGCGCGGCTTGCGAGAACGCTGCATAGGCTTGGGGCGACCACGGGCATCGAGGCGCGCGGGGCTGTGGCGCATTTTATCCGGTGCACGGGCGATGATTCTGCCGAGGGTGGACACCGATGGCAGCGCGATACCCTTCTCCGCACACCAGGGGCGCAGCAGGACGTGCAGCTTGTCCTTGCCGAGATTGGGGTGAAGAATACGTAGCCGCCGGATTTCCGCTACCAGCCTGGGGTCGGTCTTGGGGCTGCGTCGGCGTTTGGGCGCGCTGGACTGGCTGGCCAGGGCGGCGGGATTGCCGCCTTCGGCCTTCAAGGCCGCTCGCCACCGATAGAGCGTCCTTCGGGACACCCCAAAGGCATCGCAGGCGGCCACCAAACCGTGTTTGTCCCAGAACTGTACAATTCTGAGTCGTTCTTGTGCATCTTTCGGAGTCATCTCCCAACGATGCCCCAAGCCCGCTACCCGGTAAAACCCTCGGATCCGGTACCCGACATGTTGAACCTGCATGGCACTCCTCCCTCGCCAAAGAAGTGCCAAAGGTTTGTGAACTTATGCAGGTCACCAAACCCGTCCACCGGCGCAGTCTGACAGACCATGGCGGCGATCAGGGCGGGCTGACTCGGATCTTTGGCCGCACCTTGGCGGCGAGTTTGACACCGACCACTGCCGCCAACGCCGCAGGACCGGTGAAAACGCCATGCCGTTCACGGTAATCCAGGATAGCCTGGGCGCGCTTTTCGCCGATTCCCGATAGACAGCGCAAGGTAGCAAGATCAGCGCTGTTGATGTCGACGCGATCGGGGCAATGAGCAGCGCTCTTGCGTGCCGCTTCTACCTTTTCCGGCGCGAACCCCAGAGCGATCAGACTGACCAGAACCAAAACGCCGACCGCGCTCTTGCGCTGGGCGTGTGCCCTGGCGCAGGCGCTACCGCGCAAGGGCCGCTCGTAGGGATCTGCCCATGGCGGCGCGTTCTTCGGCACTGCTTTCTCGAGCCAGAGCAAAATTGAGATCGCTGATGGCGTTCATGGGCACCAGGTGTACGTGCGTGTGCGGGACCTCGAGTCCGGCCACCATCACCCCCACGCGTAGACAACCCGTCACTTTTTCGATGGCCGGCACCACCCGCTTGGCGAAGGGCAGGAGGCCCGCCAGGGTGGCGTCGTCCAGCGTGAAAAGATAATCGTGCTCACGCTTGGGGACGACCAGGGTGTGCCCCGGATGAATGGGACGAATGTCCAGGAAGGCGAGGTAGTGCTCGTCCTCCAGGATCTTTTCTGCCGGTATCTCACCGTTGATGATGCGCGTGAACAGGGTAGCCATGGTGTTTCGCTCCTCCGGAAACTCAAGGGTTTTTACAAGGTGGCAAAGGCTTTCTCGGTGGCCTCGAGGGTACGGGCGATGACCGTCTCGTCGTGGGCTGCCGAGAGAAAACCGGCCTCGAAGGCACTGGGGGCAAGGTAGACGCCCTGCCCCAGGAGGGCGTGGAAGAAGCGGGCGTAACGCTCCGTGTCGGCGGCCATCACGTCCTGAAAGTTGCGCACTGGGCGGTCGCTGAAGAATATCCCGAACATACCCGGCACGGCATTGACCTCGAGGGCGATACCCTTCTGTGCCGCTTGCGCCTTGAGACCGCTGCACAGCACTTCGGTGTTTGTCGCAAGGCGGGCGTGGAAACCGGGCTGCTGCAAAAGCTCCAGGGTCTTCAGACCCGCGGCCATGGCCAGTGGATTGCCTGCCAGGGTTCCCGCCTGATAGACCGGCCCGTTGGGCGCTAGCTGATCCAGAATGGCCCGGCTGCCACCCAAGGCCCCCACGGGCAGACCGCCGCCGATGATCTTGCCGAGGGTGGTGATATCGGGACGCACACCATACAGGGCCTGCGCGCCTCCGGCAGCTACCCGAAAGCCGGTCATCACCTCATCGAAGATGAGGAGGCTGCCAAAGCGGTCGCAGAGCGCGCGCAGCCCCTCCAGGAAACCTTCCGCCGGCGGCACACAACCCATGTTGCCGGCGATGGGCTCGACGATGATGGCCGCGATATCGAATCCCCATTGCTCCAGGATTTCGGTGACGGCGGCCAGATCGTTGTAGGGCAACACCAGGGTATCTCGACTCAGTTCCTCTGGCACGCCGGCGCTGGAAGGCTGTCCCAGGGTCAGTGCACCGGAACCGGCCTTCACCAACAGACTGTCGCTGTGGCCGTGGTAGTTGCCTTCGAACTTGACGATCTTGTCGCGACGGGTCACCCCCCGGGCCAGCCGCACCGCCGACATGACTGCCTCGGTTCCACTACAGGTCATGCGCACCATCTCGATGCTGGGAACGAGATCGCAGACCATCTGCGCCATGCGCACTTCGATGGCCGTCGGTGCCCCGAAACTCAACCCCCTGCGCGCCACTTCCGCCACCGCCTCGAGTATCTCCGGGTGGGCGTGGCCGTGGATCATGGGTCCCCAGGATCCCACGTAATCGATGTAGCGCTGACCATCCACATCCCAGAGGTAGGGGCCTTGGGCGTGATCCATGAACAGGGGGTCGCCGCCCACGCCGCGAAAAGCTCGGACCGGCGAGTTGACCCCGCCGGGGATGACTTCCTGGGCAGTGCTGAAGAGTTCTGCAGAGTGAACTGTCTTCACGATTCCTCCATCGTTTGCGAGCCACCGGCTAGTACGAAAAGCGCCTGCAGGCGCCGCATTGCTGCTGCCACGTCAGCGGATCCAAACAGGGCGGAGATGACGGCAAGGGCATCGGCACCCGCCGCTAGCAGGTCGGCGCCGTTGTCCGCCCGGATACCGCCGATGGCGACCACGGGCACCTGCAGGCGCCGACGCGCTTCCCGCAACAGGTGCAGGGGTGCCCGGCTCGTGTCCGGCTTGCTGGGAGAGGGGAAAAAGGCACCGAAGGCGACATAGTCCGCACCCTCCGCCTGCGCCCGCTCAGCCCGCGCAAGGTCATCGTAACACGACACACCGATACACAGGGAGCCGCCAAAGTGGCGCCGCAGTTCTGCCAAAGGGGCATCCTCACGTCCGACGTGCAGGGCCGGAGCGGCGATCTTCGCTGCCAGTGCGGCGTCGTCGTTGACGACGAAAAGGGCGCCATAGTCCCGGCAGAGGGCGTGGAGCGCCGCCGCCTCCCTCAGACGCCGCGCCGCGTCATCGCTCTTGTCCCGATACTGGAGGATGCGCAGGCCGGCGCGCAGGGCCGCCTCGCTCTTGCACAGCAGCGCATCCCCCGGCATGAGGGTGCTGTCCGTGATGCCGTAAACGCCGGCAATGGCCGTGGTCGTCATGCCCGCCTCTCCCCGAGCGGCCTGAGGGCGCTGCACCGATCGGGAAAGGCTTGTCCAGCGCCGACCCGGTAGGCAGCGGCGACGGCGGCAGCCGTGAATGCCAGGGCAGTGGGGATGGCCTCATCGGGCGCTCGGCCCAGGGCGAGGCCGGCAGCAATGGCCGTGGCGAGAGTACAGCCGGTGCCGTGGAATTGGCCAGGCCGACGCGGCTGCTCCACGCAGCTGAGGACACCGTCTGCGCGGTAATGGCGGCTGCGTATGCGCCTGGGATCCGTACCGTGCCCCCCGCTGATGAGCAGATGCGCGAGACCCGTCGCCAGAAGCCGCCGTGCCGCCGCCTCGAGCTCGTCGCAGCCGCTCAATTGCAGTGCCTCGGGAGCATTGGGTGTGGCGACGGTGGCACGCGGGAGGAGCTCGTCGACGAGTACGCCACGAAGCTCGGCATCGCTGACGGCCCGTCCACCTCCCGCCCGCAGGATGGGATCGAGGACCACCGGCAGTTTCGGATGTGCGTCCAGAAAGCGCGCGACGACTCTGGCGTTCTCGGCGCTGCCCAACAGGCCTATCTTGACGGCAGAAAAGGAACAATCCGCTGCCAACACCTGCAACTGTGCCGCCAGATCGGTCCCCGGCAAGGCCGTGACGCGGACAACGTCGCGGGAGTCCTGGATGGTCCAGGCCGCCAGCGCCGTACAGACATGCACACCCAGCGCCGCGCCGGTCAGCAGATCGGCCTGCAAGCCGGCGCCACTGCTGGGATCGGCAGCAGCAATGCTGAGAACGAGCGGCGCTTGTGGCATCACGCTGCGTGGTCCCGGAATCGGCTGGAGCAGGCAGGGAAATTGCTAGTCTCGGTGGCTGATAACATCGCAGAAAAGCCTGGATAGGGAGGGTAACCCAATGCGGCAATTGCCGGAACTGAGTTTAGCAGAAAAATTGGTACACACGGGCTTCATTTTTTTGGTCGGTTTGGGCCTATTGGTGGCGGAAGCCTATGTTTACCTTACAGTAGGTGGTAAGAATGGGTTGACGGTACACGCCGTCGTCGTCCATTACTACGGAGATCGTAGCTCCAGCACCTTACAGTCGGTGCTACCGAGGATGATGGACTTTTCCGGCATGCCTGCAGCCGAAAAGCCCAAGATGACGGCGGCGGTGGATCACTGGATTGCCAACGGCGAGACCGAGGCGGAGTACGAAAGTCAGATCAAGCCCCTCATTGCTGCCAATTGCCTGAAGTGCCACAGTGTCGAGATGAGCAAACAGTTGCACAATCCGCCCTTGGCAAGTTACGCGGATGTGAAGAAAGTGGCCCAGGTGGATACCGGCATGAGTCTGACGTCCATGCTCTTGAACGGTATGGTACACCTGACCATGCTCGGGGTGATCTTCTGGATTGCCGGCTGGATCTTCAGCAAGGCGCGCTTCCCCACGCTTCCCAAGCTTATCCTCATCGTCCTGCCCTTCATCGCCATGCTGGTGGATTTTTCCGGCTGGTTCCTGACCCATCAGAACCCCGCTTTCGTTTGGCTGGTGCTCGTCGGCGGGGCGCTGTCCTGTCCCATAGCGCTTCTAGAGATGTTCCTAAGCCTCGTCCAGATGTGGTTCCTCAAACCGCGTGCGGCGGCAGGCACGGCTGCGGCCTAGCTGACCCACGGACCCCCGCCACGGCGGGGGTCTTTCTGTGGATAACTTTGTGGACGAAAGCGGAGTAAGGCGGTATGTCTTGCTCAGGCGCCGTCAAAAAAGCGGATCGAAAAATTAATTCTTTTTTTTTCAATATTTTGTATAGATCTTCGGAAGTATCAGTCTAACTATCGCCCTCAACTTCGTGGCGACCGGCATGTGGAAAACTTTTTGGATCCGGCGATTTCTGGGCCACAGTGCGGGCTTTCGTGGGCGCTCGGGCAAAGACAAAATCGAAGATGGGGATGGGCAGAATCCGCAGCAGGCGGCCCACCCAGGCCATCTGCCACGGAACCACCAGCCAGGGTCGACCCCTGTCTATGGCCCGCCGCATACGCCGGGCTGCCCGCTCCACGGGCATCAGCCAGGGCATGGGGTAGGTATTTTCCGCCGTCATGGGGGTAGCGATGTACCCGGGAGCTATGCAGCAGACACGAATAGCGCGCGGACGCAGCTCGAGGCGCAGGCTTTCGAGGTAAGTGATGAGACCAGCCTTGGAGGCACAGTAGGCACTCGCCCCGGGTAAACCGCGCAGGCCAGCAATACTGGCGATCCCGGCTATCCGCGCCCCCGTTGCCAGGTAGGGCAGGAAGGCGCTGACGGTATACTCGACGCCGACGAGATTGGTGGCGACTATGCGCGCGAACATCACCCGGTCCGCCGGTTCGCTGCTTAGGGTGCCGTGACTGATACCGGCGTTGGCGACCAGCACGGAAATGGGTCCGAAGCGCTCGTGGCAGCGCCGGGCGAGGCGATCCAGCGCGGCGGCGTCGGTGACATCCGCCTGACCGATCTCCACATCGGCACCGCACTGGCGAGCCGCTGCTGCCGTTTGCTCCAATTCCGGCAGACGCCGGCCGATGAGTAGAAGGCGCGCAGAGGGATCGGCGTAGGCCAGGGCAAGGGCTCTGCCAATGCCCGTCCCGGCGCCGGTGATGACTATGGTCCGAGAGCCAGTACTCCGGCGCGACGCTGCCAAGACGATTCTCCTGCGGCTGGGGATGCCGCTCTAGCTTAACCCGA
>NZ_CP005987.1 GCF_000175575.2 Acidithiobacillus caldus ATCC 51756
ATGTCTGCACCGGAAACGGTTGCGGCACGACGCTCTGCGTCTGCTTGCGCAACCCAGGAACAGATGTTTTATGCCGCATCGCGGCACAACAGCCTGCTCGACCAGCTGTTCCTCACCTTTGTCGAGGACGGCCTCACCCGAGAGGAACTCGAGAAGAACATCCGCCGCCGACCGCACCTGTGGCGCCGGTGGGAGAACTGGCTCGACAAACTCCCCAGCAATCGGAGAACCCAATGGAGATAAAGGGTTTTTTCACCGCTACAAGGCTCCAAAAATTGAGCCATGAGCTCTCTCTATTGGGTCGTGGCGTGGCCGGAGTGCTTGCATACTCCGGCTATACAGACGACCATTATTTGGCTATCATAGAAGGAGTAATTGCATGGGCTCTGGCTCAGGGCGTTGCCACGGCAATCTTGCCGAATGGAGGCACACAATGAGTATCGACAACACCATATTCTTTTCGTCCATCGCCATCTCGGTCATCATCTTCGCCTTGGTAAGATGGCCGATTGGCAGGCCAAGCACCGAGCGGACAAGAACAAGAAGCACGATTCGAACCATTCCGGCGCCTGACGCCGGGATCTTGATAAACCAGCCAGGAAGCGCCTAGCGCTCCTGGCCACCCCACGCCAAGCCCGCGATCACCGCGGGCTTTTTCATGCCCATTTTTCCGGAGGCATCCATGCGAAACCTCGACCAATGCGTCGCGGCGGCCAGGGAGCTATTGGCCATGCCGCGGCCGCAATCCACCCAAAGCATCACAGACCGCCTGGACCGCATCTGCGAGATCCAGCGCGACTATCGCATAACCATAAGGCTCTGCCAGGTCCTCGGGGCCGCGGTGGACTATTGGGAAGAAGCCCAAGAGATCCACAAGAAGCTCTGCCGTTTGGGGCGCGATCTGTTGGCTCAACACCATCAACTGTCCGTCTAGGAGGAGCCGACTCAGGCTTCTCCCCGCGGGCGTCTTCGGCGAAAGTGTCGGGTCAACCTGAAGGCGAATATCCTCAAGCACCCAAAACAGGGACGAGCATCACGCTCTCCCTGAAATACCCATCGCTGGGTATCCAGCAATCCAATCCAAACAGGAGCACATTATGTCTGTCACATATACCTGCAAACGGGTCGCCGCCGCTTTCCGAGACGGTGACGACGTGGTTTACGCTCTCGGGGAAGTCACCTACGAGAGCAATGTTTACCCCCACACGCGGCATCTGAGCACTACCTTCATTGGCAAGTTGCCAGACGCCATTAAAACCGTTTTTGCCTTTGCGGCAGACACGTGTGGGGGCGATCTCAACAGTCCAGACAGGAAGATGACGCCAGAGCGCTATATCAAGTCCGCGCTCAATGCTTTGAAACAGCCACTTCCGCTGGATCCGGACATGCCGCTTCACATTTCCTCTTGGGACAAAGAGACGGTAGACCGCATCCTGAACACGCTCCAGGAGCGAGGCACGCCGGCCATCTTGCGGAATCATTACGATGTTCCGCGTATCAATTGGTTTGTGAAGCTGCCATTCAGCGACGAGGGCAGACCCCTGTTGGAACCGTGTCCAGATTTGGGCTACCAACCAAAGAAATCTGCTGAACTTCCGCAAGTGAATTTTGGCAAGGTGCTCAAACTCCGGCCATCGTCCGACAATTGGTTCGTCCGAATCGATGCCGATGGGAAGATTCTGGGCCGTCCAGAATGGCAATACCGCATCCTGGGCGACTACGTCTCCAGCATTTGGGAGACGGAGTTGACCCATCCCGGAAGCTACAAAAAGCTGATCCCGGCCTTCCGTGACTACCTGCGGGACTTACCGCAATCCGACGTCCTGTGCGTGCTCGATCCGGGTACAAAGTATTACGGCGTGGACGAGATGATCGCAAAGTACGGGGATGGCGAATTCTTGCTTTCGTCGGTGGATCAAGAAGATCTCTACAAGATCTACGCCGCTCTGAAAAGCGTCCGGGAGGTGTGATCGTGGCTTCCATCATCGCCCTCTCGCTTTTTGTCGACGACGAAACGGACCTGGAAGACTTCTCGCTCGGACAGGTCATCGATCTGGTCCAGACCTTGCGTTCCAGCAGCCGAATCATCGATGGAGTATTTTCATCGAAACGGACGATTCCCGAGCTGGACGACAGCGTCGTGAATGAGACCTACGTTTCCGGAGAGGCCTTTGCCAAGAAGTGGGTATGGTACTCACCGTCCGAGCAGGCCAAGACCGGTTACGGGTATTGGTGTACCAAGACGCAGGGCTTTGAGGACCAAAACCTCGCTACCCGCTTTTTACCGCTTCTCGACGAAGCGGCACACGCGCTGGGAGACCGAACAGACCGCGACCTGACCATCGTACAGATGGACTGAAAGCGGGCACGCACCACAATCCGGCCGGTCCAACCCGGCCATTCCAATCGCAGGAGAAAACCATGGCCTATTTATACGAGGCAGAGATCCATGTTGCCCGCTTCCGGCTTTTGCTTGGTCTTGGGTTATCCCAGGAAGCAGAGGCGGAGCTGCTGCAGGCACTCGACGCCTGCGCAGACGCAGCGAGCAATTACGGGTATCACGGGATGGCGCTTCCAGAACACGTCCGTCCAAGCCCAGAGATCGTCGGCGTATGGGAACACTTTTATGACGACGGGGCATCCTGGGCGCAATCGGAAGCGGAAGATTACGCCAAAATGATCGCTTTCACAGAAAGCCAACCTACCGTCCGCCGATTTCACGGCTGAACCTATCGGGAGAGAAAAATGGGAAACACCAACTATGAGGTGGCAGCCTCCGACTGCTTCATCCACGTACTGGCCGACACCGCGGAACGGGCCATGGAGATCGCCCAAAAGGCAGACCCAAAAGCCGAGATTCTCGGCGCGCAGCGGATGCTCGAGGACGATCATTGCGTACATTACGTCGTGATCGGCGGGAATATCCTGGGCTTTCTGTGGGGGGGCACCGGCAAGGCCGGGGTTCTGCGCAGCAAAGACCAGACCGTGCCGGAGGCCTGCGGACCGATCCTCACCATGGGGCGGAGCTTTCGCCCGGCCACGGTCCAGGACTTTCGCGAATTTCGTGTCTGCGTCCAAGGTTGCCCTCTGATTTACTCGGCAAGCGAAGCCGCCATAAACGCGGGTGCAGGCTTCTGGAATAGTCAATTGGGTTTTACCGACCTCGAAGGCGCGCAAGTCTTTTCCGACGACGAGCTCCTCATAAACAATCGTCCCAAAAGCACGGGAGACGATGCCCGGTTTTTCCGCGCTGGGGCATTTCTGTAAAACACCAACGATCAGGAGAAAATCATGTTTTATGAGAAAAAGGTGAATCGCTACAATCGCAAGGCAATGGTGGAGTTTTTGGCTGGACACTTCACCCACGATGGCATTGTCGCCAACCGGGTGAAGTTTTGTTACCTGGGCCTCTCCAAAAAGCTGGAGGACAAGGCCTGGGAGATGCGGTCCGCCGACGTCAGTTATTGGTCCCACATCTGGGGCCCGGTAATCGATTTTCAGAAATCGTGTTTCCACGAATACACGATCTGCAATGCCGGACGCAGCGGCGGATACCTCGCGCTATACCACAGCCAGCTCGTATCGACGGGGTATTGGTCGTATTGCCGGTCCTGCGGGCAGCGCAACTACCGTAAGGTCGCGCCGGCACTACCGGACGCCCCGCTCGAGCGCGCTGTAGCCACCGAGATCCTGAAAAACGGTGGCGCCTGGTCCGATTCGGCGTACCTGGGCCAGGAAGCCATTCGTTCCCTGCCAAACTCCGACGAGGAAAAACTTGCCGTCATCGCCCGGCTCAAGCCGGAATGGAAGGAGTATTCCTCCACCAATCGGTGCGGAGCCTGCGGCGCCGAGGGCGAGGAAGGACGGGTCAACTATCCGACCCCCCCGATGCAGCTGCACACGCGCCAGGGCGTATCCATCGGAGATATCACCAACATGGATATGATCGAGCTCCACCACATGACGGGAATCGTCGCGGACTTTGATCGCGCCTGCGACCAGGTGCGGGAGCAGTTCATCGAACTGCTGCAAAACTGCGAAGTGCGTGAGGAAGTGGTGATGGTACCCAAGACCGTACGCACGTTGCACTGCACCTGCTAATCACCCAATCAACCATAGGGCCGGGAAACCCGGCCCAGAAGGAGTACATATGCGAGAAATACGCTGTTCCGTATCGATTTACCACGCCGATCACCTGAATCGAGCCGAGTTTATCCGGGAGCTGGAATCGCTCGGCTACGATCTGGTATCCACAAACACGGAAACCAAGCCAGACCTGCACGTGGAACTCTCTGGCGAAATGCCAGAGAGCGACTTTGCGGAACAAACCCTGCAGCGCGGCCTGGTACGCCTTGCGGAAAAGTTTAATGTCGATCTTCTCGGCGTGCTGTACGACCAAACCGACCAGGAGCAATACCCCTTTGTGGGTGGGAAAAACGGAGACGCCCGGAGACACCTTGAATCCGAATACGTCGTCCAGGCCGCCATGAAGGCCTTGTCGGATCTGGGGCGGCAATCGCCGCCGAGCCTTGCGCTCGCCATCCATAGCCTGCTGGAGAATCGCCCATTAAGAGCGGTCCTCTATCAGTCGGGCGGCACGAACGAGGGCCTCAAGGCCGAAGCACCAATCCAACTACTGGTCGTCGACGAGAAAGACGCCTATGCCGAGCTGTTCTCGGTCGATGGCAAAGACCAGGAATCGGTTGTGGCGGAGTTTGACGAGTTTTCACAACATTTCTAACCTTTCGACCAGCACCCCCGCCTGGGGGTGCTTTTTTTTGGTCCAGCGTCGGTAAATAGGGCAATTTTGTGGTAAACTGAGTGCTGTTTAATAAGCAAAGGATCAGCAAAAATGGCCGGTGTAAATCGCGTATTTCTCTTAGGGAATCTGGGGCGCGATCCCGAGATGCGCTACCAGACCAATGGGGCCGCTATCGCCACCCTGAATCTGGCCACGTCGGAGACCTTCAAAGACCGGGATGGCAACCGCCAGGAACGCACCGAGTGGCATCGTGTGGTGCTTTTCGGGCGGTCGGCAGAGGTTGCCGGCGAATATCTCAAAAAGGGCAGCTCCGCCTATGTCGAAGGCCGCTTGCAAACCCGCAAGTGGACGGACAAGGAGGGCCAGGAGCGGTACACCACCGAGATCGTCGGTGATCGGCTCCAGTTGATCGGCGGACGCCGGGACGACGCCGACGCCGATGACCGGGGGCACCGGACGTCGCCGCGCGCCGGTCCGAGCAGCCGCGCACAAAGCAACGGAGGCGGGGGCGGAATCCATCAAAATACCAGCGGATTCAGTGAGCTGGACGACCAGGATATCCCCTTTGCGGCCGCTGATCCCGCCGCCGATCCGATGTGTCGCCTTACCCACCGGTTGCGGCGCGTGCGCTTCTAAGGGGCCGGGGATGATCCACGGAGACGAAGCCGACGTGGCTGCCGAGCTGGAGCAGCGTTATCGGGAACTGGCTCTGGCACGGCTGCGCGCCCTGCCAAGCGAGGAGCCGGACGAAGACGCCAACGGCAACCGCTTTTGCCTCGATTGCGGGGAGCCCACCCCCGCCGATCGGGTGGCCGCGGTTCACGCGGTGCGCTGTGTGACCTGCGCCACCCGCCGCGAACGGCTGGCACGGCAACGAGCCCCCGGATAGTATCGCCACAGGGAACGGCCCAGGGCCGCTCCCGCCCGGAATCGAGGCACGATCCGCAACCAGAGGAGAACCATTTTGCCGATCGCCAAACACATCGAAAACCGGTCCGTTGAGACCGAAATAAGCAAGTCCTACCTCGACTACGCCATGAGCGTCATCGTCGGGCGCGCGCTACCCGACGCCCGCGACGGCCTGAAGCCCGTACACCGCCGTATCCTCTACGCCATGCGCGAGCTGGGCAACGACTGGAACAAGCCCTACAAGAAGTCGGCGCGCGTCGTCGGCGACGTGATCGGCAAATACCATCCGCACGGCGACGTGGCCGTGTACGATTCCCTGGTGCGCATGGCACAGGATTTTTCCATGAGCCTGCGCCTGGTGGACGGACAGGGCAATTTCGGCTCCGTCGATGGCGACAGCCCCGCCGCCATGCGCTACACCGAGGTCCGTCTGCAGCGGGTGGCCAACACCCTGCTCGAAGACCTCGACCGCGATACGGTGAATTTTCAGCCCAACTACGACGAGACCCTGCAGGAACCGTCGGTACTCCCGGCAGGATTCCCGAACCTGCTGGTCAACGGCAGCGAGGGCATCGCCGTCGGCATGGCGACCAAGATCCCGCCGCACAATCTGGGCGAAGTGATCAACGCCTGTCTCGCGCTGATCGAGCGCCCGGACCTCGACAGCGACGACCTCTTTTCCTACATCCCCGGCCCGGATTTCCCGACGCGGGCGATCATTCTGGGGCAGCAGGGATTCCGCCAGGCTTGCCGCACCGGCAACGGTCGCATCACCCTGCGCGCCCGCACCGAGATCGAGACCGACAAAAAGGGCAAGACCACGATCGCCGTCACGGAGCTACCGTATCAGGTGAACAAGGCCCGCCTCATCGAGGGCATCGCCGAGCTCGTGAAGGAGCGCAAGATCGAGGGGATCAGCGACATTCGCGACGAGTCCGACAAATCCGGCATCCGCATTGCGATTGAGCTGCGCAAGGAGGCCATCCCCGAGGTCGTGCTGAACAACCTGTACAGCACACCGCGTTGCAGACCAATTTCTCCATCAACATGGTGGCCCTGGTGGACGGGGCACCGCGCACCATCACCCTGCGGGAGGCGCTGGAGATTTTTCTGCGCTTTCGCGAGGACGTGGTCATCCGCCGTACCCGCTTCCTGCTCAAGAAGGCCGAGGCGCGCGCCCACATCCTCGAAGGCCTCATGGTTGCCCTCGACAATCTCGACGAGATGATCAGCCTGATCCGCCAGGCCGAGTCGCCCGCCGCAGCCAGGGACGCCCTGTGCGCGCGGGAGTGGTCGGGGGCCGCCGTGGGCGAAATGCTCATTCGCGCCGGGCGGAAGGCAGCCGGTGCAGTCTACCGCCTGAGTGTCGAACAGGCCCAGGCGATTCTCGATCTGCGCCTGCATCGGCTGACCGGCCTTGAGCGCGACAAGATTCAGGGCGACTTCACCACGACCCTGGCCGAGATCGCGGACCTCGAACGGCTGCTTGCGGATCGGACGGTGCTGTTGGCCAAGATCGCCGAGGAATTGCGCGCGATCCAGAGCCAGTACGCCGAGCCCCGGCGCAGCGAGATCGTGCTCGACGCCGACGACGATTTTGTGGCCGAGGACCTGATTCCCGACGATCCGGTCATCGTCACCCTTTCCCACGCCGGATACATCAAGGCGCTCTCCGCCAACGAGTTCCGCACCCAGAGCCGGGGAGGGCGAGGCAAACTCGCCGCCAGCGTCAAGGACGGGGATTTCCTGGAGTACATCTTTACGACGACCAAGCATGGGGTCCTGCTCTTTTTCACCGACCAGGGCCGCGTTTTCGCCCGCCGTGGGTACCAGATCCCGGAAGGCAGCCGGACCGCGCGCGGCCGCGCCATCCCCAACCTGCTGCCCCTCGATGCCCAGGAAAAGGTAGCCACGGTTTACGCCACCCGTGCGGATGCCGATACCCAGGGAAGCCTGCTCATGGTGACCCGGCAAGGTACGGCCAAGCGCATTGCTCCAGACCAGTTCACCCGGATTCGCAGCACCGGAACGCGAGCGATCAATCTGCGCGAGGGCGATAGCCTGCTGGCGGTGCTGGCAACCCAAGGGGAGGGCGAAATCCTGCTCTTTACCGAGGCGGGAAGGGCCATCCGTTTTGCCGAAGCCGAGGTACGGGAAATGGGCAAAAACGCTGCGGGCGTGCGCACGATCCGGCTGCAGAGCGAGCAGGATCGGGTCACGGCGGCCATTGCCCTGGAACACGCCGAACAGAAGGTGCTGGTCGTGACCAGCGATGGCATGGGCAAGGTCACCACCGCCGAGGAGTTCCGGCGCACGGCGCGGGGCGGGCAGGGGGTCATCGCCGCCCGCAAGCCCATTGCCGGCGCTGCCCTCATCAACGGCGAAGGCGAAGATATCCTGCTCTTGTCCTCCCAGGGCATCGTGACCCGGATCCCGGCCAACAGCATTCGCGAAACCAGCCGCACGGCGCGCGGGGTGCGCCTCATGCGCCTCGACGCAGGAGACCAGATTCTCGCCGTGGAGCGGGTGCCCAACACCGAGGAAGGAGAAGACCATTGAAACCCAACGAAGCGGACCGGGTACGGCCCGACGATCTGCGCTGGCCGCGTAAGCAGGCGGCCAGCAGCAAAGACATTACTCAGACCCTCATCGAGCTCGCCGAGCGCGCCCACAGCGATCGCACCTTGCCCTACGAGGCCTATCTGCAGCGGCTGCACACCCTGCGCCTGGTGGCCGAAGCGCTGGGGGCCGAGCTTCCCGGTACCGCCTGGGCCGTGCGCGTCCCGCGCCGTGGCAAACCCAAAGGAGAATAATTCGTGAGCGAACCATCCTACGACGCTTCCAGCATCACCGTTCTGCACGGCCTCGAGGCCGTGCGCCGCCGTCCGGGCATGTACATTGGCGATACCGGTCAGGAAAGTTCCGGTCAAGGTGGCCAGGGCTTACACCACATGGTCTTCGAGGTCGTCGACAACAGCGTCGATGAGGCGCTGGCCGGGTATTGCGACCAGATCACCGTGCGCCTGCTCGCCGACGGTGGCTGCGAAGTGAGCGACAACGGCCGCGGCATCCCGGTAGACACTCACGCCGAGGAAGGGCGCTCTGCCGCCGAGGTCATCATGACGGTTCTGCACGCGGGCGGAAAATTCGACGAAAGCTCCTACAAGGTCTCCGGGGGTCTGCACGGCGTCGGTGTCTCCGTCGTCAATGCGCTCTCGAGCCGCCTCGAGCTCTCCATCAAGCGCGAGGGCCAGCGCTGGGAACAGGAGTACCGCCGCGGCGATCCGGTCGCCCCGTTGGCCGCCGTCGGCCCCGCGCGAGGTACCGGCACGACGATCCGCTTCTGGCCGGATCCCGAGATTTTCGAGAGTGTGGTGTTTGCCTTTCGCAAGCTGCAGTCCCGCTTTCGCGAGTTGGCCTACCTCAACGACAACCTGCGCATCACCCTGCGGGACGAACGGCCCGGGAAGATCCGCGAGGAAACCTACCACTACGAGGGCGGGGTCGCCGCTTTCGTGCGCGACCTGAATCAGGGCCGTACCCCCATTCACCCGACCATCCTGACCATCAAAGGCGAGCAGGAGGGCATCGTCGTCGATGCCGCGGTGCAGTGGAACGACGGCTACAGCGAGTCGGTCTACCCCTTCACCAACAACATCCCGCAGGCCGACGGGGGCACCCATCTGACGGGATTCCGGGCGGCCATGACCCGCGCCCTGGGGGCGTATATCGAGCGCGAAACCGCCAACAGCAAGTCCAAGGTGGCCGTCGAGGCGGCGGACATGCGCGAGGGGCTGACCGCGGTACTTTCGGTCAAGGTGCCCGATCCCAAGTTTTCCTCGCAGACCAAGGACAAGCTCGTCTCGAGCGAGGTCCGCCCGGTGGTGGAGGCCCTGGTCAGCGACCAGCTCACGAGTTTTCTGGACGAACACCCGGTCGAGGCCCGGGCGATTGTCGGCAAGATCGTCGAAGCCGCCCGCGCGCGCGAAGCGGCGCGCAAGGCCCGCGAGATCACCCGGCGCAAAAGCGCGCTGGACGTGGCCAACCTGCCGGGCAAGCTCGCCGACTGCCAGGAACGCGATCCCGCTTTGTGCGAGATCTATCTCGTGGAGGGCGATTCCGCCGGCGGTTCGGCCAAGCAGGGGCGCGACCGCAAGTTCCAGGCGATTCTCCCCCTGAAAGGCAAGATCCTGAACGCCGAGCGGGCGCGTTTTGACCGCATCCTGTCCTCGGACGAGGTGGGCACCCTGATCACCGCCCTGGGGACCGGGATCGGCGCCGACGAGTTTCGTCTGGAAAAGCTGCGCTACCACCGCATCATCATCATGACCGACGCCGACGTCGATGGCAGCCACATCCGCACGTTGCTGTTGACCTTTTTCTTCCGGCAAATGCCGGCCCTGCTGGAGCACGGCCACATCTACATTGCCCAGCCGCCGCTGTTCAAGATCGCCAAGGGCAAGCAGGAAACCTACGTCACCGACGAGCGGGCCCTTGAACAATTCCTGAAGACCGAAGCGGAAAAAAGCGGGAAGAGCCTCGAGGAAACCAAGGCGGGCTTCACGATCCAGCGCTACAAGGGTCTGGGGGAGATGAACCCGGAACAGCTGTGGGACACCACCATGAACCCGGAACACCGCCATCTCGTCCGCATCACCGTGGACGACGCGGCCATGGCCGATCAGACCTTTGGGCTCTTGATGGGCGATGCCGTGGCCCCGCGCCGGGCCTACATCGAAGAAAACGCCCACTTCGCGGCCCTGGACCTCTGATGCGCGGACCCGCCTGGGCGATGGTGCCCTTGCAGCAGATCCGCGAGCGGCCCTTCTTGCCGCTCATGGCCGGTGCCGTGACCATCTGGCTTGCACTCCTCAGTAGCCCTGTGGCGCGCGAGCTGTCGGCGGATAGCGGCCTGCCGGCCTTCTATCCCATTCTGGCCGGATATTTCGCGCTCTCTTTGCTGGGATTCGGCATTGCGGCACTCCTGTGCCTGCGCGGGGCGCAGGAACCCTGGACACGCGTCGGCAAGGGAACCATGGCGCAGATCGTTGTGCTGGAAACGGCGTTTGCGAGCCTACTCAAAACGTTGATGAACCTTACGCCCCCACCTGCTTGTACTAGCATCGCGAACAAGCTAAACACTTAAGTAGCTAAGGAAGATCTGATCTAGCCGAAGAAGGCATTGCCGTTGATCCAGAATCTCAAAAAAACGCCATGAGGCCCATTGCTGATCGAAATACCACTATTTTCTGGGAGATTCCCAGAATCTGGACGCACCACTCCCTACGCAGCCAGCAGATACCTCCGCAGCATGTACAAATTAGCCAAGGCAAAGAGCGTGGTCAGTTGAGCACCGTTCTTGGCCAGACCCCGATATCTGGTTCGCTGATAACCGAATTGGCACTTCAGCACCCGGAAGGCGTGTTCTCCCCGGGCACGGATCCGGGCAATGGCGCGGTTGTAGCGCTTGAGGGCCGCCAATCCGGTTTTCTGCCCAGGATAGCGTCGCCGCGCTACCGCGTTCCGTATGCCTCGGGCCGCCAGCGTGTCATGCGCCTGGGGATAGTCGTAGCCCCGGTCAGCGAGGACCACCGACTCCTTTCCAGTAAGGAGCCTATCCAGCTGATTCCCTTTCTTGGTGGAGCTCATCTCTGGATCCCGCTTTCGGTCTCGGTTCTTGGTGGAACTCGGGGCGTGAATCCAGGTGGCGTCCACGGTCTTGCCTTCCTGCAGCAAGAGCCCTTTCTCCTGCAACACCGCCTGTACCTCGGCAAAGATGGCCGGAGCCAGTGCGTGGCGTTCCAACAGGCGGCGGGATTTCAGGATGGTCGTCTCATCGGGAACGAAGTCCCGGCCCAGGTCGATACCGACGAATTGACGGAGCAGAGGAACCTCGTACAGGGCCTCTTCCATCCCCGGATCGGAGTAGCCGAACCATTGCTGGAGAAAGTGGATCCGCAGCATCCGCTCCAAGGGCATGGGCTTGCGGCCACTGCCACCCTTGGGATAGTGCGGCTCGATCAAGGCCACAAGCCTGGCCCAGGGAACCACGGCATCCATCTCGGCCAGAAAGCGTTCCCGCTTGGTCTGCTTGCGGCGCCGCGACAGGCTGGGCTCCTCGGCAAAGGTCATCTGTCCGGTCATGGATGGCATCTCCTAGCTACTAGGTCAACCCATTGTATCAGAGGGCTAAATCAGAGGGACCCTAAGAGGTCGCTGAAAAAATATTGAAAAATCTCTTTTGATCGGGATATTCGGTCAAAAGACCCCGGGAAACAGGCGCGGGCGCAGCTGTTTTGTTGTTTTTCTGAGCTTTTGGTAGCCCTTGGACGGATTCCGGACGCACGAATCCCATCAAGCCACTGCCAGTCGCGCCATCCGCACGAGGTTGTACGCGGTGGCCGCCAAGGAGAAGTGCAGACCGACCCGTTCTAAACCACGGAATCGGGTTTTCCGCATCCCTCCCACAGTCTTCATCCAGCCGAAGATGGATTCTATCCGCCGCCGGACGTGGATGCTCATGGCATAGCCCCGGTGGCGAGTAGTCCGGGCATCGATGGCCGAGCCTTTCCGCTTGCGGGCTACATGAGGGGTCACATTCCGGTCCCGGAGATCCTGAACAAAGCCGTGACGGTCATAGCCCTTGTCGGCACCGAGGGTGATGCGCTGGTTCCCGCCCAGATCGTCCACCAATTGGGTAGCGGCATCCACTTCTGCCGTGCCATCGGCGGTGGTCACCTGTTCCCCGGCAATCAATCCATGCCGATTATCCATGAGCACATGACCCAGGTAGGCCAGACGGGACGCCTCTCCGGGAGCCTTCTTGTACAGCCGGGCATCGGGGTCCGTCACCGATGCGTGGGTCTCATTGCTGCGCTCCTGGCCCCGGAAGTCGGAGCCATCACCGCTACGATCTTCGGGATCCTTGGGCTGAAAGGATTTCTGCGAGGCCCAGGCCTCCAACAGCGTACCATCGACGGAGAAATGCTCTTCGGAGAGCAGATTCTGGCCGCGGGCCTGTTCCAGTACGGAGCGGAAGCATTCCCGCACCGTCCCGTGATCCAGCAACCGATCGCGATTCTTAGTAAAGACCGTGGGCACCCAGACCTCGTCGTCCATTCCCAAACCGACAAACCAGCGGAACAGCAGGTTGTAGTTGAGTTGCTCCATCAGCTGCCGTTCCGAGCGGATGCTGTAGAAGACCTGCAGGAGCAGTGCGCGCAGGAGAAACTCCGGGGGAATGGAGGAGCGACCGTAGCTCGAGTACATCGTGCTGAAGTGGCTATCCATCTCCGCCAGGGCGCGATCCACGATAGCCCGGATCGCTCTCAGCGGATGGTCCTGGGGCACCCGTTGCTCCGGGGAAACGTAGCTAAATAACCCTTGGGTCTCTACCTTGGCTCCACGCATCTTTCCACCCCCCGCTGCACCATTTTGCCCAGTATACCACTGACTTTTTCAGCAGCCTCCTAAATACTTGAACAACTGTGGTAGTAATCGAGGTAGATTACGCAGACTTTCGAGAACCAAAAACCGGTTTTCTCCAAAAACAACTTTGGCATATCGATCTGCATGTGGATCAATATTAACGCAAAACATCTGCACTCGACGTCGGCGAGCCTCGATCACCGCATCGCGCGCATCGAGTAACAAATGATCAGGATCGAAGACGTCAATATCCGAGGGCTCACCGTCGGTCACGATCACTATCGCCCGATTGTGCGTACCCCGTCCGAGCAATGACTTGGTCGCATGTCGTATTGCCGTACCCATCCGTGTTGAATAACGTCCTTTAAACCCTGCGAGGCGCGACTTAGCCACTGCATCAAAAGGCTCTTCGAAGCGCTTGGCAATTTGGTAATCCACCAGATGACGTCCTTGGGATTGAAACCCAGCCAAGGACACCTCTAAACCGAGATCGATCGCAGCCACTGCAAACAGAAGAGCCAATTCACGGGACAGCTCCAGCATAGGACGGCCAGTAAATGTATCGAGCCTGTTCATCAATTCGGAAAGATCAAGAAGTAACGACAACGCAAAACCCCGATCGTAATCGGGCCAGGAATGAAGGAGAACGCGCGGGTCTGGCGCTTTGCCGTTCCTGATATCTGCCATCACCATCAACGCCGCGTCCAGATCCAGCTCATCCCCAGTTTCTTGTTTACGCAATAAGCGAAGGCGCTGCCTGCGCAAGCCACCGAACCCGCGACGCAACTTGGACAACAACGATGGATTCTTCGCAATAACCGCAGACGCCCAATCTACCTCACCAATTTCTGCGTTTCGTTCGTAGACGACAGACCAATTCTCGCGTTTGACACCCAGCCGGGCGAACCACTCCGGATATCGTTCTGGATGGCTTTCCTCTTCTTCGCGGGTTTGTAAGAAGGCCAATCGCGCCTCCTCAGTAACCTCCTCTATTCGGTAGCCTATCTCATCACCTTTAGATATCCACGGATATTCGGTAACAGCCAATCGCTGTCCTACGACAGTTTCCGCCAACTGCGGGCCGCATTGAAAGTGCTTAGTAGCCTGATCGGCAGTTAATACCTAATCAAACAGTTGGCGTTATTCTAACCATAGATGCTGATTGTCATCTCGGTAGATGGCACCCGTTGGGAGACCGTCTTCATTCATCGGAAGACGCATCTGCCCGATGTCCTGGGCTAAGCGCAAGCCAATTTCTCGGGACACCGCTACGCCATCGGTTTCACAAGAGTTTTCCTGAAAAAGTGCAATTGCTTTACGCACCAGGAAGTCATCGTCCGTGGAGATCTCCAGCTCCAGCAAACCACGGGAAAGACGCCACATCAGAGTCGCAAAAGGCGTTGGGTCCGGGGGCATCGAAGGGTGTAGATCCAACCAGAGCTGGCGTAACCTCGGGAAGCGTAAAAACGTGAGATACTCAACTCGAGCATCCTCAACTAGCTCGATCAGATATCGCTGTCGCGCACTTAGTGTCTTGGGTCTCAACGGTTGACTATCCATGCGGCGAGCTGCGGCATGCACTGCAGATGCGATGTAGACTTCTTGCGCGGTCACATGCCCTTGTTGAGTCATTTCAGATGGCAGTCGGATGTACGTTCGATCGATGCATGGTCGATCCGTAGCGCCAGGGTTAGTCGCGGGCATAGCGGCCAGATCAAATGGTTTGCCCCACAGTGCGATCAGATAAAGATACAATACATCCCGCGCCTCATTAAAGGAGCGAGATGGAGAAGCAGATGTTGCATTTATCTCTTTATGCACGACATCGGCCAGCGAAGACTGATCAAGACTCGGCAGGCCGAATTTATGCTGCTAGAACATCGCGCCATCGCCGTTAATATATTGAAACTATATTCTCTATTTATGGCGACAAAGATCTGATTCAATCGGAATACCCTGGATCGGACATTCAGCTGTGCCGGGTGACGAACGGGTAATATTCTCAACGTTCTCCCGCGCCTTCTCTGGGTCCGTGATCCATGTTTTATAAAATTCAAAAGGGCACTCATAAGCACCATTCACGTCTTCGCCTGAGTTGATCATCCCAGTGTAACCGCGGTGTAGAAGCTTGAATAGATGATTCTGGCTCTGCCAGTTCTTGCGCGCATCGCGAATCTGCGTTAAGGACAATTCTGCGTACTGTATGCCGTATTCCTCTTCACCACACTCACCAAGTGTACGACCGTCAAAACCTACGATGGCGGAGTGTCCAAAATAGGAATACACACCATCGAAGCCGGTCGCATTAGCCACGGCGACGTAAGTATTGTTCATCCAAGCCATAGCTTTTGCGACCATGACTTGCTGATCCTTCGCCGGATACATATAACCCTGACAACGAACGATCAGTTCGGCACCCTTCATAGCACAATCCCGCCAGATTTCTGGATAGTTGCCGTCATCGCAGATGATCAGACTAACTTTCATTCCTTTGGGTCCTTCGCTCACATAAGTCCTTTCACCAGGATACCAACCTTCAATTGGGCACCAGGGCATGATCTTGCGATACTTCTGCACGATTTGCCCCTGGTCGTTGATCAGTATCAGTGTGTTATAGGGTGATTTGTTCGGGTGTTCTTCATGACGCTCACCCGTCAGCGAGAACACACCCCAAGTCCTCGCCTGGCGGCAGGCAGTCGAAAAGATTTCAGTCTCATCGCCCGGGATGATTGACGCTGTCTCGTACATTTCTTTCGGATCATACATTATCCCATGGGTACTGTACTCTGGAAAAACTACAAGGTCCATGCCCGGTAGACCCTGTTTCATGCCCACGACCATATCTGCAATCTTATGTGCATTTTCCAAAACCTCAGCCCTGGTATGCAGGCGGGGCATCTTGTAGTTAACGACAGCGACACCTACGGTGTCTGAACTGGAGGAAATATCACCATGACGCATTACTCTCTCCTTTTTGACAAGGCACGCAAATTAACTATCTTAATCTTAGGAAGTTCAACCGCACTGCGCTTCCCATCGTATTATATGGTTACCGGCTACAATCTGCTCCAATTGTGGGATGATAGAATCTATGGCTGCCGGCTCATCAAAAAATTCCAACACCAGAGGTAGATGTATATTGAGTCTCAGAATATCATCTGCGTGAACGGTTCCTCTGCTACCAAACCCCGCAATACCCCGAAACGCGGTCACACCGAGAAGTCTGTAATGATCATGCATCATGCGAAATATTTCCTTCATGAGAATTTGTCCATCTTGTTTGTCTCCTTCTCGCATATAAAACCGCACTACCGATATCGTCCTCACTTTCCGCCCCTCAGATGCTCCGCGAAAACCAGGCTCCGGAAAATGCCGCCGCTACACACAAAAATAAGGTTCTTCGACGTTTCATGTGGGTAGCCGGAGATCGAGCTTACCCAGGATGAGATAGGCCATATTGATGAAGTTCTTGTGGGTGCGGTAGCCACGGGCCTTGGCCTTGGCAGACTGCAGGAGGCTGTTGAAGCCCTCCAAGATACCGTTGGTGATCTGGCTCTCGAACCAGCGGAGGATGCCATCCCAGTGGTTCATGAGGGTGTAGGTGACTTTGACCAGAGGGGGTAGTCCGCTGGCCTTGGCGTTTTCCATCCAGGCCTTGAGGAGCACAGCGCCCTGGTGGCGATTCTGGATCGTGAAGATTTCTTGGAAGGTCAGGCGGAACTGGTAGGCCTGGGCCGTCTTGAGGTTCTGGTTCTTGAGGAGCTCCTGGAGCTTGGCGCTCTGCTTGGCCGAGAGCTTTCCTGGATTCTTGAGCCAAAGCCAGCGGCTCTTCTTTAGGTCGGGTTGGGAGTACACCTCTCCCTTGCGCACGACGTCCACGGCCTCATTGATGAGCTTCATCAGGTGAAAGCGATCGAAGGTGACCTGGGCGTTGGGTAGGTGTTCTGCGGCACCTTTTTGGAAGGCTGGAGAGAGGTCCATGCTCACCTCCGCAATAGCCTCGGAGTTACCACCATGGGCCTGCAGATCTTCGCAGAACTTCTCAAAGGTCTGAGCATCCTTGCCTGGGGTGGCGAAGAGTAAGCGCTTGGCCGCCAGGTCCACGAACAGGGAGATGTAGTCGTGGCCGCGCCGGCTGTTGGTTTCGTCGACACCGATGGCCTGAACCTCCGACATGTCCACCGCCTCGCGGGCTTTGGAGACATAATGGTCGATCACCCGCCAGAGTCGCTGGTCCGTCTCCCGGACCAATCGGGAAACCGTCAACACCGGCATCTCCCGGACCATGGCCATGACGAGAGCCTCGAAGAGCAGTGTGAATCCTGAGCCTTCCCGCGCCCAGGGGACGGGCACCAAATGCACACCGTGTTCCGGGCACTGGACCCGCGGCACCCGAGCATGGAGGTAGGCCGCATGCTGGAAGAAGTCGAGGTGGCGCCAGACCTTCTCCTGCGTGTCATGGACGGGACAATCCTGACCGCAGACCGGACAAGGGAAGTGGCTACCTCTTGAGAAGTTCACATAGAGGTCCAGGCGCTTCTCCTCCACCGTAAACCGAACCGCGTCCACCGCCCACGGTGGAACTAGGCCCAATGCCAGCGTGAACAGCTGATTCCCTTGGTCCATAAATCCCCTCGGCTTGCTGACCGCTCCACTAGGCAATCATACCGCCTTACCCACTCAAAATGTCGAAGAGCCACCCATAACATGGACCAGAAAAAGCCGATATCTCCGCTTCCTCCCAAAACCTTGGGGCCGAAGTAGGAGAGGAGCCAAAGTCCGATAAAGTACGGAAAGATCCAGGTGATATTGTAGAAACCGGACATGCCTGAGTTCTTTCCACGTATGAGGCGCAAGACCCCGTAGACGATCAGTATCGCAAACAAGGCACCAAAAATATAACTGAGGGCCTGGAATCCTCCCCAAAAAGCGACCAACGAAGAAAGGATAAAGGCGATCGGAGCGATCACCGGAGCAGCCCAAAGACGAAAGGGGCGCTTGAGATCGGGTACCGATCGGCGTAACTGCAAGAGCACGATCGGCCCGATCCCATAGGTGATGACGGAAATGGTGGTAATGAACCCCACCAACTTTTGCCAGGATGGGATGGGAAGGGCAGGAAATAGAGACAGCCAATCGCATAGGCGACGATCACCCCCACCCAAGGGACACCCGAGGGGCTGATTCTCGTGAAGACACGCGGACCCGCACCGACCTCGCCATTGGCGACCACCGCACGGGCCGCTGAAGTGCCGTAAACCAAGGCAGTCCCTCCCGGCGATATAAGGGCATCCGAATAGATCAACACGGCCAACCAACCTATCCCCAGGAGCGAGGCGATGGCGGCGAAGGGACCGAAGAGCCCTGGGAAATTCAGCTTCTGCCAGCCTTGGCTAATCTGATCCGGTGGCATCGCGACCAGAAAGGCCCACTGCAGCCCTATGTAGATAATAGCGCCAATTACGATAGCCCCGATCACGGCTCCGGGGATATGACGACCGGGATCCTTCGCTTCGCCACCCAACTCGATCGCTTGGCGAAATCCCAAGTAGCTGAAAACGATTCCCGAAGACGCCACGGCCACGAACATTCCGTGAAAACTGCTCTTCCAGTGCAGTATCTGGAGGTTTTCAGGATGATAGCTAGCGCTAACCAAAACGATAATGGTGAGAATCGGTATGGCCAACTTCCACCAACCGAGCCCGGAGAAAAGCATGGCTACCCTTCGGATGCCCAGAAAGTTGAGCACAAACATCGCTCCCAAGAGCAGCACCGCTGCGATCAGTCCCAAACCGCTCAGCAAACCCGTATTGCCTTGGAGCAATCCTGGCACGTAGTTGTTGGCGTAAGTGAGCACCGCAACCACCTCGACAGGTGCGATGGCGATATAAAACATGAACAGTAGCCAGGCCCATATTTTACCTAACAGATCCCCATGCACCACATTAGCGATATGCGCAGCCGCACCGGCACGAGGAAAGAGTGGTCCGACCTCGGCGTAGGTCAGCCCCAGTAGCAGAATGGTGAGGGCACCAACAATCCAGGAGCCGATACTCAACGGCCCAGCGATCTGGGCAGCATCTAAAGGACCAAAAAGCCATCCCGAACCGATGATACCCCCCAAACTCGCGAAAATCAGGCCAGAAAATCCGACCTCCCGCTTTAATTTTCCTACCATAGCATCATTCCTCAATGGTTAGGCTCAGACTCTTGCCTCAGAGAAAGAATCCGGTATTGATCATGGCCACGAATTGATTGGGTTGATTCCCATTCTGTCCGAACGCTTCACCCGGAGCGATGTGATAGGCGTGGACATAACTCAGTTCACCCTCGATAAACCAGTGCTTGACCTGATAGATTGGTGTAAGGGTTAGCCCAACCGCCCGGCTCCCCGGACCATAGCCCATTTCATTCCCTTGGAGGACAGTTCCTGCGTCGTTATAAAAGGCCGGGGTCGCCACCGGTGCCGCGTCACTGTATGCCATATAATCTAAGCGGGCGCTGATAGAGTAGTTCGGTGTAAAGGCATAATTTGCATCGATGCTTGCGCCGTACTGATTCCCATCCCCACCGGGGTTACCCAGCTGTGCGCCGTTGGTCAGTCTCTGGTATTGCAGGTAAGCGAACAGATTGAGGGCGCTGCCACTGTAGTTGTAGCCCAAAAGGTAAAAGTCCGAATTGTCCAGTGGACCGGAGTAATCGGTGTGGCCGGCATTACCGCCTCCTTGCACAATAATGGTGCTTACTGCACTGGGTGCATAGGTGAGCTGGCCAACGACCCAGTTAAAACGCTTAGAATAGTAACCATCGGTCCAGGCTACTGAGGCTGAGAAAGGACCCCTGCTATAGTTCATCTGGATGCCACGGGAGATCGTTTGCTGTTGCCAGCCGTCTAATCCAAATTGAATGTTATACGAGCTCGTAATTAAATCTGTAAGCGGCGTGATGCCTGTAATAGCCGCGAGCTTGCCAATCTGGATGTTGAAATTCTTGTCCGGCGTAATCTGCACATAGGCGATGGGCAACGGTCCGAACGTATTGCTTATGGTCGTTCCTGTAGAACTCGCAGGCTGGCCGATTCCGTAAAAGTTGTAGGCACCGGCCTCGAGGTAGAACTGTAGCAGTCCATGTGTCTTGGCGACCGTTACCAAGCCATCGGTAACGTCAGCGCTAAAGTATTTACCAGCAGGACCCGAAGCATCGTACCGATTGCTCTGTGCCCGGCCGTTAACACTTAGTAGGCCGCCTACGCTCACCTCACCCAAGGGGCCGGCGTTCACGTCGACTGTAGGGGGAGTTGAGGTAGCACGGCAGCAAATGCAGAACTCGAGAGAAAACAGCCTATGATTGCCGCAAATGTCCGATGAAACGTCATTTTAGCCTCCTAATCGTGCATCAGATCAATGAACATGCCTTATGGTGGTGCATCAATGCTAATTTATCGTGCGGTGCTGCACCAACAGCGCACAGACACACGGGGAAAGAACTACCAACTGCCGGCGTTAGTAACCACTGCAGGATGCATGCCATCATCATCCCGATACCGTACAGTAGTTCGCGACAGGAAGGGTGCTCGACTCGGCGCTCAACCACGGCGATGCCTTTCGAGACGATTCCGCAGCGATCAGATGGTTCCGACGCATCCGGCTTAAAAGGCCGCATGCTGTTGGAACTGCGTTGTTGCCAGAGGGCCAGGGCTTTCGTCGGCAAGCCCTCTGGCTACCGCGTCTTCTGTCGAGCCGTCCCTATGCAGAGGATCAAAATACTGCCTATGGATCACGCGATGAATGGAACCGAGATCTTGTTGTAGGTGATCCAGATATTCGTGAAGTACGGCAGAATTTAGGTCCGCAAGATCCAATTGGTCCAGCCGCTTACGCCCCCGGCGCAATGCTCCCTGGGCGGCCGAGTTGGCGGGCAGAGTGGCCAGAGCGACTTCCATTTCCCCGAGGCAGTGGTAGACCGTCCGCGGGAATTTGCGATCTCGGATGAGAAACTCGACCACTTCGTTGCCACGCACCTCGACGGACACGTGGCGCCGATACATCTCAAAGGCGCTCATGGCGCGTAAAACCCCGATCCAGAGGCTTTCGCTGAGGGTTGCTTGTAACTTATCCCTTTGGGGAAGAATAACCGCTGTCGTGACGTCCACAATGCGCGTGGTCATGTCGGCGCGCTCCATGTTCCTTCCAAGTTTGACGAACTGATAGGCGGCATCTTGGCTCATGGTTCCAACCAGGAGGCCCACGAGGGCATGACGCCTGGCAATTACCTCACTCAAAAACGCGTACCGATCGTGTCGGTTGCCGATCGAGGCACTGGCATAATCGCGGACGAAAAGAAAAAGGGAGTTGAGGCGCTCCCAAAACTCGGAGGGAAGGATTTCCCGAAATGTCCGACTATTCTCTCGAGCCTGGTGAATACAGGAAACAATAGCGCTAGGGTTACGTTCATCCGCGATCAAGAACCCCATGATCCGTTGCTCGTCGAGGTTTCCGTAGCGCGTTTCGTAGAGTTCGGCGATACCGGCAATCCGAAGCAGTATATCCCAACCAAACTCGGCTTTTGGGGGCAGATCGAGCAGCAGCAAAGTAGTCGCATTGATCAGACGCGCCATATCCTCACTCCGCTCCAGATATCGGGCCATCCAATATAAATGCTCGGCTATGCGGGAAAGCATGGTAGGTCTCCGAGGTCCACTATCCACGTATCTTTGGAACCACCGCCTTGGGAACTGTTGACTATAAGCGATCCCGATTGCATTGCTACCCGGGTGAGCCCGCCTGTAGTAACGTATAGTTCGTCCGCCTGCAGAATGAAAGGACGCAAATCGATATGTCGAGGCTCTAGTCTATCGCCCACCAAGGTTGGTGCGGTGGAGAGCGCGAGAGTGGGCTGGGCTATGTAATTGCGCGGATCCTCCTGGATACGTTGTGCAAAGCGATGCCGCTCCTCGGGCGTGGCTCGAGGGCCGATGAGCATGCCGTAGCCACCCGACTCGTTAGTGGGTTTTATCACCAGTTCGTCGAGGTGCTCCAGCACGTACGCACGATCCTCCTCGCGCATGCACAGGTAGGTGGGTACATTGGGCAGGATGGGCTCCTCGTTGAGATAGTACCGAATCATGTCGGGAACGAAGGCATACACGACCTTATCGTCTGCCACACCCGCGCCGGGTGCGTTGGCGATGGCAACGGTGCCTTTTATCCAGGCGCGCATGAGTCCGCGCACGCCGAGCACCGAATCGGAGCGGAAAACCTCCGGATCCAGATAGTCGTCGTCAATCCGGCGGTATATGACGTCCACACGTTGCGGGCCGCTGACGGTCTTGAGGTAAACGATATCGTCCCGACCTACAAAGAGATCCGTCCCTTCGACCAAGAACGCGCCCATCTGTTGGGCAAGGTAGCTGTGCTCAAAATAGGCCGAATTGTAAATTCCCGGTGTGAGAACGACGATAATGGGACGGGATCGAGCGCGAGGCGAGATCGCAGCCAAGGTGTCGTAGAGGCGGCTGGTATAGTCATCGATCGGCAGGGGCTTGCATATCTGGAAAAGTTCGGGAAACAGCCGCTTCATGATTTGGCGGTTTTCGAGCATGTACGAGACACCGGAAGGTACCCGGAGGTTATCCTCCAAGACATAGATGGTCCCGTCGCTATCGCGTACGAGATCACTTCCGCAGATGTGCGCCCATACACCCAGGGGCGGGTGAACGCCGCGACAGATAGCACGAAAATTGCGGGAGCTTTTCAGAACGGCTCGGGGGAAGACACCGTCGTTGACGATAGACTGCGCGTTATATAGGTCGTCAATGAAGCAATTCAATGCCCGCACCCGCTGTTTGAGACCGGCCTCAATACGTTGCCACTCATTGTACGCCAGCATTCGTGGAACGACATCGAAGGGCCAGGCCCGATCGATGTTGCCGGCTTCCGTATAGACGGTGAAGGTGATGCCCATGGCGAGAATGGCTGCTTCCGCGGCCTGGCGTCTTGCCTTGATCGTGTCGATGCCCAAATGCGCGAGGTGAGAGATCAAAGTTTGGGCCACAGGCCGTGTCTGCCGCTCTGTGTTGATGAGTTCGTCATAGGCCGTTTGATGGCTGTAGTACTCTGAGAGCAGATCCATACCTTTCCTCTATGGAGCTCACGGTGTGGGCTCTAGTCCTGTTGTCCAATGACGCAATAGGCGTGCCATACCACGGGGACGAATCGGATCTGTGAATAGAACGCTTCTGGAGAAACGATTCTGGGTGTTTTCCCTATATAGGTGCATAGGTGCGCTACCCTAGTGCTTCGCGCCATTTGGTGGTGCTGGTCGGCGCAGATCCAAAACCGTGGGGTAATCGGGATTGCCTTCTTCGGGAGGCGTGTCTCCCAGGGACCATCGAGGATCGTCGGTAAGCGGTGCGTCTCCTGAGCTGCGCTTGGTTCCGAGGGTAACGTCGGGATTCATGCCCGATACATGTCCAGTGGAGGTAAAACGGCTGTGGCGACGTGCTTCGGCTTCCCAGGCGTTGATGGGCGGGTGTTCGTAGTGATGCCCGCCGGGATGAACGACGTGATAGGTACATCCACCGATGGACAGGCCATTCCAGGAATCCACAAGATCGAACACCAAAGGAGAGTGGACGGGAATCGTTGGATGCAGCGCAGACGGGGGCTTCCACGCGCGATACCGCACCGCTCCCACATAGTCGCCGGTGCGTGCGGTGGGGCGCAGAGGAACGCGTCGTCCATTGCACGTGAGCGCGTAACGCGCGGGATTCAGTCCAACCACGCGCACCTGGAGACGTTCCACCGAAGAATCGACGTAGCGAGCGGTACCCCCTGCGGTGACCTCTTCTCCGAGAACATGCCACGGTTCGAGGGCCGCCCGGAGCTCTATGCGGCTATCCCCGATTTGGACCTCGCCGTATCGCGGAAAACGAAACTCCAGGAAGGGCGCAAACCATTCGCTCTCGAACGAGAGGTCGTGCGCGCAGAGATCGGCCACAATCTCGTTCAGGTCCTCCCAAAGGTAATGCGGCAGCATGAAGCGATCGTGTAGCTCCGTACCCCAGCGGATGAGCCGATGCCGGTATGGGGCCTCCCAAAAACGCAAGATCAAGGCCCGCACCAGGAGTTGCTGGACGATATGCAACCGCGCATGGGGAGGCATTTCAAAAGCGCGCAGCTCGACCAAACCTTGCCGCCCGGCCGGGCCGTCGGGGGAATACAATTTATCGATACAGATCTCTGCACGGTGCGTATTGCCACTGACGTCTACAAGCAGATTCCGAAACAGTCGGTCCACAAGCCACGGCTGGGGAATTTCGCCGACCGGGGTTTGCGCAAACGCGATCTCCAGCTCATATAGGGCCTCGTGTCTAGCCTCGTCGATGCGGGGGGCCTGACTCGTTGGACCGACAAAAAGACCGCTAAAAAAATAGGAGAGGGCGGGATGGTGTTGCCAAGAGGTAATGAGGCTTTGCAGGAGATCTGGGCGTCGAAGGAAGGGGCTGTCGAGCGGTGTTATCCCCCCAAGGGTGATGTGGTTACCGCCACCCGTACCGGTATGGCGTCCATCGATCTGAAATTTCTCTGCGACCAGGTGCGATTGCCGTGCTGCGGCGAAAACCCCCTCCGATAGGGAGACGATTTCCGACCAGGACCGCGCCGGATGCACATTGACTTCGATTACCCCAGGATCGGGGGTGACCAGCAATTTTTCCACGCGCCGATCTTTTGGCAGAGGATAGCCCTCCACCACAATGGGCATTTGCAGTTCCGACGCGGTGGCCTCAACGGCTGCCAACAAGGCAATCGCCGGTTCGAGCGTTTCAGTCGGCGGCAAGAAAATATAGAGACCACCCGTGCGAACCTCCGTGGTCAGAGCGGTACGTGGAACCGGTAGAGGAGAGCTATTCGGGTCCCGATCTTGAACTAGAGATACGTCTGTGTGCGCACTGCCCGAGTCATGGAGATCGCTGAGGGGGGCAATCGGCGCGAATGGGTCGTTTTCGACTACGATATCGCGTTTCTGCGGATCGACCCAGGGGAGGCTGTCCAGGGGCAAGCGTAAGCCGAGCGGTGAGTTGCCGGGGAGCAGGATGAGGCGGCTTCGCCGAAAGGTCCAGGCCCCCGAATACCAGCTGGACCGACGGATATCCCAAGCGATGGGCAGGACAAAGCCTACCGGGAAACGCAGATCCTTGGAGAGCTTCTCCGCCAGAGCGCGGCGCTCGTCGCTATCGGCGAGGTCGTGTGTGTCCAGATCGAGGTTGGCCGGTAGCGTGGACTCCCGATACAGATAGTACAGGGTGTCCTCATAGGCAGGCTGAATGAACGGTTCCGGAATACCTAAACGTCGCGCTAGTGCAGAGAGAAAGCGTTCGGCGTCTGCCCGAGTTCGGCCGTAGTCGGTACCCGCCACGGCGAGAAGGGAGGGGTCTTGCCACAGGGGTACGCCATCCTTGCGCCAGTACAATCCCAATGCCCAGCGCGGAAGTGCTTCGCCGGGGTACCATTTACCCTGCGCAGAATGCAGCAGGGCTCCGGAGGTGAAGCGATCTTGCAATGCGCGAATAAGGGTTTCGCCCTTCTGGCGCTTTTCGGCACCCAAAGCCTCGAGATTCCACTCGGGTGCCTCTGGGTTGTCCAGAGACACAAAGGTTGGCTCGCCTCCCATGGTCAGTCGTACATCCCCAGCAGCGAGCCGCGTATCGATGCGTTCCCCGAGTTCCACGATATGGGACCATTGGCGGTCCGTGTACGGCTTGCTGACTCGGGGGGATTCCCGAATGCGCGCTACGGTATTGTGAAAAGAAAAATCCACCGTACACGGTTCCGTAGAACCGACAGAGCTATGGTCAAGATTGGTGTATGAGCATTTGCTAACACGATTCAGGCGGCGTCCTGTTGAGGATCCAGCCGGGTTTCGTTGGCAGGCATCCCATCGACAAATGTCACCCCGGCAAAGAGCTCGCGCAGTCTTTCCGGATGCTGAATCCCGCGCCAGTGTCTCTCTGCCTGCTGGATGAGCTTGTAGCTCAGGCCAAGGAAAGTGGCTCGAGAGACACAGTTTTTAGTGCGGCTGCTGCGTTGCCGTACGGTGGCGAAGGTCGATTCGATGGCGTTGCTGCTGCGGATATGCCGCCAGTGCTCTGCCGGGAAGTCGAAGAAGGTCAGCAGCACGTCCCGGTCCTTCTCGAGCTTTGCGACCGCTCTGGGATATTTGGCCTGGTAGTCCCGCACGAAGGCTTGCCAGGCTTTCTCCGCAGCTTCACGGGTGTCGGCCATCCAGATCGCCTGCAGGGCGGCCTTGGCTTTCCCCTGAAGGCGCTTCGGTAGCTCGTTGAGGATGTGGCCGTCTTGTGCACCCAACAGCGCTGATGACGGGTTTGTGGGTAAATCTCGTCCAGGGCGGCCCAGAAACCCATCGCCCCATCTCCTATGGCCAGTAGTGGCGCCTCCTGCAGCCCGCGGTCGCGCAAGTCCCGCAGGATCTCTAGCCAGGAGGCTTTGGACTCCCGTAAACCGTCGGTGACCGCCACGACCTCCTTCTTGCCCTCGGCCGTCACGCCAATAATGACCAAGAGACACATCCGGGGATCGTCCTCCGCCCGCAGCTGGGTATAGACCCCGTCGGCCCACCAATAGGCGTAGCGTTTTCCCTGTAGAGACCGGCGCTGCCATTGGGCATGCTCTTGCGCCCATTCGACTTTCAAGCGTCCCAGCACGGCCGGAGAAAGCCCCTTGGCCTCCTCGCCCAGGAGAACAGACAGCGCCTCGTGCATCCGTCCCGACGATACCCCGTGCAGGTACAACCAGGGGAGCGCTGCGGCCACGGTCCGCGACTTGCGCACGTAGGGCGGTACCAGGGAAGAACGGAAGACCACGCCCGAACCGGAGCGGTCTCGCACCTTGGGGACCTGTACAGGCACGGGGCCGACCGCTGTCAGGATCTCCCGCTCCGGCAGATATCCATTCCGCACGACGGCCCGGCGACCATCGACCATGCGTACCGCGGCATACTCCTCCAGCAGCACCTGCACCTCGCCCTCGATGGCCTGTTGGATCAGCTGGCGCGCGGACCGCCGCAATAAGCCCTCGATGTTCAGGCCCAACTCTCCCATTCCTCCGTCGAAACCAGTACTCTCTTGCATGGCGCACTCCTCATTCGTTGCGAATCGGATCCAGAAACCCTTTTCTAGCAACAGTGCGCCACCCTCCTCAAGCTAGTTGTAGACCTCCCGTACACCAGATTCGAGCATAGCTCGAACCGACAATGGGTGCAGCGGCACGGGGTTGCGGGGTGCAAGCCAGAGGAATATGCCCCTCTCCAGCGAAAAGGCCAGAGGTGGGATCCAGACCCACCCATCCCGCGCCCGGAAGGTACACCTCCGCCCACGCGTGCAGATCCGTAAAATCTTTGGAGGGTCCTGCCGGGCCGTGCAAGGGGATCTCATCTGCCGCAAGCTGAACGAGGTATCCAGAGACAAAGCGACTTGCAAAGCCCAGGTGACGGAGCAGTTCCACCAGCAACCAAGCGGTGTCGCGGCAAGATCCCATACGGCGCTCCAGCGTCTCTTCGCAGGTCTGAACGCCCGGTTCCAGACGGACGCCGTAATCGATAGCCTTTTGAAGATTCTGGTTTAGCGCCACCAGAAATTCTACCGTGTTTTGCGTATCTTTGGGGACTCTCTGCAGATAAGCGGAGAAAAGCGGACCAGCGTTGGCACACTCTCGATAGGGCCAGAGCTCTTTAGCAATCGCGTGGGGATACGTGAATGGCCAGGTCTCAGCAAAGTCCTCCACGAAAAAGTCAAACGGATCCAGCACAGTCAGGTCCGCAACGACTTCGACCTCCACCGATAGCGCGCGAGCGGGTTTCGGGAAAACGAGGCGTCCTTGATAATTCGCAAATGGATCCTGGTACCAATGTAAGAAGTGTTCGGCCGGTTCGACGGTCAGTTTATAGGCGAGAATTGGCGTGCGACAGTGTGGTGCTGGGCGCAGGCGAAGGAGGTGCGGATGAATAACCACCGAGCGATTGAATCGGTACTCGGTGTGATGACGAATGGCGACGTGCGTGCCCATGGATACCCCTCTTGGCCCCGATGGGGCATGACTAGAAATGGGGTGCCGAGTCCTGCGACACCGTATTGTCCGTGTTTTTTTCCCAAAAGAATCGAGGCAAATTGTCCAGGGCTTGCAAAAGTCCGTTGGACCAGCACTCGGTTACGGAACGGAAGAACTGGTTATCCTCATCAAATATCAAGATCCGACCCTCCTGCAGCGAACCCGCGCTGTACAGTGCCAGTTCTATCGGCGGACCCACCGTGACGTTACTGCGCATGGTGGAACTCATGGAGACCAAGGCGCAGCGTCCCGCCGCTTCCAGGGACAGGTCTGGTCGAATAACCCGATCCAGTATGGGCTTGCCGTATTTGATCTCACCGATTTGCAAGAAGGGGTGCTCTGGAGATTCGTGAATGAAATTTCCTTGCGGATAAATGAGAAATATGGCTGGCGCTTCGGTGTCAATTTGTCCGCCAAGGATGAACGTCGCTTCAAAGTTGACGTTGTTGATCTCCCGCTCCATCTGATTGCGCTGGACATCGGCACTGATCATGCCCACGTACTGGGCCACGTCGGTCATGGTGGGAAGATTGAGGAGATTGATGTGCGCGTTGCGCTCCAGATCTTTGTTGAGACGGCCAATAACTCCCTGGGTTGTGGCCAGGTTCCCTGCCGATAAGAGGAAAAGCACCCGGTTCCCCGGCCAGACGAAACGGTGCATCTTGGAATAGGTGTTGACCTGGTCCGTTCCGGCATTCGTGCGGGAGTCGGTACACAGCACCAACCCTGCATCCAGACGTATGGCACAACAGTAAGTCATCGCGTATTTCCTAGGTTGAAGGGAGAGAGAATACGGACACGGTGTACTCAAAAAACGATCTTCGAAGAGACCCTGCGCTGTGGGCGGATCCAGCAATCACGGGGAAAAATCTCACGACCGTTGTGTCCGTGCCCGCTGTGCAAGCAACAGAGTCTCTGCGCGAGCACCGAGATAGACGTAGCCACCGAGCGATAGCAGGAGCAGGGCGGCCGCCGCGAGCAAGGCTACCGCGAGCCACAGATCGGGGGGATCGTCCAGGGCAAATTTGAACACCAGCATGAGCCCTTCGATGGAGACGGCAATCAGTATGGCAGCGATGAAGCGTGTCAAGGTGCGGCGGGTGCTGCTGTGGCGGCGAATATCTTTTCGCAGCAGTACCTCCTCTTCGAAGATCGTTTTGGCCAGATCGAAAACGGCGAGGGCCAGGGTAAACAGGATCGTGGCCTGAAACGGCGCACTGAAATGTGGTAGTTGCGCGTGCAGTGACCAAATGCGCTCGAGGGAAAGACCGGCATGCAGGCCCAGTGAGAGGCTCACGATCAGCAATCCGAGGGAAAAGATGGCATAAACCATCTTGAAGTAGGGTTCGGCGAGGCGTCGGGTATCGTCCTCCTCCAACAGTGCCAGGGCACGATCCAGTTCGCTGTCGGCAACGACAATCCCCAACACGGCTCCTTGGGCGTCCCGCACCGCGATGGCAACGGTAACGCATATCCGGTTGTTGGCCGAGGAGAGGTACGGATCGGTGAGCACGGCGTCATCGGCTGCCATGGCGAGACGATAATAGGGTCGATGGCTGCGATCGGCACCGGCTCCACCTTGGGTCCCTCGACGCCGATAACTGGCAAGGTTATCGCCAATCTGCCTACCCTCAGGATCGAGCAAATACACGAGCTCGATAAATGGATGCCGATCGAGGAGCGGGCGGAGGATACTACGCTGGGTTTCTGCATCGCAGGAAAACAGTGTGGGTTGGGCGATGGATTCCAGTGGGCCCGCGATCAATCGCAGTATATCGCTGCGCAGCTCCCGGAAGTGCTCGAAACGGTTCATCTGGCGTGCCTCTCGGGGGAAGGTCGTGCAGCATGGAAGGAAGCAAGACCTATGCCGTATTTTTCAAACAGAAGCGGTAACGGGTGGCACGACGATTGCGTGAGCTATGGTCAAGATTGGTGTATGAGCATTTGCTAACACGATTCAGGCGGCGTCCTGTTGAGGATCCAGCCGGGTTTCGTTGGCAGGCATCCCATCGACAAATGTCACCCCGGCAAAGAGCTCGCGCAGTCTTTCCGGATGCTGAATCCCGCGCCAGTGTCTCTCTGCCTGCTGGATGAGCTTGTAGCTCAGGCCAAGGAAAGTGGCTCGAGAGACACAGTTTTTAGTGCGGCTGCTGCGTTGCCGTACGGTGGCGAAGGTCGATTCGATGGCGTTGCTGCTGCGGATATGCCGCCAGTGCTCTGCCGGGAAGTCGAAGAAGGTCAGCAGCACGTCCCGGTCCTTCTCGAGCTTTGCGACCGCTCTGGGATATTTGGCCTGGTAGTCCCGCACGAAGGCTTGCCAGGCTTTCTCCGCAGCTTCACGGGTGTCGGCCATCCAGATCGCCTGCAGGGCGGCCTTGGCTTTCCCCTGAAGGCGCTTCGGTAGCTCGTTGAGGATGTTGGCCGTCTTGTGCACCCAACAGCGCTGATGACGGGTTTGTGGGTAAATCTCGTCCAGGGCGGCCCAGAAACCCATCGCCCCATCTCCTATGGCCAGTAGTGGCGCCTCCTGCAGCCCGCGGTCGCGCAAGTCCCGCAGGATCTCTAGCCAGGAGGCTTTGGACTCCCGTAAACCGTCGGTGACCGCCACGACCTCCTTCTTGCCCTCGGCCGTCACGCCAATAATGACCAAGAGACACATCCGGGGATCGTCCTCCGCCCGCAGCTGGGTATAGACCCCGTCGGCCCACCAATAGGCGTAGCGTTTTCCCTGTAGAGACCGGCGCTGCCATTGGGCATGCTCTTGCGCCCATTCGACTTTCAAGCGTCCCAGCACGGCCGGAGAAAGCCCCTTGGCCTCCTCGCCCAGGAGAACAGACAGCGCCTCGTGCATCCGTCCCGACGATACCCCGTGCAGGTACAACCAGGGGAGCGCTGCGGCCACGGTCCGCGACTTGCGCACGTAGGGCGGTACCAGGGAAGAACGGAAGACCACGCCCGAACCGGAGCGGTCTCGCACCTTGGGGACCTGTACAGGCACGGGGCCGACCGCTGTCAGGATCTCCCGCTCCGGCAGATATCCATTCCGCACGACGGCCCGGCGACCATCGACCATGCGTACCGCGGCATACTCCTCCAGCAGCACCTGCACCTCGCCCTCGATGGCCTGTTGGATCAGCTGGCGCGCGGACCGCCGCAATAAGCCCTCGATGTTCAGGCCCAACTCTCCCATTCCTCCGTCGAAACCAGTACTCTCTTGCATGGCGCACTCCTCATTCGTTGCGAATCGGATCCAGAAACCCTTTTCTAGCAACAGTGCGCCACCCTCCTCAAGCTAGTTGTAGACCTCCCGTACACCAGATTCGAGCATAGCTCCGATTGCGTAGTCTACCGTGACTACGGGTCATGGTGGTCACTCCTCCTCAGGTAGTTTTGGGCGGGTATCCCGCCCATTTTCTTTTGCAGATCCCCGTGCAGGGTTTCCCAAAGGTGCAGGGGCCGGACGAGACCTCTGGGGCGCACCCAATCGGCTATGCGCGGTTCGCTGGTGGCCAGGAAGCCGCCGAGCTTGGGATATAGCTCGATCGATCATGCATCAAACTCGTGCAGAAATCCTCATAACCGTGCGCGATGCACCTTGCTGGAGAGGGCGATCCCCGGGGAAAAACGGCTAGCGAGCGTTTTTATAGGTTTTCTCGCGGTTCAGGGAGGATTCTTCCCAAGGAAACGGCGGTAATCTGCCGATGGCTGCGGCCAACCCCTGGTGCCACTGGCTGCGCAGTTCGCGCAAGAAAAGGTGCTCGCTTCCCCAGCGCAGATGCCGGCCCCCGTCGAGACGATCTCCTGTCAGGATGAGTAATTCCACGGGTGGTCCCACGGAGAGATTGCTCTGCAGCGTGGTGTCCATGGATACGAGCGCGCAGCGGGCTGCCGCCTCGAGGGACCATTGGCTTGTCACCATGTCGAGTAGGGGTTTGCCGTACTGAACCTCACCCATCTGCAGAAAGGGGTGTTCGGGCGATTCGTGAATGGCATTGCCTTGCGGGTAGATCAATCGCAGCCCCGGGGGCGCCGATCCGATTTGTCCGCCCAGAAGGAAGCTCGCTGTAAAATCCGTCGGTTCCGAGTGTCGGCGGGCATGCCTCTGCTGTACTTCAGCGCGGATACTGCCCACATAATCGGCGGCAAGATCCAGGCTGGGGACGGTGCGCAAAGAAATCCTCTGGTCCCGTTGCATGTCCTGACGCAGGCGGTGGAGCACGCTTTGGGTGGTAGCGAGGTTCCCTGCGGACAAGAGGCAGAAATGGCGCTGATCCGACCAACCAAATCGGTGCATTTTGGAGTAGGTGCCGACGTTGTCGATACCCCCATGCGTCCGGGAATCGGAGCAGAAGACGAGCCCAGTATCGACACGTATAGCCAGGCAATAGGTCATCACGGTGTGGTTTGCAGAGGATGTCCCGGAATGATGTCGCAGTTCCTCCCGCTTGGGAAGGTGGCAACGGGCTGGGCGCCATCGGACTTGGGCGGTATCATTGCACCGTCATGGTGCGAGTCGCCCCGGACTCGTCAGCACACCTCTGGCGCGTGAATTGCTTATCGGATTGCAGGACCTGTAGGAGAAGCCATGGACTACCGCGCCATCGTTACATCACCACGACTGGGCTCGACACTTACCGGAGCGGGCCTGATCGAAGCGCTGGATTCGGGGGTAGTACATCTGGACGAAGATCGACGGATTCTCTACCTCAATCCGGCCGCAGAGCATTTACTGAAGGTTAGTCTGTCGCAGGCGCGGGGGCGCGCCTATGCAGAGCTATGCGTTCCAGAGGGACCGGAGGGCCTGGATACGATGCTCGATGCCGCGGTGGCGTCGGGTCGGATACAGTATCGGCGCGCCTTGCCCCTGCACCGGGTGGATGGGGATCTCGTAGTCCTGGACATGGTGATCAGCGCACTGGAGGGATCCGGCTGGTTGATCGAGCTGCGCTCGGTGGAGCTTTCCCTCCGGCAGACAGAAGAGGCTTTGCAGGAGCGTGTTTACCTGTCGGCCCAAGAGATGCTGCGGGGGCTCGCACACGAAATCAAGAACCCACTTGGCGGTCTGCGCGGAGCCGCGCAGCTTCTGGACGCCGAGTTACCGCGCGCGGACCTGCGCGAGTATACGCGCATTATTCTGCACGAAGTGGATCGCTTGCGTGGTCTGGTCGATCGGTTGCGCGGGCCGGCGGGTGCCCCGGTGCTGCAGTCGGTAAACATCCATGCCGTGTTGGAGCACTGTCGTCGCTTATTGCAGACCGATTTGCCGGAGGGGATGGTCTTGCGTTTCGATTACGATCCATCACTCCCGGAGATCCAGGCCGATCCGGGACAATTGGTGCAGGTATTTCTCAATCTCCTGCGCAACGCCGAGCAGGCCGTGCAGGGGCGTGGACAGGTGCTTTTGCGCACCCGAATCGAGCGCCAGGTCCCCTGGATGCAGCGCATCCATTCTCTGGCTGTGCGCGTCGATGTGGTGGACGACGGGCCCGGGATTCCCGCCGATTTCTTGCCGCGCATTTTTCTACCGCTGATCACGACTCGGCCCGAGGGTATGGGCATGGGTCTGGCCATCGTGCAGGGCATCGTTCGGGCGCACGGTGGCGCCGTGCACTGCCGATCTCGCCCGGGTGAGACGGTATTCTCGGTATGGTTTCCGCTGGAGCGCAGACCATGAAGGGATGCGTCTGGATCGTCGACGATGACCCCTCCATACGCTGGGTGCTGGAGAAGGCCCTGCAAAAGGCCGAGTTGCAGACGGTGAGCTTTGCCGACGCCGACGCGGCGCTGCAACGGAATCGGACCGAATTGCCGGACGTCGTGCTGACGGATCTGCGCATGCCAGGGACCCAGGGATTTGCGTTCTTGGAGACGCTACAAAAGCGCCATCCCGAACTCCCGGTCATCGTCATGACCGCCCACTCGGATCTCGAGAATGCGGTCACGGCTTTTTCTGGAGGGGCCTTTGAGTATCTGGCGAAACCCTTTGACCTGGCCGACGCCGTGGAGTTGGTGCAGCGCGCATTGCGTCGACGACTGGGCAACATGGCGGAATCGAAGGAGGCCGATGACGCAGAACCCGACGCCGAGATCATTGGTCAGGCCCCGGCCATGCAGGTTGTGTACCGAGCCATTGGCCGCCTGTCGCGTTCGGAAATTCCCGTTCTGATCTTGGGTGAGTCGGGTTCGGGCAAGGAGTTGATTGCGCGCGCACTGCATCGGCACAGCCCACGTTCCAGTGGGCCGTTCATTGCCATCAATACGGCGGCGATCCCCGCTGAATTGCTCGAGTCGGAGCTTTTCGGTCACGAGCGGGGTGCATTTACCGGCGCGGTACAAAGTCGTAAGGGCCGCTTCGAACAGGCCGCTGGTGGTACCTTGTTCCTCGATGAGATCGGCGATATGCCGGCAGCCCTGCAGACGCGCCTATTACGTGTCTTATCCGACGGCAGTTATTACCGAGTCGGTGGCCAACAGGTGCTGCAGGCTAACGTACGTCTGCTGGCGGCCACCCACCAGGATCTCGAAAGCAAGGTCAGGGACGGGAGTTTTCGGGAGGATCTGTACCATCGCCTCCACGTGGTTCGCCTTCAGATCCCACCCTTGCGGGAGCGACGGGAGGATATTCCGCTGCTGGCTCGCTATTTTCTGCGACGCGCTGCGACCGAGCTGGGTACCGAAGCCAAGCGCCTCGCCCCAGAGGCCGAGGTCTGGATGGAGGCATGGCACTGGCCCGGGAACGTGCGGCAGCTGGAAAACGTCTGCCGCTGGCTCACGGTCATGGCGCCGGCACCGCAGGTGGAGGTGGCCGATCTGCCGCCAGAATTGCGGCATCGGCCGGGAGATTCTGTCCACGATACATCGGACGCCCCGATGGGTAGGATCGACGGGTGGCTGAAGGAATTGCGCGAGGAGCTCGAGCGCCGACTGCGTCGAGGCGACGACGAGATCCTCGACGAACTCGGCACGCAATTTGAGCGCTGTTGCCTGGAAACGGCGCTCCGCTTTACCCGCGGACACAAACAGCGCGCGGCCCAAAAATTGGGCTGGGGACGTAACACCATCACCCGCAAACTGCGGGAATTGGGGATCGACGTAGAGGCAGACGATACCCTATAGAACCATAGCGGTAGTCTCTCGGGAGCGCGAGCGTGTTTCTCGAGTCTAAGGAGTCTCTGATTTAGCCATCTGATACAATGGGCTGACCGAGTAGCGAGGAGATGCTATCCATGTCCGGACAGATAACCTTTGCCGAGGAGCCCAGCCTGTCGCGACGCCGCAAGCAGACCAAGCGAGAACGCTTTCTGGCCGAGATGGATGCCGTGGTTCCCTGGGCCAGGCTTGTGGCCTTGATCGAGCCGCACTACCCCAAGGGGGGCAGCGGCCGCAAACCTATGCCTTTGGAGCGGATGCTGCGGATCCACTTTCTCCAGCAATGGTTCGGCTACTCCGATCCGGGGATGGAAGAGGCCCTGTACGAGGTTCCTCTGCTCCGTCAATTCGTCGGTATCGACTTGGGTCGGGACTTCGTTCCCGATGAGACCACGATCCTGAAGTTCCGCCGCTTACTGGAGCGCCATGCGCTTGCCCAGGCCATCTTTGCCGAGGTGCAGTCCGTGTTGCAGGAGAAAGGGCTCTTGCTGCAGGAAGGCAAGACCGTGGATGCCACCTTGATTCACGCCCCGAGCTCCACCAAGAACCGAGACCGCAAGCGGGATCCAGAGATGAGTTCCACCAAGAAAGGGAATCAGTGGTATTTCGGGATGAAGGCGCATGTGGCAACGGATCTCCAAGGTATCGTACAGGCGGTGGACTTCACGGCGGCCAAGGTACCGGATCATCAGCGGCTGGAGGGGCTCCTTACCGGAGAGGAGTCGGTGGTCCTCGCTGACCGGGGCTATGACTATCCCCAGGTGCATGACACGCTGGTGGCCCGAGGCATACGGAACGCGGTAGCGCGGCGACGCTATCCTGGGCAGAAAACCGGCTTGGCGGCCCTCAAGCGCTACAACCGCGCCATTGCCCGGATCCGTGCCCGGGGAGAACACGCCTTCCGGGTGCTGAAGTGCCAATTCGGTTATCAGCGAACCAGATATCGGGGTCTGGCCAAGAACGGTGCTCAACTGACCACGCTCTTTGCCTTGGCCAATCTGTACATGCTGAGGAGATATCTCCTGGCCGCGTAGGGAGTGGTGTGCCCAATATCCAATAATTCTCCAGAAAATGGGGGAATTTGACGGATAAGTGACCTGATAGCAACGTGCTTAGGTCAATACTGGGGACAAGGCGCACCTTTTTAGGCTAGGTCAGAGCTTCCCTAAGGCGAGTCTCCCCTGGAGGAATGGTAGCGTGCGTAGTGACCCCGTTTTACCGATGATTGCGCTTTCGATCTTCGTCGCCCTGGCGTTCGTGGGAATCGGTATCCCAGGCGCGTGGGCCGCAGGCTCACCCGTGACACTGCCGACCACGCATACCCGCAAAATCATCGCTATCCCCCCCAAACGATCCCAATGACCACCACGTACCCGAAGATCTGGCACGCGCCGGTATGCTGCGGCACAGTCCAAAGCTTCCTCCGGGGTGTTGGGTGAAAACCTCTCGTGGTCAAAAATATATTCAAGCGCCCCCAGGTCCCGACGTGTGCTCCGGCGACACCGTGCAGTTGTGGATCGGCGAGGAGTATTTTCATTTTTTGCGGTGTCACGGGCGTCGCTGCGAGACGCTGGAAACCTTTCGTCCCAATGCGGCAGCAGCGGTGGGCGAACAGACCCTGAGCTACTGGTCGACGCAACTGCTCAAGGAACCCCGGATAGTCCTTTGGCAGCCGTCGGGAGGTTGATCGGTGCAGATATTGTCTTGGCATGACCCAGCGTCGGGAACCGATGTCTATCGCGTATTGTGGGATGCCAGCCGTTGCGAAGCCGCCTTTGTCGACATTCCCGAAAGCGCGGTGGAGGAGGCACTTGAGCGTTTGCTGGGTGCAGAACCCAAGCTCCGTCTACGCTACGCGATAACGACGCACTGGCGCGCCGATACGGAGGCGGCAGCGGAACGCTTATCGGTATTGTGTCCGGCGTTACAGATCGTCGCTCCCCATTGGGGAGACTGGGATGCCAGTGCGCTGGCGCCCTTGCGTCTGGGAGGGCATTCGCTGCAACTCACCGCGCTCGGGAATGGCTATTTCGGCGTATACGGACCGACCTACTGCCTCTGCGGCGAGGTTTGGGATGGGCGCGGGCGTTGGCGAGGGGACGCCCTGGGCCAACGATTCCTGCGTCGTCTGTCACCCCACACCCGCCTATTCGCACTGGACTCGACATCACAAGGCATCTTATGGCGGGAGTGGCAGAGCCTCCACGGCCAGCAGGTGGTCAACCTCGCCGCCATCCGCAGCCTTCGGCATACCCGCAAAAAAAGACCCGCGTGAGGTGCGGGTCCAAGGGCGAGGGACGATGGTCTGTCAGAGGCTGTAATACATCTGGAATTCCAGCGGATGGGTGGTCATGCGCATGGCCTGGACCTCTGCCCACTTCACATCCAGGTAACCCTCGAGCCAGCTCTGGCTGAAGACGTTGCCCCTCATCAGGAACTCGTGATCGGCTTCCAGGGCGCGCAGGGCTTCCTCCAGGGAAGAGGCCACGTGGGGAATCTGCTTTTCCTCTTCCGGCGGCAGGTCGTAGAGATTCTTGTCCATGGCCTCACCGGGGTGGATCTTGTTCTGGATGCCATCGAGCCCGGCCATGAGCATGGCGGCAAAGGCGAGGTAAGGATTGGCCGTGGAGTCGGGGAAGCGCACCTCGATGCGCCGACCCTTGGGGTTGGTGACGTAGGGGATGCGGATGGAGGCCGAACGGTTGCGGGCCGAGTAGGCCAAGAGCACCGGGGCCTCGAAGTGGGGCACCAGACGCTTGTAGCTGTTGGTGCTGGGGTTGGTCAGGGCGTTCAGGGCCTTGGCGTGCTTGATGATGCCGCCGATGTAGTAGAGCGCCGTCTCCGACAATCCACCGTAGAGATCGCCGGCAAAGAGGTTCTTGCCATCCTTGCTCAGGGACTGGTGGACGTGCATGCCGCTGCCGTTGTCGCCGACGACGGGCTTGGGCATGAAGGTAGCGGTTTTTCCGTGTGCCGCGGCAACGTTCTGCACGACGTATTTCAAGATCAAGACGGCATCGGCCTTCTTGGTGAGGGTATTGGCACCCACACCGATCTCGTGCTGGCCGGCGGTAGCCACTTCGTGGTGGTGGACTTCGACGGTGAGCCCCATCTCTTCCAGCGCCAGGCACATGGCCGAGCGCAGATCCTGGGCGGAGTCCACGGGCGGTACGGGGAAGTAGCCACCCTTGACGCCGGGGCGGTGCCCCATGTTGCCCGACTCGTACTCCTTGCCCGAGTTCCAGGCGGCCTCTTCGGCATCGACCCGGTAGGAGCAGCCGCTCATGTCGATCTTCCAGGTGACGGAGTCGAAGACGAAGAACTCGTTCTCGGGGCCGAAAAGGGCGCTGTCGGCGATGCCGGTGCTGGCGAGGTAGGCCTCGGCGCGCTTGGCCAGAGAGCGCGGGCAGCGCTCGTAGCCCTGACCCGTGGCGGGTTCCACCACATCACAACGCAGGTTGAGGGTGGTCTCATCGGTGAAGGGATCGAGGACGGCGGTATCGGCATCGGGCAGGAGGATCATGTCGGAGGCATCGATGCCCTTCCAGCCGGTGATGGAGGAGCCGTCGAACATCTTGCCCTCGGCGAAGGTTTTCTCGTCGATGGTGTGGGCCGGCACGGACACGTGCTGCTCCTTGCCCTTGGTGTCCACAAAACGGAAATCGATGAACTTCACATCCTTTTCTTCAATCAGCTTGATTACGTCTTCAGCACTCAGGGCCATAGCTCTCCTGCTCCGTGATAAGGTTCGATAAACGCCCCACTACAATGGGTGGCGTTAAAAAACAAAGCAACACTCATGCCGTCTCGAGGAACCACTCCCGCCCCCTCTCACAATCTCGATGTGCACTAATACAGTGCATTTATGCACTATTGTAGCCCATGTTGACTGCCGTTTTGCACTCGTTTAGTGCCGCCACGAACCGACCTGATAACTTCATGCTCAAGGACTTCGATACGTTTTTTGTCAAGGCCGATATGGCATAGCCATTGCTTGGGGAATTCGTGGACTTCACGGACTAGGAGAGGCCCCATCATGTTTACACGAGATTTTTTCACTGCATACCGCTTGCCCATACCGCGCGGCTTCGCCCTCGCTAAGACGCCTTCGTTGGTGCGTAACTCGGTTGAACTGCCAAGGCGAGGAGTTACGTTGTGACGCCCTTTTCATTAAAATTGATGCAGGAGCCGATGTTATGAAACTCATCACCGCCATCGTCAAACCGTTCAAGTTGGACGACGTTCGTGAGGCCCTGTCCCAGGCCGGCATACAGGGACTCACCGTGACCGAGGTCAAGGGTTTTGGACGGCAAAAAGGGCACACGGAATTGTACCGAGGTGCCGAATACGTCGTCGATTTTTTACCCAAGGTCAAGATTGAAACCGTTGTCCCAGACAATCTCGTGGATATCGCTACGGACGCACTCATCAAAGGCGCGCGCACCGGCAAGATCGGCGACGGCAAGATCTTCGTGACAGAGGTATTGGACGCCGTGCGAATCCGTACCGGGGAGAGCGGTGATGAAGCTCTGTGAGCTCTGTTCTCTCAAGCCCTGTTCTCATCCCACCACAAAAGGAGTTTCCCCATGTCTGTAGCCTGGCTTAACACCGGCGATAATGCGTGGCAGCTGACCGCAGCCACTATTGTCGGTCTGCAGAGTGTTCCCGGCCTGGTTGTCCTCTATGCCGGTATCGTCAAGAAGAAGTGGGCGATCAATTCGGCGTTCATGGCTTTTTATGCGTTTGCCGCCGTGCTCATTGCCTGGGTCCTGTGGGCCTATAACATGGGTTTTGGGAATCAATGGTTTCCGTTTCTGGGGCACCCCGGTCCCATCATCAGCATGCAGAACGAATTGACGCAGGCCCTGTTACCGACGTCCAAGACCACGGCCAACTTCCCCATGGCGACCATGGTCTACTTCCAGTTCGTTTTTGCGGCCATCACTTTGGTGCTCATCGCTGGTGGCGTGTTGGGACGGATGAACTTCAAGGCGTGGATGCTTTTTGTGCCGTTGTGGTTGACCTTTTCCTACACCGTCGGCGCCTTTAGCCTTTGGGGCGGTGGATTTTTGTCCACGATGGGGGTCATCGACTACTCCGGCGGCTACGTCATCCACTTGTCAGCCGGTATCGCGGCTTTTGTGGCCGCTGCAGTGGTTGGGCCGCGATTGGCTCGCGATCGGGAGAATTTTCAGCCCAACAACGTTCTCCTCATGCTGGTTGGTGCCGGTATCCTGTGGCTTGGTTGGAACGGCTTCAATGGCGGGGATCCCTATGCGGCCAGTCGCGATGCCGGTGCCGCCGTGCTCAACACCAATATCACCACCGCCATGAGTGTGCTGACCTGGACCGCCATGGATATCTTCTACTTCAAGAAACCCTCGGTCATCGGAGCGGTCCAGGGCATGATCACGGGTTTGGTGGGGATCACCCCGGCGGCTGGCGTCGTCGACGGCTTCGGCGCCATCGCCATCGGCCTCGCCACGGGCATCATCCCCTGGTTCACCATGAACATCCTGGGCAAACGGCTGTCGTTCTTTCGTAAGGTGGACGACACCTTGGGCGTCTTTCATACCCACGCGGTGGCCGGATTGCTTGGAGGAGTCTTGACTGGTGTTCTAGCCACCAAGGCGGGGTGTGTAGCCTATGGTCTGAGCAATCCGGGTGGGGGTATCGACGGAAACTGGCACCAGGTATGGCTCCAATTGATCGGTGCCGCGTTCATCATTGCCCTGAACCTCGTCATGACCTACGTGATTCTCAAGGTGATCAGTCTCGTCGTTCCCTTGCGTATGGACGAAGAAACCCTGCTCATCGGTGACGATGCGGTTCACGGAGAAGAAGCTTATGCCTTCTTCGGAGAGGGTGAACGGCAACCGGTGCTGGGCGACTGATGCGATAGCGTTCCGGTCCCCGCGGGGGATCGGAACGCGCAGACCCTATGACGAATTGAATTGACGAAGCGGAGGGGGCATTGGCCCCCAAGGAGTTGCAGTCGTGGCACAGTGGAAAGACCTTTATCGGCGCGATTCGGTTCTGGAAAAGACGGTCGCCTCGATAACCAAAAGTAGAGCTACCGTTCGCGTCAGTAGTCTTGCGGACAGTCAGGGAGCTGTGCACGAGCCCGTTACCAATCGCGTGCTGGTATCGCCCGTGTTGCTGCGCGATCGGCCGGAACTCGTACCGGTTCTGGTCGCCGTGAGCCTCGGTTTTGCAAGTATTCGCGAGCGTAGTCGGCGCTGGCGATGGGCGGTCTTGGGTTTTTCCCTGAGCGCGGCGCTGGATATGGTTCTGCTGTATGCCCAGTGGGGTGGGTGCGCTCGCCTCTTGGATGCGGGACTGGCAACGGGGTGTTTTTGGGGTGCTCTCTGGCAGGTACTCGCTCTGCGACGATATGCCCCCCAATTTGAATGCCTTGCGTACGACTGGGCTCGGAATATCGTCCCCGATTTTACGGCGCAGCACGGCGCGGCTCGAGTCTACTGCCGATGGTTGCGCCGTGCGACCGCCTATCGGTCGTGGTCGCCTTCTTGAACGCGCAAAAACCGCCACCGCATTACGGGCATGATCGATGAAACCCCTACTGGTCGTACAACACCATCCAGACGAGGACCTCGGTGCCCTTCGGGAGATGCTCATTGCCGAACGTATCCCGGTACAGGTGCGCCGTTTGGATCTCGAGGAACCCCTGCCTTCTTCGCTGCGCGGCTTTGGCGGTGTCATCAGCCTCGGTGGACCGATGAGTGTGCACGATGAGGGGAACTACCCGTGGTTGAACCCGGAGCGGCGTTGCCTCGCGGAAGCCATCGATGCGGGGTTGCCAACCCTGGGCATCTGCCTCGGCGCACAATTGATCGCGCAGGTCTGCGGCGCGCCGGTACACCGGCATCCCAATGGTCCTGAAATCGGCTGGTGGCCGGTGCGTGTCCGTCCATCGGGAAGGCAGCACCCGGTCGTGACACAGATTCCTCCGGAGTTTTTCCTGTTCCACTGGCACGAGGATCAATACGCCTGCCCCTTCACAGCGACGCCCTTGCTCACCAGTGCGCATACGGACTGCCAAGCCTTTGCCGTGGGCGAGCATGTGCTTGCGATACAGGCGCACGCCGAACTGACCCCTGAGCTTCTCGAGCGCTGGCTGCTTCTTATGGGGACACCGCCAGCAGATTCCGGAAAGATCCAAACGCCCGAAGAAATATCTCGTCTATCGGCAACCCCTCTGGCTGCTTTGCCGCAGGTGCGGCAGCAGCTTTTCGGGCCGTGGTTGCGTTCTGTGCGGATGCGTTGCGATACACCGGAGGCATCGCCATGGCATACCAGCAACTGACCGTCGTGCTTCGGATGTATCGGCTGGACCCCCTCTGCGATGCCTTGGTGGAACTAGGGGTAAGCGGGATCACCCTGAGCGATGTCGAGGGAGTCGGCCGGCAGCAGGGATTCTCGACACTGCCCAGTGGGGTTTGGTACCAGTCGAAGAGTCATCCGAAGGTCCGGCTGGATATCGTGATGCCGCAGACGCTGGTGCCCCAGGCGATTGCTGTGGTCTTGACGCATGCCCGAACCGGCATTGAAGGGGATGGAAAGTTGTGGATAAGCCCCATGGTACGGGCTCCTATCGTCGTAAGAACGATTGACTCGGACGCTGAAGCCTGACCGATCGCGGGCGCGATCGACTCCAGCAGTGATTTTTCTGGGCGAAGAGGCTCTTAGATGTCACTAAAGAACGCCGCGTAGCAACTGCTCACAGCACGACACGTGAAGCTTCTCCTTGCCCAGGTTAGGATACAGCCTACGCAGCCGTCTTATCTCAGCCACGAGCGAGGCTCAGTTCGGGGCCTTCTCTTTCGCATGGGGTGGAGGATTTTGCCGTCCGTGCCGCCGGATTGCCGCAGCCCACGATGTGGGGATCAGCATGGATGGCCGCGGCCGAGCCTTGGACACGTCTTTGTGGAGCGCCTGTGGCGATCAGTGAAGTACGAGGACATCTACCTGAAGGCCTACGCGGGTGTGCCGGACTCGTTGCTAGGGCTTACCGAGTATTTTGAGCACTACAATAGGGCACCTCGATCAACCGCCAAAAATCTGACCACGCGGCATGACGAATCCGCCTGAGGCTCAGAAATGGCCTTTTTGAGCTGGTTTCTCCCTCTGTTTTAGGCTTTCGGTTTTCTGACCTCTGGACGCATTACGCCCCCAGAAAGGCCAAGCGACGCATATTGTAGACGAGCACCATCATGCCCATGGCGAAGGTGGCGCGGGCCTGACCAATGGTGCGGATACGCTTACCACCCCACTGGGCGATGGCAGCAAAGACATGCTCTACCCGCGAACGCACCTTGGCAATGCGCCGGTTCCGCCGCTCCTGGCAGGCAGAAAGCGACTTGCCCTGTTTCGCCTTGCGCTGGATCTGCGGGCGATAGCCTTGCTCCCGAAGGCGTTCCTCCCGTTCGGCACCGACATAGCCTTTGTCCGCATAGATCTCGGCGCTGGTGTTCCACTCATCGAGCGCCGCTTCCAGATGTTGGGAATCGTGCACACACGCCGTGTCGGGCACCCAAGTGCGAATGAATTTGTGTTTACGGTCCACACTCACCGTGAATTTGTAGCCGTGATGGGATTTACCATGCTTCTTGGTCCATCGGGCATCTACATCCTTCTGCCGTCGCTTGGCGGGCTTCCAGTCCGCGGGCATAGCGTCCTGATCCAGGATTGCTTTCTCTTCCCGGGTGAAATGCTGCTTGGGCGCGGGCACCAAGGTGGCGTCGACGATTTGCCCTGCACGAGCCTCCAGGCCGCGCGCACGGATCTGACGATCCAGCTCAGCAAACAGTGCGTTGACCCCGTCCACTCCGATCCGATTCTCAAAGTTCCAGATCGTGGTCCGGTCGGGAATGTTGCGGGAGTGCTCCAGGCCACAGAAACGCCGGAAACTGCGACGATCCAGCAGTTGAAACTCGGTCTGCTCGTCAGAAAGGCCGTGCAAGCGTTTGACCACCAAGACTCGGACCATCACCTCGGTGGGATAGGGAGGACGCCCACCCTTAGGAGGTCGCTGAAAAAATATTGAAAAATCTCTTTTGATTGGGATATTCGGTCACAAAACCCCGGGAAACAGGCGCGGGCGCAGCTGTTTTGTTGTTTTTCTGAGCTTTTGGTAGCCCTTGGACGGATTCCGGACGCACGAATCCCATCAAGCCACTGCCAGTCGCGCCATCCGCACGAGGTTGTACGCGGTGGCCGCCAAGGAGAAGTGCAGACCGACCCGTTCCAAACCACGGAATCGGGTTTTCCGCATCCCTCCCACAGTCTTCATCCAGCCGAAGATGGATTCTATCCGCCGCCGGACGTGGATGCTCATGGCATAGCCCCGGTGGCGAGTAGTCCGGGCATCGATGGCCGAGCCTTTCCGCTTGCGGGCTACATGAGGGGTCACATTCCGGTCCCGGAGATCCTGAACAAAGCCGTGACGGTCATAGCCCTTGTCGGCACCGAGGGTGATGCGCTGGTTCCCGCCCAGATCATCCACCAATTGGGTAGCGGCATCCACTTCTGCCGTGCCATCGGCGGTGGTCACCTGTTCCCCGGCAATCAATCCATGCCGATTATCCATGAGCACATGACCCAGTAGGCCAGACGTGACGCCTCTCCGGGAGCCTTCTAGTACAGCCGGGCATCAGGGTCCGTCACCGATGAGTGGGTCTCATTGCTGAGCTCATGGCCCCCGGAAGTAGGAGCCATCACCGCTACGATCTTCGGGATCCTTGGGCTGAAAGGATTTCTGCGAGGCCCAGGCCTCCAACAGCGTACCATCGACGGAGAAATGCTCTTCGGAGAGCAGATTCTGGCCGCGAGCCTGTTCCAGTACGGATCGGAAGAATTCCCGTACCGTCCCGTGATCCAGCAACCGATCGCGATTCTTAGTAAAGACCGTGGGCACCCAGACCTCGTCGTCCATTCCCAAACCGACAAACCAGCGGAACAGCAGGTTGTAGTTGAGTTGCTCCATCAGCTGCCGTTCCGAGCGGATGCTGTAGAAGACCTGCAGGAGCAGTGCGCGCAGGAGAAACTCCGGGGGAATGGAGGGGCGACCGTAGCTCGAGTACATCGTGCTGAAGTGGCTATCCATCTCCGCTAGGGACCGCTCCACGATAGCCCGGATCGCTCTCAGCGGATGGTCCTGGGGCACCCGTTGCTCCGGGGAAACGTAGCTGAATAACCCTTGAGTCTCTACCTTGGCTCCACGCATCTTTCCACCCCCCGCTGCACCATTTTGCCCAGTATACCACCGACTTTTTCAGCAGCTTCTTAGGCTGCTCTGGACGGGGAGCGATCTTCTCCACCGCTTGCGCCAAAGCAGAGAAGTCGACCACCGCCTCAATCTTCTGCAGGGGATCGCCAATGGCGTCCACCTTCTCGATGTAACCGTCATCCGCCAACAGATCGTTCGTCACCGCCGTCCTACGAGCAATCATCCCGTCTACTCCGTTGCAATCCGGCCTATCGCCATTCTATCAAACCCCGAGTGGCCATGGGGTTTTTCGAGCCGCCCAATACCCTTCGCCCCCATCAATCGCTGGGCTACGCCACCCCCGATCTCGTCTATCGGACTGGGCGGGGCGGTGGTGCCTGTATCGTGGACAAGTATCCAAAAGCGGACCGAAAGGTCGCCAAGGAAGTCGTGGGGCAGCGCCAATCCGCTGCAAATGAGGACACCAGCACTAGCTTAAACTGACCCGCTTTTTGTCTTGACCAATGGGTCCACCATAAGAATACGTCTTGGCGAGCAAAAATAAGCGCCAAACTGCCGCTCGTTACGTTACGAAGCCAATTTACAGATTTTCGCACGGTATTACGGGGATAACTCACACCTTAGAAGTAGGTCGAGGTCTTCCTTTTTGCCAGATTGATCAGCCTTTAGAGAATCCAGATAACGAGTGAATGCCGGGCCAACTTCCGGATGGTTTTTCCCAAATGCAATGGTGGCCTGAAGGTAGCCGAGCTTGTCTCCACAATCAAAGCGCTCTCCTTGGAAACGATAAGCAAGAACCTGGCGCTCCTTGAGCAACTTTTGGATGGCATCGGTCAATTGGATTTCCCCACCCGTTCCGCGATCGAGATTCTCGAGAAAATGGAAGATGCGTGCTGGTAATATGTAGCGACCGATTACTCCAAGGTTGGACGGAGCGTCCTCTGGGGCAGGCTTCTCGACAATGCCACTGACTTGAAAGACCTGGTCATCCCAAGGACGAGCGTCGACAACTCCATAACGTGAACTGTGTTCACGAGGAATCTCCTCTACCCCCAATATGCCTGCTCTATATCGACGATATTGCCTAACCATCTGCGAAAGCACAGGCTCATCGGCGAGCGTGAGGTCGTCTGCGAGTAAAACAGCAAATGGTTCATTCCCGATAACTGGACGTGCCATAAGTACAGCGTGGCCTAGCCCTAATGGGTACGGTTGCCGTAGAAAGATAGTGCTAACGTGTTTTGGAAGTATGGCCTGGACTCGCTCAAGAAGCGCGTTTTTATGCTTTTTCTCAAGTTCCATCTCCAACTCGTAGGAGACGTCAAAGTGATCGGCAATTGCACGTTTTCCGCGCCCCGTAACGAATATGAGTTGATCGATACCTGCCGCTATGGATTCCTCAACCGCATATTGAATGAGTGGTTTATCAACCACAGGCATCATTTCTTTTGGGCTGGCCTTGGTAGCAGGCAGAAATCGGGTGCCCAAACCTGCTACAGGAAAGACCGCTTTACGCACGCTATGGGTTGACGAATCTTCAATCGTTACACCGTTCATCATTAGACTCCTTCTGCTAGGTCGTGGAGAACTCCGATTAATCAAACATAGTCTAAAGCTCGTCCCAAAGTGATATATGAGATGGCTTAAAGCACCGATGGACTGGATTATCCTTTGAACGCATGCTAAAATAATTAGCATGGTTGATATCTTGTTCCGCTACGGGGGGCGACCACAACGATAGATAGGTACAGCGTAGAGAAAGTCCTTCGGCCGGAATAGAACTCGCGCTGGCCTTAGCAGTGCAGGCGGATCTCCAATAAATGCACGGTGCACGCACTCCAATCTTGGCTATGATTAGCTTTCGTTTCATAGCGGCCCCACGGTTGTCTCATGACGAGGTAGTCCTGGATCACCCCTCTCGGCCCAGCGTGTGATAAGGTTGCCTGCTGCTGTGAAATGAAACATATAGCTCAGGTAACCAAGAGCGAAGAGCGCTAGATTTTGATCGTAATAATGTGGGGGGTTTCCGAAAAGTCCCGTATTGGGATCCAATGATCGACTCAAGCGCAGCATCTGGAGGCGGAAGGCGTGTATCTGACGCGTTGCGCGCAGATAGGGCAGGACGGCAGCCGAGAATCCGACTGGACCTTTTCCCTCAGCTTTTCCGGAATACACATTTACCGTGAGCGGTGGGGTTCTGTGATGGACCAGGTAGTTAGCCATGCCTGGGATTGCGGTGATCACTTTTAAATTCACACGACGATTTCCAACACGGAACCCTGCCCAAAGATAGACCCGAATAGCATTGAAGCTTCCCCGATCGCCTTCCGGAGGCTGAAAAAAGGTGCCGTTATGGCTATCCAATCCCACCCAATCGGGAACAAAGCCATGGGGAGATATAGCACGTAAGAGATTCGGAAGTTGTAAAGCCATCTTTCGCCATGGACCGTCTGGATCGGAATGTGCCAGACCAAACAACAGTGGCATCGGCAGGTAACTTGGGTTGAGAACGCAACGATTCCTACCCAAAGTAAAGCCGTAGTAGCCCGGCAAAAGCATCGGGGTGAGGCTTATCGACATTGTGCGCGGGCTGCGTCTGTAGCTAAAGTCTACCGATATGACCTCTGAGCGGGCGATCGTGCGGGTGAGTTCCTCACCTTGTCGGGTATATCGTGGAATTCGCCAGAGGCGTCCTGCTTGCAGAAGGGTGTATGCTATCCAAAGATCGGCATCCGCGGCTGAGTGGGGGCTCAACAGAGTCCAACGTCCCTTCGTATTGCGACCCCACAGCCAACCGGGTAAGCGATTTCCTAGTTCTCCACGTGCCAGATTATTATTCGTCCACGAGAGAATGCGTGCAAACTGTCGGCGCTGATCAGCAACCAGAGCAAAGAACAGCGCATAGGCCTGACCTTCCGATGTAGTGACGTCATGACGTTGCCAATCGATAACCCTGCCTTGGGAATCGACAAAAGTACGCAGATAATGCGACCATAGCTGCTGCCAGAACCCGGGATCCAGAAGGTTCGAAGGGTGGGCGTGTCTGTCTGCTGCGATGGCTGGAAACGAAAGCGTGCTTATCATAAGAATCCCTGGAGCCAAGAGCTGCGCGCATAGTCGACGCCACCCGCAATCTGGATCAGGACGTCCGAGGCGTCTAAAAAACTTTACTAACCGAAAGTGCCGCATATCCAACGTTGGGCAAACCGTTCTGGTGCTGCAAGCCACCATCCGCAGATATCGCCCAGCCCTCAGGCAGGGCGATGTCTAGAAATCCTCCATATTGGCGAATGCGGTACGTATTTCCCCCCGATGGTACGAATTCTGGACCTACAAAAATGCTGTGGAAGAGGGGAAGAGCGAAGCGTAATCTCGCCCAATAAGCGTGCTGATCTATGACATAGCTAGCGATCCCAGAAAGGTACGTCTGCCCAGGTAGAGGAAGGTGGAACTGAATTTGAGGAACGAAGGAAACGGTGCTGCGATATGGTCCCCCGGAGGGAAGTGCTGGAGTAAGAGAGAAATATTGGTACTCCAGACCTCCGGAAAAATTGAGTTGCAGCTTGTCCACAGCAAAGGCATACCCCGCACCAACAAGAAACCCTGGGACGCGCGCACGAACCAAGGTGCTGCTGTTATCGAGACTACCTGTGTAGCGATACCGCAGATAGCTCGCAAACGCCTGGAGATACACCCCGGAGCCGAGCCGGCTCCCTGACAGGGGCTGAATAACGCCAAGATAGTCGTAAGAGCTAAACACCGATTGCTGAATGCCAGCCAGGGCTAAAGTCTGCCCCTCGGTACCCACAGAGAACAGCACGAGCGCGATGAGCAAAGATAGGCTCGTGAAGCGCACCGGCAAGCTGAGCCATAGCCGGCCAGGTGTTCGAATTCCGGGTTCGTTCATCTCAGTCTCCCGACGCAGATAGGACCGGGCGAGCGGATCCTTCCCGTTGTATCCGACGGAAACGATTTCGCACAGCACGGAAAATCGCTGCTGAGATACCTACTGCTACCGCAATTAGCGCAAGGAGAAAGGCCCAAATGTGTTGGCTTGCCCAGACGCCAATACCCCCCGCTGTTCCGAAGGCATAGAATGGCGCATTGGCTATCCCGATAGCGTGAATCGTTTTGCCGTCCGCTCGCCACCAGTCCGTAAACCCCCGCAACTGCGGCCACATGCCGAAACTTGTCAGGCGATTAATAGCCGACCTTAGCGTGGCGGAGTTTGGGGCGGTAAACGCGAGTAGGGGATATCCATCGAATCGCGCCGACAATGCATAGCCGTGCTTCCCTGGAGCGAAGGAATACCCTTCCGAGTTCGGTAATTCTCCATCCTCCGCGGGCTGAAGCGGTCGAGAATATCGCCAGAAGCCATCCCCAGCTTCCTTCAGCGCCAGGGCCCGCTGCAACGTGATTGGCAGTGAACTGAGTGGGCCGACGGCTAGGATTGGGCCGTTGTTGATGTCTTGGGGACTCTCTGCGTGGATCAGAAAGGTACCTCCCTGGCGTTGGGCTACCTTAGCCAAGAGCGTCGCTAAGGCAGATAGCATCTGTGGATCTCGGGGATCGGGAACGACAAGATTTACGACTTCCCCCGCTTTGGCCCCCAGGAAACCGGAGCTGCTGAGTGCTGTGAGATCAAACTGTTGTAAGGAGTTTCCTCCCTGCCACGTCAGGGTGGAATTGGCGTATATGCTGAGCTGAAGGTTTGCCCTTTCGGCATTGTACAGGAAGTCGTGGGTCGCGGCGGGAATGAGATTCGGCACAAGGGACAATGTATTCCAGCCCGTACGTGTTTCGCTGCTAGGAATACTGACAGCATATTTTATATATTTGCCCCCACTGGGTGCATTGAGGGGGATGGATCCTTCAAGCGCTCCATTGAAAAGCACGTTGACATCGGATGTTGGCGCCATCCCTGCAGAGTAGACTAGATTCAGGCGCAATTCGACACTACGCTGCCAACCGCCATTCCAGACCCGCACGTTGATTGGGCCACTAAACCCATTGATGGTGACCGTTTTAAATCCTGTGACGGCGAGCGGATACACGGTGGCGTGGAAAGGAACGGTTGAAATCGGAATTGCCGGGCTTTGCACCTCGGCATTGCCTGAGACTCGGTCAATTTGCAGATGACGCGCGGAGGGATAGGCCAAATTGGGATCCGCGAAGGTCCGCGCCGCAAGCACCACCTGTCTCGCGTCAGCGCCGGTAATCAATAGAATGGCGTGGTCCGGATGACCAGGGTAGACCTGAACGGCGATAGTCGCGCGGTCTACCTTGATTAGTCCCAATCGGTCAAGTATCGGTTGCAAGGACGTGGCGGTTCCAATCAATACCGCGATTCGACTCTTCTGGGGTAACTTTGCAAAAATATCGGTTAAATCATCGGTGCGTTGTGGCCCGCTCTGCACGGTTAAATCATGGACGTTAATCCGTACGGGCAGAAACTGGTAACGCAACCCCACACCCTCCGCGACGTACGATTCCGCATCCACGGCCCACGAAGAGTGCGAGGGCGCGAACACGGACACGACCGGGTGGTAGTCCAGGGAGGCCCGATCAAAGAGCCAGTCCAGGTGATCCAGCTGAGGATTGAGAGGCTGCGGAGTTGTGAGGTACCAAAACTGCGACTCTCGGGTATTGATTTGAAGCCAATTGGTTCCGGAATCACCAGGCACGCCGACCAATCGAAGAACGAGCGTGTGGAAACCCGATGCCATGTGCGCTACCGGAATATCGAAATGTGCAGATAGCTTAGAACCCGGTGTGGTTTTGAATTGTGCGATCTCTTCGTTCCCAGCTTCCGCCTCCAAGAATGCCGTACTTGTCATTCCTTGGGAAACGCTCCCGTGTATGGCAACGCTCAGTCGTTTGACCCGTTGATCGAACGGAATGGAGAAGGAGATACGGGCGGAAGCGCCATGTCCCTGCAGCCGAATCGGAGCCTTACTACCGACTGTTGTGGCGAACGGCAACCGGGCATTCCACGACGGCGTGGGAGCTACCACGGATTTGTCAGAAACCCTCGCTCCCGACCCACCCGCCCACGCGATAATGGGGAGTATCCACAAGAACAGCAGACAACACCGACGGAAAGACCATAGAACGTTCATGCGCGACCCCCTTCTAGCGCAACGGGTGGAATATCCCAGTCTCCCTCAATCGGCCCTGCGTTAATTTCCGCGCCGACTGCCGTACTTGGTCTAGAGACTGGCTGGGCGTTCACCCTGTCTGGGGTTTTGGCACGTAATGAGCGCCAACGAGCAATGGACCAACGACGTAAGACCTTGTGTGCGATCACAAGACCATCCGTCGCCATCCTCTTCCACTGGATATTAGGCAGCCGAGCGGTCGTCAAAAGATGCCCAATGTGGCGAGGCCCCGACAGCGTTGCTAGGCGTACGAACAACCATAGCGCACCGAGGATACTTCGCGCGCGGCGTCTCGAGTGGGCCATCGTAACCAAATCCGAACTCGCGCCGTACGCCCAGTCTACGGCAAGCACGACATCTTCACTATTCTCCAGCACGAATTCGACCGCCAGCGCACCTGCGTGATCCCGAGAGGTAACGCTCGAGTCCACGAGACGCACTGGTAGGCACTTACCAGGCGCCAACATCACGGACACAACCGTATTTCGCTCGAACTCCGTCCAAAACTCTGGCAGGACACGAGCTCCGCGCCAAGAAATATCCTCGGTACTGGCGTCGATGAGCGAGCCATCCGACAGGATCAGCTTGATCGGTTTGCGCAGGCCGACACGGGCTGCAGTCCGTCGCTGAGGTTTCTCATGCGTAACCCCCAGAACAGCCAGCAAAAATAGAGAATCCAACACGGCCCAGAACAGGACAAATAGTATCGCATCAATGTGAGCCCCTGGTGTCTGAAGCAGCCCGATACCTGAAAAAATCGCAACGATGTTGACGACGAGAAGCACATAGAATGGACGGGACGCGACGGAAAGAAAATGTCGGTCAAGAAACTCGCCTTTTGGAGTTACCTTAAAACTTGGAGACCTAGGCTTCAGAAACACCTTCACCATCGCGTGTGCAATAAAAATGCTTTGAAGTGTCTCATACACCTGCGAAATGAACGGCCACCGAACGCGCCGGTAGTAATGCTGCGCCACGATAAGGGAGCTCAGGAGGTACGGCGCGAGATAGGCGAGTAACTGACTCGGCGTGGTTTCGCATAGCGTTATACCAAATATGAGATAGGCGGGTGGAGCCAGCATCAACGCTAGGCGGGAGTACGCAAATAGCCAATAGACGATAAGATTGGTATAAAGAAGACGCTGCACAAAGGTGAGGCCTTTTTGAGTCCACGGATTCTTGAGAAGAAAGATTTGAAGCATGCCTGTCCCCCATCGGACGCGCTGGACAATCATGCCTGTGACCGTTTCTGGCTGGAGACCACTAACCATAGCCTTGTTGAGATACAGTGTTCTGTAACCCCTCTTCATGGCATCAATGGTCGTCTCGGCGTCTTCCGTAATCGTGAGTCCGGCAATGCCTCCCAGAGATTTTAAGATTGGTTGCCGAAGTACCGCCGCAGATCCACAAAAATAGGATGTTTCCCAGAAATCTAGACCCGGTTGCATGACCTCGTAAAATAACTCGTTCTCACCGGGCCCCTTTGGAATATTTAGATTTTTCTCAATGGGGTCTTGTGAGACGAAGTTGTGTGGCGTTTGCACCAAAAAGAGCTTTTCGTCTCTCAGAAAAAAAGGTACAGTATTTTTTAAGAAGTCGCGCGTGGGAATATGGTCACAATCAAATATTGCTACGAGATCTCCTTGGCTCTTGGTAAGCGCATTGTTGATATTGCCGGACTTAGCGTGCGCATTATTACTCCGCGTCAGGTATTTGGCACCATATTGGGCAGCAAGTGATCGGAGATTGTCGCGACGTTTTTTTGCCAAAGCAGCTTTAGCTGAATCGCTTTGATTGCATTTTTGATCGGTCCCACCGTCGTCCAGAAGCCACACCGTAAAGCGGCTCGACGGATAGTCTAGGTTAACCGTTGCTGCGAGCGTTGGAAGTATGACATTTATATCTTCGTTATAGGTGGGGATGAAAACGTCAACGAAGGGGAGGTTATGTTCATCTTTCGGAAGATCCGGTATTGGATGGCTCACAGGATGTATATTAACCAAGTGGTTGAACATCAACATAATAAAACCGTAAGCCTCGGCCAACAGGAGAGTCCATCCGGCCACCTCGCTAGCAATTCCGTACCCGTAAGGCATCGTTTGGGTCGCTCGCCAATAGAGGTAGTGCCAGCCGAAATAGGCGCTACAGAATATAATAGCGTACCGAGAGAGTGTCGTGCTTATGTCACTACGTTTGTGTAAGTCCCAGTTGTAAAGCGATAGCATCAGTGTGAGCAGCATCCCTGATACCACATATTGGTCTGGGAGTGGAATTTGAAACTCGGCCAAGCATACAATCATAATCATCGCAAACGTAATGCCGAGATATGTAATCCAGGGAGTAACGGTCAGTTTGATTTTTGATTGGACGTAGTCGTATAATTGGAATGGTGCAACCTTCTGGAAAGATTGAGATATCCCTACGATGTACCTTCGAAGTGATGGCCTTGCTGGGGATCTGCGGCTTTGGACGACGCTTCTCGATAGAAAGTCGATGCGCATTGCAGTGGGCTCCGAGGTAAGACATAAGTAAACTAGCACGCGCACACGCTGCATTATCTATGCCAGTAGTATAACGTGCTTTTTCGTGCCCGTGCGAAATGAATTTGTAAAGCTGTTGTTACATGTCTTGTGTTATCGAAAAAATATATAGAAAAAACAGCATGTTAATATTTTATGAAATGCCATTTTGTGGTGCGCGCTTGTCCATAACTGTGCATTGATCGCGGGAACGCGCTACCTATCCGTGTGGCAGTGGACGTCACCACAAGCACTGACATGGCACCTTGTTGCGAGGGCGAAAAAGCTTCGAACACCCACTTCCGATGCGAAGCCACCGTCTCGATAATCAGCGGGATCGCTCAGAAGACCAAGCGAATCTTAGTAGCAAATAACACTGAACACTGAGGTGGTTCATCTAGTTTGGACAGCCTGCCTGCCGCGCATCCTTCCCATCTCAAGGGTACCGCTTTCCCAATCTTACCAGCGATTTTTCCAGTACCCCCTAATCCCGTGGTAGCAGGATTACCAGCTGAAGTCTACGCCTACAGAGGGCACCAGGGTCAAGGCAATCAGCGGGATCACCCAGAAGACCAAGCGAATCTGTGTTGCAAGTAACACCGGAAAAGATACAATTGCAACATGGCATTGAGGAAGGTCGGTCATGAGTCAGACAATCACCAGCAGCAGCCAAGCGCACGGGGAACAGGGGCGCGCGGTCTTGGCCAAGATGCTGATGCGAGCCTTTAGTCTCTGGAAGGTGCCCAGCGAAGGCCAGCTCGCCTTGCTGGGCTTGGCACCCGAAAACCGTGCCGCCCTTACCCGATACCGCAAGGGCGGGCCGCTGGCGAACAGCCGCGATCTCTTGGAGCGCGCAGGGCATTTACTTGCCATCCATAAGAGCCTTCGCCTGCTGTTTCCACACGATCGGGATCTGGCCTATGCCTGGATGACCACGCGCAACCGCGCTTTCGGCTACCGGACGCCCGTGGAGGCGATCAGCGAGTGGGGATTCATGGGCCTGTTCATGGTACGCGCCTACCTGGATCGGGCGCGCGGCCGGTAGGTCGTGGACTCGTTCTTCACCGGCCTTGTCCTCGCAGATATAAATGGCCCCCTGATCCGCAACATCGTCAGCCTACGGTGCTCAGAGGAACTCTTCGACGACCTTTCCGACGATCCCGAAGATTGGGCCATCGCGCAGCAAGCGGAGCTCAATGCGAAGCCGCCGACCTACACATCCCCCGTGCCGATCATACGTCGTCCATTCGAAGAATCGGCATGGATGGAGGCCATCGAATTCCCATTCCGCCAGTTCACGGCCAGCCGCTACAGCGATGGCAGCTATGGCGTCTGGTACGGTGCCGATACGGCGGAAACATCGGTGTACGAGACGGTATACCATTGGCGCTACGGCCTGTTGGCTGACGCGGGCTTCGATGGCCTGGTCCGCACGGGCAAGCACGAAAGCATCACCAGCGAGCGCAAGATTTACCGGGTACACTGCCATGCAGCACTGCTCGATCTGCGGCCGCGCGTGGACCGATACCCGGAACTCATCGATCCAGAGAACTACGGCTTCACCCAGAATATCGGCGCACGCATCCATGCAGAGGGCCATCCGGGCCTAACAACACGCTCCGCCCGATGTACAGGAGATACCTTTGCAGTTTTCAATCCCTCTGTACTGTCCAAACCAGCCATCCAAAGTTACCTCACCTATCGGCTCAGCGAGCACGGAGTGGCCGTTTACCGCGGCGGCACAGGGCAGCAAGGCCTCTGGTTCACCATCCCCTGAAGACGGATAGCGATACGCAAGCCGCCCATATCGGCCATATTCTATAGCACAACGCGCATTCTTTTTTTGTGTTAAACTGACTGCCTTATATGCGAGTTATACAGTTATGACCATAATCGTTGTTTCCGCCATCGCCTTGTCTCTGGTGGTTGGCCGCCTCTTTTACGGCCTGATCCGCTGGGAAAGTCGCTGGGATATCCGCATCCTGGAGCTCGGTTTCCACTGCTTTCTGCTTGGCATTTTGCTCACGCTCATCGACATGGCCTGGATGGGCTGGATGATCCTTTAGAGAGAGAAAGAGCCCCATGGAAGAATTCGACATTACCGACCTTTCGGCGCGCGCCCGCGCTATTCTGCGCGAAGATCGCGGAGAAGTGTCCAACAAGCCCGAGCCCGAAAGCATTGCGGGTTTTTTGTTGGACATATCGCCCGCACAACGAAGGCCAACTATCGCTGGAAGTTCACCGTGCTCCGCTTGGTCTATACGACATCCGCCGGTATCGCCCTGCAGGTGTTCTCACCCGCCATACCGATTATCACCAGCGTCGCCACCATCCTCGCCCCGTGGGTTGCCGGAATTACCGGCGCCCTTGTGCGGGTAGCCAGGACTGGTCTAACCTACCTTCCGATCACCGCTACCCTATGGGGTGGCGGTTTTTTGTTATGAAGTTCGTACCGTTGCGCCTGTGAAAATACACGGACTAGCACACATCGCAAACCACCCCTCCTACACGTGGTACAATACAGAAAAACGACAGGAGATATACGTTGGAAAAGCCCTATACCCAAGGCGGTTGGCACCGTAACGTGCCCCCTGCCACCAAGTTCCCAACCATCTTTGCCGGGCGCAACACGCACGTCGCCCGCGTGGTGGTGGATGGTGGCCTCACGCCGGAAGAAATCGAGGCAAACTGCAACCTGATCGCCGCAGCGCCCAAGTTACTTGAGGCGCTGATTGCACTGGAATCCGCTGCACGCACAGGCGAGATCGGTGCCAAGGCGGGCACGAAGGCCCTAGAGCAGGCCCGCAAAGCCATCGATACCGCCTTTGGCGTGTACCACTAGGAGGCAGCCATGCGCATCCAACTCCGCCAAGCCGAACACGAGCCGGTCACCGCGCTCACCTCCGCAGGAATCGATCCGGTCCTTGCGCGGATCTATAGCGCGCGTGGCGTGGCGGGTCCCGATGACCTGGATCTTGGCCTTGCGGGGCTGGCTTCGTACACGCAACTCAAGGACATCGACCAGGCAGCAAAACGGCTGGCCATCGCGATAAAAAACGCAGAGAAGCTGGCCATTGCTGGCGACTTCGACTCCGACGGAGCCGCTGGGGCCAGTTTGCTCATCGAAGGGATCCTCGACCTTGGCGGGAGATTGCCGAGCCTGTTTATCCCGAATCGGATGACCCAGGGCTACGGCCTGTCGCCCGGCCTGGTGGCTGAAATGCCCGCCGACACCAATCTCGTTATCACCGTCGACAACGGCATTGCGAGCATTGCGGGGGTAGCCGCCGCGAGAGCCCGCGGATTCGACGTCATAATCACCGACCACCATCTGGCCGGAGAACGTCTGCCAGAGGATTGCGCGGCGATCGTAAATCCCAACCAGCCCGGATGCGCTTTTCCCTGGAAGGGGACAGCCGGCGTCGGCGTGGCCTTTTATCTGATCGCAGCAACCCGCGCCAAGCTGCGCGAGGACGAGTGGTTCGGGGACCATCGCCCGGAACCCAACCTGTCGAAGTATCTCGATCTCGTAGCCTTGGCGACGATCGCGGATGTGGCGCCCTTCGAGCGCAACAACCGGATCTTCATCGCCGCAGGCCTAGAGCGCATTCGCCAGCGCCGTTGCCGCATCGGCATCCTCGCATTATTGGAGGTCGCCGGCGTTGAGCCGGAAAACGTGACCGCCTAGACGATAGGCTTCATCGTTGCCCCAAGAATCAATGCCGCCGGGCGACTGGAAGACATGCGTACCGGTGTGCGGCTCCTGCTCTCCCAGGATGAGCAGGCTGCCCGAGAGATCGCCCGGACCCTGGACCAGCTGAACCGCGAGCGTCGCAGCATCGAAGACGGCATTCGCGAGGAAGCGGAGGAAATCGCGGCCCAGATCGTGTCTGCACCACAAGACGGAGAACCGTTTGTTCTGTGCCCGTACCAGCCGGACTGGCACGAGGGAGTAATCGGCATCGTGGCCGCCCGCCTGCGCGAGCGTTTCCATCGGCCAACCATCGTGTTCACCAAAACCGCAGACGGATCCATCAAAGGCTCGGGGCGCTCCATCCCCTGGTTCCACATCCGCGACGCCATCGCCGCCGTCGACGCCCAGCACCCTAGCCTCATCACCAAGTTTGGTGGCCATGCGGCCGCTGCTGGCCTGTCTCTAGCGAAGGAGACAGACATCGCCGTATTCACCGAGGCCTTCGCCGCGGTCGCTCGCCGAGAACTGCGCGCAAGCGATCTGGAAGAAATCATTTATTCGGATGGCGAGCTTGGAGAAGCACGGCGTGTCTGGACACGGCGCTGGCGATTGAGAAAGGCGGCCCATGGGGAAGGGAGTTTGAGCCGCCAATTTTTCACGGCACTTTCTTGGTAAAAAACGTCCGGGAATTGCGGTCCAACACGCTGAAATGTACAGTCCAGAAGGAGCAGTGGGCGTTGGATGCCATCTGGTTTCGGCGCAACAGCGAACAATCCCTGGAAGAAGGCAAGCGCTATACGATGGTTTACGCCCTATCGGTAAACCGTTGGCGGAGCCGGGAAAATCTGCAGCTGCGTATTGAAAAGGTATTGGAGGAGCACCCGTGAACACCAAATCCTACCACACGCTTTCAGCGACCAGTCTGGGACTCACCCTGCTACTCGTTGCCGCACTGGTCGCCATCGGTCTCGGTACCGCTCCGGGCCAGATGGCCACCGCTCGCCTCACCCTGGGAGCGCTCGCCTGCCTCAGCGGCGGGAGCTGGCTGGTTTTGCGCCAGCGAGAAGAGGATCTGGCGGCGGGCAGGGCGTTTTCCTGGGCAAAGACCACCGCAAAGATCGGAGGCTGGTTGCTGGTAGCACTGGCCATCGCTTTTGCGGTGATGTGGGGCTTGCACTAGGAACGCGCTGCACCCTTGCTATAATGCGGTGAGGAGCCCGGGCGCAAGCACGATATGCCCCATTGCGGGAGAGCCAGGCCTGATCGGGTGCAGACGTCGTGCCAGATCGATCCATGCGGGCTCCACTCAGCAGAAACAAACTAGTTGCTTTTCGGCAAAACCCGGTCCTCTGCTAGGCAGACACCGGATTTCCTTTCTTGGCCTTCAGTCCGTCGGCAAACCGTTTCTCCAGAACATCCAGCTCAGCCTCATAGTCTGAGAGTTCACACAGGTTCTGCAAATCCGTGCGCAACGACTCCGCGCCGAGCAGATCCCCGCTGCGCTGATCGGCCTGGATGAGCGAAATGAGGGGCTCGGCGGGGAAATACTGCAGGTAGACTGCGCCACCTCGCTCGAGCACTTGGATAGCATCCGCCCGAAATTTACCAATATCGGCATACGGCGTATCCACCAGGATTACGTCTTCATCACCGCCGGTGGGATCGGCGAGATCCTTCAGTTCATGCCGTGGGACTACGCGGATATACAGCTTCGGGAACCGCTCGGGGAGGCTGCGGATCCATGCTTCTGCCTTGCCGCGGCGGGTGCCGATGGCGAACAACACGGTATGGCTGGGCATGCGAACTCCTGGCGTACGCACGGCTTTCTGAAGGCGAGCGCGCACAAATAAAGAAAGAAAACGACAAATGGGACAAACAAATTATAGCGCACAGCGCCAACAAAAAAAGCCCTCCGGTCAACAGACCAAGAGGGCGTTCGTCGATTTTCCTAGAAAGACAGGGGACTGTCTCCCTGTTCCTGAACGTGGTAGTAAGCACCGGACAGGTCCAGCGCATCGCCATCAAAGACCAACTCGCCGCGCAAAAAGGCCGCGATCTTCGATTGGCGATCCAGGGGTTTCGTCTGCTCCCGGTGAAGCCGGAACGCTTCCGGCACCTTGGGATACTCAGACATGCGCCACCTCCCGTTCGTGCAGAGCACGGAGCGAACGAATGTCACGGATGACCTTCTCGGCGCGACGGCGGGGAAGGTAAAGGGGAGCGAGCGCTTCGATCTTTTGGGCAACAGCAAGATCGGAAGCACAATCGAAGTGGAGACCGTCAATGACGCGGTCGAGGACGTTGGTTTGCATGAGGATGTCTCCTGTCGCTGTCGCTCGCGAGCGGAAGGAACAAAAAATCCCCTCTGCGCGACAAAGACATCCACTATCTCCCTCTGGCGGGCGATGTGATGCCCGCAAGAGGGGAGGGTGTGCAGCAACGAAGGCTGCTATTGCGTAGCTCTTGCCAAGGAGCGTTTCTCATCAAGGATGATGGCGGTGTAAGGCTTTAGCCTAGTGCGGCCACACGCCGCCTGTCAAGCACGGGGACTTACCGGCGGTCGTCGAGCGCGGCGGCGAATTGCGCCGGTGCATACACCGCAAGCCAGAAGGACCAGGCAACCGGGAAGATCCAGGCCAACAAAACGAGTTGCAGCAGAAAAAGCGGATAGACGAGCACCGTGTGCCGCAGTATCCACGTGAGGACGAGGAGGGACGAGGGTCCGGTCGCCCAGGCGACCCACTCCAGACGCAGCGCGCCGTCGTGGTCCCCGGTGGGAGAAACCAAAGCGCCCTGCAGCAGGAACCGCAACAGGTCCGCCAGCTGCACACGCCAGCCCTCGACCCGCACGGACCCGGGGAACAGCGCATAGGTCAGCGGGGCCAGGGTCGAGAGCGGGAAGGCGAGCAACAGCAATCGGCCGGAGAGGTCCCCGCGGGCGAGTCCTGGGCCGGGTCCAGACCACGCCCAGAACACCAGGGCGAAGACGCCACCCACCACCGCCATGGCCACCAGCAGGCGCTGCACCAAGACCAACCAATGCAGCCGGTAACCGAGCGCCACACCCCACGCCGCCATCCCCGCCGCCGACCACCCGAGCCCAATCAGGGGCAGCCACTGGGTGGCTATGGGCAAACGCAAGAGCACGAGCAGCGCGGCCACCGGGAAGAGAGCGACGAAGGGATGCAAGCGCACCCGGTCCACCGCCGACCAAAACAACCACCAGGGGAATCGCAAAGGGGTCTCCACACTGTCCGTTTTCCCCATCATCCAGAGAACCCGGGCCGCTGTCCACTGGATCGGCGAAATAGCTGATAAACGGCATAAGCCCATGCTATGCTTACGGCATGAATACCGATACAGGGAATTGCCATAGCTCAGATACCGGCGAGGCATCGAACCGGCAAACCAATCGATACTGCCAGTTGCTGGCCGAGCACGGGATCCACGTTGCCCAAGGCGCGTCTTTTCGCCATCTCCTGCAAGCCAGCGACCGCGCATTGCGGTGCTCACCGCACATAGCCACGGACAACGAGACCACGCACTAGGGAACCTCCGCATGCCGACGACCCAGTTATCCACAATTTCTGTGCATATCCCCGCGAAGAACGATGACAAGCGCCTGACAAAAATAGGCGTTTTGCTGCTGCCCATTTTCGCGGCAGGACTTGCCCACGCGGCCACGCCGACGACCGCGGGATATGCCGAACGCCTGTCCTGTTACCAGAAGATGCGCCAGAACGGGGAGAAGCCCGCGGCGGCCGGGCAGATCTGTGGGTGCTTCTTTCACCGACTGCGGGATCATCCGGTCGAGTGGCTGGAACTGCGAGCCTGGCGCCAGGAACATCCCGGAAAGGCGCTGCAGGGCAACCTGAACCAGGAAGTCACCCGGCAGGCGACCGCCTGCGTTGCCCAGGAGAAAGCCATCGCCGCACATCCGCGGGAGTACCGTGCCGAAGAACAACACAACGCCGCCGTCGCGCAATTCAACGCGCTCGTGCGCACCGAGCTGCAGCGCATGGTCCAAAACTGGCTCGCTGCCGGGGCACAGGCCGGAGAAACGGTGCGCGCCTGCGCCATGCGCATCACCTTCGACCGGGCAGGAGCGGTCCTGCTCACCAAAACGCCGCCGGAACAACCCCACTGCCCCTATTGGCTGCAGCTACGCGCGTACAAAAGCCGGATCGCGGCAGATCGGCTGTGGCATACTATGGTACAGAGCACCTACGCGATCACGGTGCATATTGCATCGACCGCACACGAGTAGAGGACAAGCGTCTTGAACCAGTTCGGCCACCATATTACTGCCGCAGCGCTGGGCATCGCCGGCGCTGCCATCGCCGTCCAATCCGGGCTGCCCGTGCAAGGCGCCCTGTTCTTTGTCGGGGCCTTCGCCGGGGCCTCGGCCCCCGACTGGCTCGAGTTGCCGTTCCCCGGGGGGCGGGTGATCCCGCACCGCACGCTCACCCACGTTCCCTGGATCTGGCTGGTCGCCCTCTTGTGGGTGGCCGAGGCCCTGCACGGGTCCTGGCTCTGGCCGGTGGTCCTGGGCTTCGTTCTGGCCAGCCTCTTGCACCTGGCCATGGACAGCCTGAGCCCCATGGGCATCCCCCTGGCAAATCCTGGAGGACGGCGGTACAGCCTGCACCTGTACCACACCGGAGGGCTCAGTGAGGCGGCCACGATCGCCGGCACGGTTGGGGCCTTTGCCCTGGTCGCCATCGGCATCACCGTATAAGAGCGAACACGTAGAAGAGGAAAATCCCATGTTCCAACGCGAACCACAGAAGATCCAGTTCAGCCTCAACGCACCGCCGACGCAGGAAACGCTCGACGCCCTGCGCCATGAGGCGGCACAGCAAAGCCTGCTGTGGCTGGCTAGTGAGATTGCCTCCGTACTGATCGGCATCGCCATCGGCATCACTCTGCTCCTGCTCCTGCCGCAGTGGTGGATGCAGGTGCTGGTGCTCGTGGCCATCGGCGCGGTCCTGGTGCCTGCCCTGTCCTGGATGCAGCGCTGTCGAACGACCTGGCAAACCCAGGTGCTGGAGCTTGCGCCCGAGCCGCTGGACAACGACAAGGTCACCGCCCTGCTGTGGGCCCAGCCGCCCAAGACGACGCATTATCTCCAGCTGGTCTACGCCCAGGAGCGCGAGCCCTGCCACGTCGAGTACCAGATGCTCACCCTGCTGTCGCAGCAAGAGAGGAAAAGCGGCCATGCGAGCTAACCCACGCGCTGCTACGGCGGTTTTTGTGCTTTCCGGAGTGTTGCTGGCCGGTTGCGCACAGATGCCGGAAGGGACAGCGAATCCCACGCTGGCCCAGCAAAACCTCCGCGAAACCACCCACCTGCTCCACAAGCAGCACGAGCTCGATCTGGCCACCGATGCCGTTGCCAACAAGCTCGATCGCGTCCAGCACATCATCAACCGGCGAATCCGCGATCACCAGCCGTTGATCCACAGCGATAAGATGACCCACTCCGTAAACGTGATCCTGCCGGATACGCCCTGCCAGACGCAGGTCGTTCACCCGGGCGATACCTTGTCCAGCCTCGCCGCCAAATACCAGGTTACGGTCGCCGATCTCATGCACTGGAACGGCATTACCAACCCCAACCTCGTGCGGATCGGGCAGAAGCTGCAAGTAACCGCCTGCCATAAGAAGGGGTAAGGCATGTTCACAGCGCATATTCAGCAGTGCATCGCGCAGGCGGCAGGGCAATATGGCGTAAGCCCAACTGCCATTGAACGACGCATCGACGAACATCCCGATGGAGTGGGCATCATGGGCTTGAACCGCTGGTGGCTGAAGGACCTCAGCCAGCCCGTAACCGCCAAGCAGCTCACCGCGCATCCCTGCCAGGACATCGCCATCGGGGCCTGGGTGCTCTCCGAATCGGAATCGGCCGCCAGCGCCGGAGCGGTACCCACCGTGGCTGCAACAGCCGCACCGCCACAAAAGACCCCCCGGCTCGTCCAGCAAGTCCCAGGCAGCCCCCAGGGCAACGGCATGGCCGCAGCCCGCCGCTGCGCGATCCTCGCCTCCCATTATTACGGGGTACCATCTTTGCTCACGCTCTCCATCATGCGGACCGAGGACGGTCGCCCGGGAACCATCAGCCCAGACGCCAACGGGAGCTACGACATGGGCGTGATGCAGGTCAATTCCATCTGGTTGCCCCGATTGCGGCAGATGGGGATCAGCCGTCACGCGCTGATCTACAATGCCTGCCAGAACGTCGATGTCGGCACCTGGATCCTCGCGCGCTACGTGCACCAGTTCACGGGACCAGCCGGCATGCATTACGCGTGGCGTCACCCCCGCGCCTTCTGGGACGCGGTCGGCGACTATAACTCCCATACGCCGGTGTACAACCACGCCTACCAAAAACGGGTGGCGGCATTTTACAAGACCATAGCGCAACGGATCCGGGAGGGCGATTGATTCCTCACAGGCCTTCGCTATAAACTGATCATGTGCTGAGCATGTGCAGGATAAGGAGGGCAACATGGCGACGGCAAACGAACGCATCCCGGTTTTGGTAACCCCGCAAGAAAAAGAAACGATCGCCAAAATGGCCAGGGACGCCCATATGTCCATGGGCGAATTCCTGCGCCGAGCCGCATCCTCATTCCGCCCAAGCGAGGATGAGCAGGTGCTGGAGAGAATGATCGACCAGATGTTGAAGACGACCGCTCGGGCAAGCACGGCGGTTGATGAAGCATTGTCCTTTGTGGATGCCTCAAACCGGCGTATCGCGACAATGGAGTCTCGGCAGGCACATTGATGGCGATCACCGACAAGATGTGGGACGCCTTGACCACGGTTATCCGGATGAACGACAAGGTGGAGGCCTTGGCCGGAACAGTGAAGGCTCAGCAGGAGAGAATTGAGAATCTCACTGGGCGGATAATCCGCTTGGAAACGGCGTTAGAAATTGCGTTGTCACGGCAAGCGACCATATCGGCAGATACTGCCAGGATAGAGCCAGAAGACTGATCTACCGGCACAGCGCGACCATTCTAATCACGGATGTTCGGAGGTTCCAAAGGAATATCATGAGCGCCCCATATCACGATCCACGATACGCTAGGCAGGATGGCTAGACAGGCAGCCTCCGCAGACGGTATCTGATCCTGAGCGAGCGTTGCCCATAGTGACTTGCGGGGTATCCTCTAACTGAAGAACGACGGCTTGAGACTGATTGCGGGCATTCATTTTTTGTAGTCAACATGATCTCCGATAGCGCCACGATTTGCTCGCCACGGTCCTAACATATGTCTCTGGCTATTTACTACGATACGCAAAGCAAGATTGGTAGCAAACCCAAGCAAAATTAAACTGTTATTCGCCGTTTGCATATCCAGGTATGCGCCAGAACTTTTTTTAAAGATCAAGGCCGCGGTCTTTGTGCCGCTTGCGAGTAGTTCCAAGGTGAATAAGGACGATGAGAAAATAATCGCAACTATCAGTATTACAGGCTCTTCGACATTTTGAGTGGGTAAGGCGGTATGATTGCCTAGTGGAGCGGTCAGCAAGCCGAGGGGATTTATGGACCAAGGGAATCAGCTGTTCACGCTGGCATTGGGCCTAGTTCCACCGTGGGCGGTGGACGCGGTTCGGTTTACGGTGGAGGAGAAGCGCCTGGACCTCTATGTGAACTTCTCAAGAGGTAGCCACTTCCCTTGTCCGGTCTGCGGTCAGGATTGTCCCGTCCATGACACGCAGGAGAAGGTCTGGCGCCACCTCGACTTCTTCCAGCATGCGGCCTACCTCCATGCTCGGGTGCCGCGGGTCCAGTGCCCGGAACACGGTGTGCATTTGGTGCCCGTCCCCTGGGCGCGGGAAGGCTCAGGATTCACACTGCTCTTCGAGGCTCTCGTCATGGCCATGGTCCGGGAGATGCCGGTGTTGACGGTTTCCCGATTGGTCCGGGAGACGGACCAGCGACTCTGGCGGGTGATCGACCATTATGTCTCCAAAGCCCGCGAGGCGGTGGACATGTCGGAGGTTCAGGCCATCGGTGTCGACGAAACCAACAGCCGGCGCGGCCACGACTACATCTCCCTGTTCGTGGACCTGGCGGCCAAGCGCTTACTCTTCGCCACCCCAGGCAAGGATGCTCAGACCTTTGAGAAGTTCTGCGAAGATCTGCAGGCCCATGGTGGTAACTCCGAGGCTATTGCGGAGGTGAGCATGGACCTCTCTCCAGCCTTCCAAAAAGGTGCCGCAGAACACCTACCCAACGCCCAGGTCACCTTCGATCGCTTTCACCTGATGAAGCTCATCAATGAGGCCGTGGACGTCGTGCGCAAGGGAGAGGTGTACTCCCAACCCGACCTAAAGAAGAGCCGCTGGCTTTGGCTCAAGAATCCAGGAAAGCTCTCGGCCAAGCAGAGCGCCAAGCTCCAGGAGCTCCTCAAGAACCAGAACCTCAAGACGGCCCAGGCCTACCAGTTCCGCCTGACCTTCCAAGAAATCTTCACGATCCAGAATCGCCACCAGGGCGCTGTGCTCCTCAAGGCCTGGATGGAAAACGCCAAGGCCAGCGGACTACCCCCTCTGGTCAAAGTCACCTACACCCTCATGAACCACTGGGATGGCATCCTCCGCTGGTTCGAGAGCCAGATCACCAACGGTATCTTGGAGGGCTTCAACAGCCTCCTGCAGTCTGCCAAGGCCAAGGCCCGTGGCTACCGCACCCACAAGAACTTCATCAATATGGCCTATCTCATCCTGGGTAAGCTCGATCTCCGGCTACCCACATGAAACGTCGAAGAACCGTATTACATTAATGGCAGTATTCCAAGTATTATGATCGATGCGCTTAGCTATCAGCACGCAATCTGAAAAATATATAATCGACATCAATGACATTTCGAGAGATATCTCGGTAAATTTTCCCGCATATATTTTTATTATAATAAAAAATAGATAGATAAGAACTGGTATGCTAAGTATAGCAATTTCTGAAAACGAATCGACCAAAATATGGGTGAGGATTCTAGTCTTAAACATTTGGGACCTTTATTTCTCGGATACCACGTGTATCCTGTAACGATTGATGTTTACGAAACACGACTTAAACCGCCATAAGAAAGCGCTTTGCCCCTGCCATGCAGCGCTCCATTTTCATTCTATGGTAGACCCTTGGCAGAAGCTGGTCGCGCATTTCTGCACGAGATCAGGCTGCCATGCCCTGCGCTGTTCCTGCACCGCGCCACTTCTGTTGACATTGGTTCCTATAGATTGGTTCCAAGACATAAGACTTTTCTTGGCGCATTGACTTTTGCTCTGAATGCTTTTACATTTCACACTCATCAAACGGTATTTTGTAGGGGAGGATGGCTATGCCGCAGAATGCTTCTGCAGAGTATGCTGCTAATGATTATCAATCTCTACTGAAGGTTCCCAAGATTACGTTGTATTTCTGGATTGCAAAATTGGTATCGACCGCTTTGGGTGAGGCGACGTCGGATTATCTCGTGTTTCATACGAATCCTTATGCTGCGGTTCTGGGATGTGGTCTGTTGTTTTCTGTTGCTCTGGTTCTACAAGTTTTGTCGGATAGATACGTAGCGCAATATTACTGGTTTGCGGTAATTATGGTCTCGATATTCGGTACACAAATAGCCGATGTTACCCATGTCGTCTTGGGGGTTCCGTATCTGCTTTCGACCGCTCTATTTTTTGTTACCCTCATCGGCATACTAATCCTGTGGAAGCGCTCCGAGGGAACTTTGTCGATCCACTCCGTCCATACACGTAGGCGTGAAATATTCTATTGGTCAACCATAGTCGCGACATTTGCACTGGGCACGGCAGCTGGCGATATGACGGCGTCAAGTTTGCAACTTGGTTATCTCCAATCGGGAGTACTTTTCACCATCTTATTTTCGGTTCCCGTGATCGCCTATCTCATGTTCGATCTGAACGAGATCGCAGCATTCTGGATCGCCTACATTCTGACACGGCCTATCGGAGCGTCCTTTGCAGATTGGACGGATAAACCCATACAGGTGGGCGGGCTTGGGCTCGGTACTGGGCCGGTGAGTGCATTCCTGGGGTGTGCGATGCTGCTCCTCTTGGCTCTGATTGTGAAGACCAGGATAGATGACCCGAATCGCGAGCTGACCAACTGACGACCGTGTAATTGGGTCGTCGTTGTATTCTGCATCGTAGTGACAAGTTTCGATGGCTGTTCTGGTTTGGTTCTCTGCGCGCTCGTGGTGGCGGGCGATGCGCTAGGAATCACAGCCACAAGGCCCTGCCAGTGGTCCCTCCTTAGAGAAACCTTGGCGGGCGCGGTCTAACATCGACACCGCCCCGAGGCCGACGAGTAGGCGGGCCCCGCAGTGAGGCACTCTTGGGGTAAGGCACTCAAGGTCCGGCTCCCTGGACTCCGGAAAAAGGACGCGCGCTTCATGCGGATTATCGGCCAGCGCCAAGTTCAGATAGGCTATCGGGCTTGAACCTCGAAAAAATGGACAGGGCTCTGCTATGCAGCTACTCACCGCTATTCATCAGGATTTACAGAATTCCGTGCGCACTCTGGCGCCTGTGGTGAAGCAGTATGGGGTTTGGATTGTATTTGGTGGATTGCTCGCGGAAAGTGCAGGGGTGGTATTCGCACCGGGTGAGACCCTGCTGATTGCGGCAGGTTTTCTTGCCAGCGAAGGTGCTCTGAATCCCCTATGGGTTCTCATGCTAGGCATACTAGCGACGTCGCTGGGGTGGTTCGGTGCCTACTACCTCGGCAGCTGGCTGGGGATATCCTGGTTGCGGCGTCATGGTCGTTGGATCGGCGTGACGCCAAATCGGTTGCAGAAAACCCACGCCTTTCTGGAAAAATATGGCCCCATCGTCGTCCTGTTCGGCCGCTTCGTAGTTCCGCTGCGGCAACTACAAGGATACATCTCCGGATCCGCAGAATCGTCCTTCAAGCAGTTCTATCTATGGAATATTCTTGGGGCCGCGTTATGGGTTGGATTCTGGGGAGGGGCAGGATATATCTTCGGTCTGTTGTAGATATATCAGAAACAATGTGTTCAATTCGATGAATACTAATAGAATCACCAGAATTTGACAGGGCTAATAACGACGCGTTACGGTGATCGGACGGTGCAGATAATTGCGCCGATTGGCAAATCGCAGTGATTACTGTAAGGAGAGTGGATTGTGAAATACCGTTCGTTACTACGCTATCCGATCGTTGCCCTGGGAGTTACTGCCCTGGGAATCGGCGGAGCCTTTGCAGCAACGACCTACGCACCACCATCCCAGCAGAGCGGCAGTCCTAATCCGCCCCCACAAGCGACCGCGGGGCATTCGAACTCCGGGTATGGAACGATGACCCATCACCGCAAGCAAAATGGTATGGCGACGGGTGGTTCCGACCATGCTACGGGCGGCATGACGCAGTCGCCCTCCGCTCAGCAGAGTGTCAATGGCGGTGGTACGTCGAGAGACTGAGTCGTGTCCCCCGTGCTCCGGGGCGTGATGGTCCTTCCCAGATCGTGGCGTCCGGGAGCATCCCTAATCCGATGTAGATTCCAGAGGAGTAAACGATGGCAAAAACACCGATGGTCTTATCCGGACTCGCGCTGGTTGCGCTGGTCACCGGAGGTACGGCTTGGGCGGGCACGGCCCAAGACAGCAGCCAAGGGGCTCCGACACCGAGTCCCGCCATGACGGGAAAGGGTCCCCACGTAGGGCATCACGAACTCGTGCGTTTCGCCAGTGCCATTCGGGCTATTCAGCCTGTCGATGAGCAGGCACACAAAGTGTTGATGAATCCGCACCTCGCGGCATCGCAGAAGCGTGCAGATCTGGCCCACTACGATCACAAAATCACCACCACGCTACAGCATTATCATTTATCTCCCGTGACCTATGAGACGCTCTTGCACAAGGCACAGGTAGATCCCAGTTTTGCCAAAAGGACAGAACGAATCTTGAAGAAGGGTTAGTTTCAGCGGTGGTTGTTCGATAGGGCTTGCCTCCGACCCCCAAGTCGGAGGTTTTTTTGAGTAAGCTGATCCTCTTTCTAGTAACCGCTGGCATGGATTCCAGACTCGATAGTTGTCTCGCAGATAAATCTATTCTGGATCTCGCGAACGTCCGCTAACGCTGCAGAACCGCCCATACATTCCTTCGAAATTTGGCACGCCTGGAGACTGTTCGATGCTTGGCTTGGCAGCAACTGGTGTCCTAGCTAGCCCAGCTTTGCCGTGGCCAGATCTTCCCATCGAGTGGTGTAAGCTGGAGATTTATTGCCGCGTTTCATGGCCCATCCTCGTGGTGCCTGCAGACCGGCTACTCCAGGCTGCAAGGTACCACTACCAAACCGCGCATTCACCCGATCCAAGGTCTCTAATAACCGATGGTCTCGTGCTTGTTCTTCTGCCGGAGCAAAGAAGTCTGCCTGCCGAGCGTTTGCCGATGCGATCTCCAAGAGATGCACTCCCGCCTTGGCATAAGTGAATCCTGGTCGGTAGACGTCCGAAAGCGCGATTCGGGCGGCTTGCAAGAACACCCGCGTGTCCTGGCTTGGATGGCCCAGCGTGATGGTTTTCGTGCCGTAATATTGCGGCAGGTGCGTTTGAAAAGGACTCGTATGCATGAACACCCGCAGGGCACTGGCTACGGAACCTTGGCGGCGTAGTTTGTCGACGGCTCTTACCGTATACAGGCTGACCGCTTCGCACAGTTCCTCCGCGCTGACTACCGGGCGACCGAAAGAACGCGAGGACTGGATCTCCTGCCGGGGCGGAGGGATCTCTACCATGGCTATACAGGGTTCTCCTCGCAGTTCACGGATCATCCGCTCCATGAGGATGCTGAAGCGCTTGCGCATCCGCGCGGGGTCCGCACGTTGGAGATCCCAGACCGTCCGTATGCCCATCGCCTGGAGTTTTGTGCTGAGCTGCCGCCCCACCCCCCAGACCTCGGAAACCGGCAATTGTTGCAAGAGGCGCTGTTGATCCAGCGTCGGCAGATCGTCCCACACGCAGACGCCAGCATATTCTGGCCGCTTCTTGGCGACATGGTTGGCGAGCTTGGCGAGCGTTTTGGTCGCCGCGATGCCTACCCCAACCGGTAGCCCTAGCCATTGCCGGACCCTCGCTCGCGCCGCTTGCCCAATGCTGTGCAGCTGAACTTGCGCAAACCCCTGCAGATCCAGAAAGCATTCGTCGATGCTGTACACTTCTTGCACCGGGCTGAAGCTCGACAGAACCGCCATCATGCGATTGCTCATGTCGGCATAGAGGGTGTAGTTGCTGGACAGCGCAATGATACCCTCCTGTTTCGCCAGCTTCTGCAGCTGAAACCACGGCGTACCCATGGCGACTCCCAGGGCTTTCACCTCCGCCGATCGCGCCACCACACAGCCATCGTTGTTGGAGAGCACCACGACAGGACGTCCCTCGAGGCTCGGGCGAAACACCCGTTCGCAGGAAACATAAAAGTTGTTGGCGTCGATGAGGGCGATGGCCATGACGCTTCAGACGCGATGCAGTACCCGGGTCACCACGCCCCAGATGCAGAGCTCTTCCCCTTCGTGGAGGACGATAGGCGGAAACTCGGGGTTTTCTGCAACCAGATGTACGGCCCCACCGATCCGACGTAGACGTTTCACGGTCAGATCGCCATTGATGGCCGCCACCACAATTCTGCCATCCGTCGGGGTAATGGCCCGGTCCACAAGGATCTCGTCTCCATCAAAAATCCCTGCATCCCGCATCGACCAGCCGGTAACCCGCAAAATGAAGGTCGCCTCCTTGTGCAGAATCAGGTGGGCATTGAGATCAATCTGCTTTTCGACATAGTCGTCGGCGGGGGAAGGAAACCCCGCCGCAATGCGCGATACCATGAGTGGCAATCTATAACGATGGAGGGCACCCACGGGCCGTGGTGAGGTGGCCAGCATGCCTTTGGCGCCCTGTGTCAGGGAGAGTTGGGCGATGGAATCACAGCGCATACGCGGATAGCCTATGCGCCGCGTGGGGAGCTTTTTGCTGGGCGGTGGACCTGCGGCTCAGGGGGTAGGGGGCGGACGTGCCAGTGGTAGCGGAGATGCCCTCAAATATCCCACCACCTTCCTCCGCAGCATAGCGAGGGGACTGATGGCCGAGCCAACCGGCCAGCAAGAACGCCAGGGTCAGCACCCATAGCCATTGGAACTGCTTGTAGGGTTTTGCGTTCGCGGTTTGCATCGGATTGGGCTCCAGAATGTGTGCTGTATATTTATACAGTAACAGTTCAACTAGGCGCAACTGCTGCTCCGATGCCTGGATTTATCGTTCCCTCAGTCCGCTTCCACCCCATCCCAAGGCAGGATCGCTTCTGGTCCGTCGTAGCGGGTACGGTTCACTCGTGGCGAGACTGCGAAGCTTTCCCAGGGAATGTTTGCCGGCTGAAAACACGATTCGAGGTGTGCCCGCCGCGCATGCGGATGCCACCAAATCGGCCAATGGTGGCGATCCAGCACCAAGGGCATGCGATCGTGGATGTGCTGCAAGGCCGGCAGGGCAGGGACGGTAAGAATGGCGAAGGTCTCTTCGACCGTGCGCTCGGCTGTCGTGCGCTGGTCCCATATCCCTGCGAACGCAAGAATTCGATGATCTTTCGACCGAAGCAGCATGGGGTATTTATCACGGGCCTCGGCGACAGAAGGCCACTCAAAATACCAGTCTGCTGGCACCAAAGCCCGTCTGGCGTGGAAGGCCTGACGAAACAGCGGTTGGGTAGCCACCGTCTCGACACGAGCATTGATGGGTCGGATGTGGGTGCGAGTACTCCATCCCGGTAAAAAGCCCCAGCGCATGGGGACCAATTCCAAGGAGAGATCCGGAGCTTGGCGCACGACCGGGTGTATTTGGCCGGGGGCACGGTTATAGCTGGGAGGGAAATCCCCGACTACGCGCAATCTTCCCCATTGCTGCTGCAGCTCTTCAGGATTGCGAATAAAACCATACCGACCGCACATGACATCTCCAGCGAAATACAGGCAGTACCGATCATGCTACCATTTTCTCTGTAGCCGCGATGATTCGCTGCATCAGAGATTTTTACATGGCTAATTCGGAGCGCCAACAGCAGGACACGCCCAATGAATTGCTCGGTGGATTGATCGAGCGGGTCACCTTCCACAACGAGGGAGCGCCTCGAAAAACCCCATCCTGCCCGAGTTTTTGGTAAAATGGTGGGCAGGTAGATGGCAGCAGGATAGACGGGATGATTGCGCGCAGGACTGCGGTGAAGAAAGACCTATTGGCCGATGAGGGGTACGTTCACAAGGTGGATGCCATTGGGGATCCTCTGCAGAAGATCGAGGCGGTGGTCGATTTCTCTGCGTTGGCGCAGGCGGTGGAAAAGATCGCTCCCCGCCCGGAGCAGCCCAAAGGTGGGCGCCCGCCATATCCGACCGAGGTGATGGTTCGGGTCTTGGTGGTCAAGCGTTTGCATGGCCTCTCTGACGAGCAGACGGAGTTCCAGCTGTTGGATCGCCGCAGTTTCCGGCGTTTCTGTGGCCTGGAGCACTCCTGCAACATCCCCGATCGTACGACCATCTGGAGCTTTGAGAACCGGATCGGGGTAGACGGTGTCACCGCCCTATTCAACGAGCTGGACCGACAGATTCGTGCCCATGGTCTGGAGGCCCGTGCCGGTCAGATCGTGGACGCCACCTTGGTTCCGGCACCCAGGCAACATTTCACGAAAGAGGAGAAGGCGCTGCTGGAACAAGATGCGGTCCCTGCGGACTGGAAGCCCGCCAAGCGGCGGCAGAAGGACGTCGATGCCAGCTGGACCAAAAAGCATGGCAAGTCCCACCACGGCTACAAGTTCACCGTGAGCGTGGATCGCAAGCACAAGTTGGTTCGGACCTGGATTGCCGACACCGCCAAGGTCCATGATTCCCAGCACTTGGAAGCGGCGCTGGACGAGTGGAACACCAGTGCGGAGATCTATGCCGACAAAGGGTATGTTGGGGCCGATCGAGAGGAGCGTTTACGGGAGCACGGCTATCGTCCGCAGATTCAGCGCAAGGCGAATCTTGGCAAGCCACTCTCGGCCTGCCAGGAGCGGCGGAATCAACGCATCGCCAAGGTTCGGGCGCGGGTAGAACACGTCTTTGCCGCCATCACCCAGTGGGGTGGTAAGCGTATCCGCACCATCGGCCAGGCCCGTGCCACCTTCGCCGTGGGCATGATGGTAGTGGTCTACAACATGCGCCGTNCGTAATGCGTCCAAAGGTCAGAAAATAGAGGAAAAAATTTTACAACAGGATGAGAAAACGGCTCAAAAAGTCCATTTTTGAGCCTCGACCGGTTTCTTCATGCCGTGTGGTCTGATTTTTGGGGTTTATCGAGGTGCCCTGGGGACAGTACAGCCGCCACCCTGCTGGCCTTTCTCAGTCCTCTGGACCGCTTTCCTTCAGTCAAGCAGGTGGTCGCCTACGCCGGACTTAACCCCACCCTTCGCCAATCAGGACAATGGACGGGGAAGACTCCCATTGCCAAGGCGGGGAACGCCTTGCTGCGTAAGGCATTGTACCTGCCGGCCGTGGTAGCCAAACGGCACAACCCCCTGATCTCCGCCTTCTGCCACCGACTCCTCCTCAACGGCAAACGCCCCATGCAGGTGGTGGTGGCGGCCATGCGCAAACTACTGCATCTCGCCTTTGGCGTACTCAAATCCGGCAAACCATTCGATCCGGAGTACACCCTGGAGCATAGACACTTGCAATACTACAGGCCAATGACGAATATGGATTCATGAAATTCGTTTATTTTATTACTTGGACTACCCCATGACGCGTCACCGTATCGATCCCGCTCTCCTGCTCCTTTGGGCCCGGGTGACGCGGGCCGGTAACCTCCACGTGGCTGCGGAGGGACTCTTTCTGACCCAACCGGCCATCTCACACCGCCTCAAACAGCTCCAGGAACAAGCTGGGGAGCCGCTCTACCGGCGCGCTCGCCACGGTATCGTTCCGACACCCTTGGGTCTCCGCCTGGCAAAACTCGGAGAAGAGATCGAACTGGCCCTGGAAGAGGCAGAGCATCTCTGCCAGTCCACGGAAGGACTGCTGCATGGCTCCGTACGCATACTGGCCAGCAACAGCAATGCGGAACTGCTGCTCCCGGGCGCGCTGGCGCGCTTTCGCAGCAACCACCCGGGTATCCACCTGCGCCTGACCACCAGCAACAGCCGTCAGGCACGTTTGCATCGGGACGAGGCGGATCTGGTCTTCGTCGAAGACGATCTGCCCGAGCCGCGGGAGGCCCGCTGGGTACAGGAATGTCTGCTCCGTACCCGTATCGTCCTGCTGCTACCGGCTCAGCACCCCCTTGCCGCCAGCGCGGCCCCGGTCCACCTCCACAGCCTCCAGGAAAGCACGCTGATCTGGCGGGAGTCCGGCTCTGGCATCCGCGAGGCGGCTCTACAGGCCTTTCGTGACCTCGGTCTGCATCCCGAAATTCGTTTCGAGCTCAGTGGCCTCGCCGCCATCCGCGATGGCGTGCGCGCCGGACTCGGACTGGCCTTCGTCAGCGCCACCCAAAACAGTGAACCTTCGCCGGGTCTCGTTACCCGCGAGCTGGTTCCCGAGATTCCGCACCGCCTGGCCGTGCTCTATCGCGATCCGCTGGATCGTGCCAGCGATACCCTGCTGCAACATATTCGCGCCGCGATCCCTAAACTCATGCCAACGGAATAGCTCCGGAACGTATCTCCCAAACCTTCTCCGTTATTCAGATATCAATAGGTATTTTATGGTTTTTTCCAATTCACGATGACGCTTGCGGGTGGCCGTGGTAGCATCTTGTGGACAATAACGGAAGCCTCAGGAAAACCCATGCCCAACTCCGCTTACACACCTTCGACGGAATTGCGTCGCGCTTTTGGCACGGTGCGCATTCTGTTCGGCATCGCCTGGCTCGTGAATACCTATCTTCAGATGAATCCTGCCTACAGCGCCCATTTTCTGGATAGCCTGTCGGCGGATTGGGCAGCTGGCCAGCCCAGCTGGCTCGCGGCTTATGGTCATTGGACGGTTCACTGGGTCACGGCCATGGGCGCCGAGCGCGTGGCCGGGATTACCATTGCCCTGGACGCCTTTCTGGCGGCATCCTTGATCAGCGGTCTGGGACTGCCTTTCCTCGCCTGGGTGGGGGTCCTCTACAATCTCTGGCTGTGGAGCACCGTGGGTGGTCTCGGCGGGCCATACACCGCCGGTGCCACGGACCCCGGAACCGCCATCGTCTATGCCTTGGCCTTTCTGCTGGTCATCTGGACACGCAGCTGGGAGGGTCTCAGTCTTGCCCGGGCACGCCCCCAGGCCATTTCCCTCGGCCACATGCGCGCTGCACGGCTGCTCTTTGGCCTGCTCTGGGCCTTTGACGCCTTCTGGAAGTGGCAGCCCTACTTCCTGACGCACGCTGTCAGCTACCTGCAGCAGGCAGAGCCGGGAGAACCCGCCTGGATCGTTGCCTATATCGCCTTTTTCATCGCCCTCATCCAGCTGGTAGGGCCAATAGTCTTCGGCGTTTTTGCCGCACTTGCCGAAAGCCTCATCGCTCTGGCCCTGCTCTTCGGCCGGGGCCTGCGCTGGATGATTCCTCTGGGGCTTGCCTACAGCATCGGTCTATGGACCACAGCCGAGGGCTGGGGCGGTCCCTACCTCCCTGGAGCAACGGCCAACAAGGGCGATGTGCTGGGAACCACCAACATCTACGCCATCGTTTTCCTTTTCTTCGCCGCCTGGGTCTATCTGGGTCCGAGCCGGTCCCGCGTCGCTGCCGAGGAGCGAAGCGCTACCGCCGCAGACCTCGGCGCGCCCGGCTGAAAGCCACGGCACGCAGCTGGGAATGGAAGACTGCCCGGCTGCCCGGCGGTCACGGTCCGGCTGAACCGTGGCAAGTCGGCGGCCAGAGATACCCACGAGTCTGCGTCGAAAGGGCTCTGACAACGGGAACGCCGGCCGGGCATCGCCCAAGCTCCCTGTCAACCCAAAGCTGAAATGTCCTCTTTTCTCCCAGACTGAAATGTCCGCTTTCTCCTGCCTGTTGTGGTGTCAGAGGGTGGCTGAGGGAGAAGAAGTTGCGCTTCGTCTCCACGGATGGTCGGGTGCGGGCTTATAGGTTCTGCGGTGGAGCTGGATGGTCTTGGCTTGCTCGACGGTGGCATGGATGCTCTTCTCGTCGTCTACGGGGATGGGCGGCTCGCCTTCGTTGAGGATGCGATAAGGCAGGGCCTTCCCTTGGTGAAGCAAGGTCACATTGCCGTCGAAGGCCTCGCAGACAGTGATCTGTGCCCCTCTGAGGCGATAGCCCTTGCCCTGCCCGGTGAGCTGGTATTCCCGGTTCTTGTACTGGAGGGTGAGGTTCTTCGAGAGCTTGCGGTGGCTTTGCAGGCTGAAGATCAGGTCGAGCTCCAGAGCGTCGTGCAGCACCGGACGATGCGCGTCGGTGGCATTCTGTGGAGCCGCGGCAAAGCGCGCGTTGTACGCCTTTATGAAGCTCGGCAGGAAGGCGTTGGCGGCGTCGATGTCCGAGATGCCGGCCAGACGCAGTTCCTTGACTAGGCGATCCTGGAGGGTCTGATTGGCCCGCTCGACGCGGCCCTTGGCTTGCGGTGTGTTGGCGTGGATCGGTGCGATGTCCAGGGTCTTGAGCACACGGGTGAACTGCATCAGATCCCCCTCCCGCTCCGGGTGGTTCACCCGGAAGATGCCGTGCTTGTCGGAGTAGAGCGCCACCGGCCGCCCATGTTCACTTAGTTAGCTGCGCAGGGTCTGCAGGTAGGCTTGGGTGGTCTCGGCGGGGGCGAAGCGCAGGGCCAACAACTCGCTGGTGGCATCGTCGATGAACACGATCAACGTGCAACGCGGTCCCCGGTCCTCGAACCAATCATGGGGTGAGCCGTCGATCTGCACCAGCTCGCCCCGGCGGGGACGCCGGGGGCGGCGCTGATGGATCTGGGCCGACTTGCGGATTTTGGGCTTCCACAGTCCCTCGGTCATCATCCACTGCCGCAGCGTCTCCGCCGAGAGCTGGTACCCGTGGCGCTCGCTGAGTTTCTCAACCGCCAGCGTGGGACCGAAATCGGCATAATGATTGCGGATCAACCCCAACACCTCCTGCCGTACCGCTTCCGATAGCACATTGCCGGGACGCCGCCCCAGGTGTCGGGACACCAGTCCTGCGGTACCTTCCTCTCGATATCGGATCAGCAGGCGCCTGACCTGCCGCACGCTCAATCCGAGCTGCTGTGCCGCCTCTCGCTGCCGTGCCGTCCGGCTGATCACCTGCTGCAGCACCTCCAGCCGGTCCACCGCCTTCTGCGTCATCGTAATGGCCTCCTCTGTCACCGCCCCCCCCCAAAACCAAAAGGGGACATTTTACAATTGGACAAAGAGGACATTACGCCTTTGGGCTAACAATCCGGAGTACACCCTTGTCTAACCACGCGCAAGACGGTATCTGATTTGGCCCTCTGATACAATGGGTTGACCGAGTAGCTAGGAGATGCCATCCATGACCGGACAGATGACTTTTGCTGAAGAACCTAACCTCTCGCGCCGCCGTAAGCAGACCAAGCGCGAGCGATTTCGGGCCGAGATGGATGCCGTGGTTCCCTGGGCCAGGCTCGTGGCCTTGATCGAGCCGCACTACCCCAAGGGGGGCAGTGGCCGCAAGCCCATGCCCTTGGAGCGGATGCTGCGTATCCACTTTCTCAAGCAATGGTTCGGCTACTCCGATCCAGGGATGGAAGAGGCCTTCTATGAAATTCCTTTGCTGCGCCAATTCGTGGGCATCGACCTGGGCCGGGACTTCGTTCCCGATGAGACCACGATCCTGAAGTTCCGCCGCTTACTGGAGCGCCATGCGCTTGCCCAGGCCATCTTTGCCGAGGTGCAGTCTGTGTTGCAGGAGAAAGGGCTCTTGCTGCAGGAAGGCAAGACCGCGGACGCCACCTTGATTCACGCCCCGAGTTCCACCAAGAACCGAGACCGCAAGCGGGATCCGGAGATGAGCTCCACCAAGAAAGGGGATCAGGGGTATTTCGGGATGAAGGCGCATGTGGCAACGGATCTCCAGGGCATTGTGCAGGCCGTGGACTTCACGGCGGCCAAGGTACCGGATAATCAGCGGCTGGAGGGGCTCCTGACGGGAGAGGAGTCGGTGGTCCTGGCCGATCGGGGCTACGACTATCCCCAGGTGCATGCGGCCTTGGCGGACCGGGGAATTGAGAACGCGGTAGCGCGGCGACGCTATCCTGGGCAGAAAACCGGATTGGCGGCACTCAAACGCTACAACCGCGCCATTGCCCGGATCCGTGCTACCTGCGCCGCCTGCCTCTGGCTTCGGGCCCCATCGATCATCTGCTGCAACACCGCAAACCGCTTGAGCTCCCGCTCGCTCACCTCTACGAGGGTGCGGAAAAAATCCGTAGAAACGCCGTGGCGCTATCCGATTTGGTCAAAAATTGCCGAATAGGCAGCCCTATCAGTCCTGTTTTGTCCGCTGTTGCAGTCTTTTTTGGGCCATTTTCGGATTCCAGACGCAGTACCCCCATCAGGCCACCCCCAACCGCACCATGCGGACCAGGTTGTAGGCGACAGTGACCAAGGAAAAGTGCAGACCGACCCGTTCCAAACCACGGAATCGGGTTTTCCGCATCCCTCCCACCGTCTTCATCCAGCCGAAGATGGACTCGATCCGCCGCCGAACGTGGATGCTCATCGCGTAACCGGCGTGGCGGGTGGTGCGCCCGTCGATGGCCGAGCCTTTGCGCTTGCGCGCTACATGTGGGGTCACGTTCCGATCCCGGAGATTCTGGACGAAGCCGTGGCGGTCATAACCCTTATCTGCGCCGAGGGTGATGCGCTGGTTCCCGCCCAGATCGTCCACCAATTGGGTAGCGGCATCCACTTCTGCCGTGCCATCGGCGGTGGTCACCTGTTCCCCGGCAATCAATCCATGCCGATTATCCATTAGCACATGACCCAGGTAGGCCAGACGGGACGCCTCTCCGGGAGCCTTCTTGTACAGCCGGGCATCGGGGTCCGTCACCGATGCGTGGGTCTCATTGCTGCGCTCCTGGCCCCGGAAGTCGGAGCCATCACCGCTACGATCTTCGGGATCCTTGGGCTGAAAGGATTTCTGCGAGGCCCAGGCCTCCAACAGCGTACCATCGACGGAGAAATGCTCTTCGGAGAGCAGATTCTGGCCGCGAGCCTGTTCCAGTACGGATCGGAAGAATTCCCGTACCGTCCCGTGATCCAGCAACCGATCGCGATTCTTAGTAAAGACCGTGGGCACCCAGACCTCGTCGTCCATTCCCAAACCGACAAACCAGCGGAACAGCAGGTTGTAGTTGAGTTGCTCCATCAGCTGCCGTTCCGAGCGGATGCTGTAGAAGACCTGCAGGAGCAGTGCGCGCAGGAGAAACTCCGGGGGAATGGAGGGGCGACCGTAGCTCGAGTACATCGTGCTGAAGTGGCTGTCCATCTCCGCCAGGGAGCGATCCACGATAGCCCGGATCGCTCTCAGCGGATGGTCCTGGGGCACCCGTTGCTCCGGGGAAACGTAGCTGAATAACCCTTGGGTCTCTACCTTGGCTCCACGCATCGTTCCAATCTCTCCGGCCTCGTTCTGCCCATTATGCCTCCGACTTTTTCAGCAGCCTCCTACCCCCCTCGCATCACTCGTCCTTGCCTCTCTAATCTTCTAGGCGGACATTTCTAACATGCTGTTAAAACAAGCGATTGCGTGGATCGGAACGGGCGCGTCCGCATTGTACGCTGGTGTCCGCCGCCTACAATTTGGCGCGCATAGAACAACTGGTGGTATGATAAGATGCATTGCGGAGTTCTGGATACTGGGGGTTGTTTGAAGTAAAAGGCAAGAACAACACCTTATCTGGGATGCCTGCTCTGGTTTTTCGACAATTCTGGATGCAACGCCGGTTATGTCTCGGGCTTTCCTGGAGATGTGTAATATCGAAGGATCACAACTTGCTAGCCGATCTCATCTAGCGCACCTGACGCGAGTCAAATGATCAATAGCCAACCCGAAGTTTCACTCGTGGTACCCTGCCACGACGAGGCTGCAAATCTGTCCACTCTCTATGGACGTGTCCGGGCTGTTATGGATGAATCCGGGAAATCTTGGGAAATGGTCTGTATCAACGATGGGAGCAAAGACGATACGCTAGAGCGGCTCCTCACGCTGCACGAGAAAGATCCCCGCATCGTAGTGATCGACCTCTCCCGCAACTTCGGCAAGGAGGCGGCCCTAACGGCAGGACTGGATTACGCGCGGGGCGAATGCGCCATTCCCCTGGATGCGGATCTCCAAGATCCGCCCGAGCTCATCCCCGTGCTCCTAGCCAAGTGGCAGGAGGGGTACGAAGTGGTCAACGCCGTGCGGCTTTCACGGGATGGGGAATCCTGGGCAAAGCGCGCCAGTGCCCACGTCTTCTATCGGATCCTCAATAGGATCAGCGAAGTGGCCATTCCTGAGGACACCGGAGATTTCCGTCTGCTTTCGCGGCCTGTGCTCGAGGCTATCAAAATGCTCCCGGAGCGCCGCCGATTTATGAAGGGTTTGTTTGCCTGGGTCGGGTTTAGGACGACCCAAGTATATTATCGTCGTGAGCCTCGAAATGCCGGTAATACCAAGTGGAATTATCGGCGCCTGTTGAACCTTGCCGTGGAGGGCGTGACCTCCTTCAGTCAAGTGCCTTTACGGCTTGCCGCCCATCTTGGGCTGATAGTGTCCATTCTCGCCTTCCTATATGCGATCTACATGGTGATCGGCACACTGGTCTACGGTAATCCTGTGAAGGGCTACCCGTCCCTCATGGTGGCAGTTCTATTTCTAGGTGGAGTGCAGTTATTGGCTTTGGGTATAATTGGGGAATATATTTCCCGTATCTACGAAGAGAGCAAACAACGACCCATTTATCTCATAAATAATATCTGGTCGCGTTGCGCAGATAGAAAGGACGATTAACCAAAACACATGAAGAAGCTATCGATCGTAACCTACTCCATCACCATATTCCTCGCCTCCTTTTTGTATTTCTCCTGGGCAACAGGCAATACCAGCCTGTGGGATATCGATGAACCCATTTATGCTCAGTCTCTTAAAGAAATGATTGCCCATCACGATTTGGTGGTGCCTACGTTCAACGGTCACATTTTGCCCGACAAGCCGATATTGAATTACTGGTTAATGTGGTGTGGAACGAAGGTTTTTGGCTGGAACTCATTAGGGCTGCGCGTGGGCTCAGCCTTCGTTGGTGCGCTGCTCATTCTGTTGTTATGGATCTATGTCAGCCGGCTATATAACCCTACCATTGCATTACTTGCAGCTTCCATCACGGCCACTCTGCTACATAGTACCGTCATCTTTCGCAGTGCAACACCAGATCCGCTGCTCATCCTTACGGTTTCCGCAGCGCTGATTTTCTTCATCACCGGTTATGTGGAGAGAGACAAGAACCACTATCGGTTCCTGCTTTTCTCTTACGCTGCTATGGCCCTTGCCACGCTGGACAAGGGACCGATAGGCTTTCTTCTGCCCGGTCTCATCATCGTGCTTTTCCTCCTGATCCAGAGAAATCTCCAGTTTCTCTGGAACGAAGGGCGGCTGTATATCGGCATCCCTCTCTTTCTCATCATTGTGCTGCCATGGTACGTGGCTGTTGGCATAGAGACCCATTGGGCCTGGGACCAGGTCTTTCTACTGCAGCAGAACATTGGCCGCTTCGACTCAAGCATGCAGGGTCACCGGGGACCATGGTTTTACTATGTGCTGAGTATTTTCCTGGGAATGCTCCCCTGGTCTATTTTTTTACCCCAGACTCTTGTTTTGGCGATCAGAAAAAGGTACTTTGTGGATGGGGAATTTCATGTTCAGAACTTGTTCTTAGTGATCTGGGCCGCTGTCTGGTCAGTCTTCTTCAGTCTTTCTGCGACGAAGCTACCGAATTATGTCTGGGAAGTGTATCCGCCTCTTGCCATACTGCTCGCCGTGTATTTTGTTCAATTGCTACGAGAGCACGAAACCCGTCCGCCGGTTCTCTACTGGCTATCTGGTCTTGTGCTCTTTACGATCGGGGTTACCCTAAGCATTCTTGGCGGGTGGGTCCTGCCTAGAGTGCAGCCAGAACTCCCAAATCTCGCGTTTATCGGCTTGCCCTATGCTATTGCAGCTGCGATGGCCACGATCTTTCTCTGGAAACGAAGACTTCGGGCGGCTCTGAGCAGTCTTGGAGCGGGTGCGATTATACTCAGCGCGTTGCTGGTATTTCAGTACACCCCAGAATTCAACCACCTGAAGCCGTCGCGCGCTATGGGTGAAAGGATCAGGGAGATACAGCAAGGATTGCCCTACCGTCTTGCCTCGTGGCAATGGTTCCAGCCCAATTTTCTGTTCTATGCCGGAGAGGGCGCCATGCGCATACACCGCCTCCCGAACTTAGACAAGGTGCCTTTGCTGGCTCGTCATATGCCACTGTACCTGGTGTGTCCATATTCGCGGGTACGGGATGTGCTTGCTGCGGTAAAGCCGCCCTATTGCACGACGTTGCTGCTCGTGCGCTATGAGATCTACGATCATGAAAAGATTTCGCTCTTGAGGATAGAGAAGGGTTGTTGAATTGTGGCTCTTCGATATTTCGAGTGGGTAGGGCGATATGATGGTAGAGTATGCAACCTCGGCTTTCGAGCGGGGAAAGATCCGGACTGAGGAGTCCATGGACGTTTAGGCGCTGGATCGGAAGATCGGCCAGCTGGAGCTAAAAGGCAATTTTTTAGCCTCCGGGGTCTCATGTCCCGGATCGGGAGAGGCGGCAGAAGGCGGAGGGGACTGTGGTCAATCTCAAAACCGTGCACCGCGCCGTGCATATCCTCGGTATGGTGGCCATAGCCCCTGGGCCGCACACGAGCACGCCCCATCCACAGCACCCCAAGTACCCCTACCTGCTGAGGAGCGTAGCCATCGATCGCCCGTACCGGGTCTGGTTCACGGACGTGACCTAACGTACGTCCAACCAGTGTAGCCCGCCCATTTGGCGGTAAAGCTGCTTAACCGGGAATTCCTCGAAGGCGGATTGAAGCACACGCTGAATGAGGATATCGCCTTTGCTATGAGCAACACCTGAACGGAGAGCTGGATGCGCTGAGATGTGCAAGTCCGGTTCGGGGAGGAGAGGGGGGGAATAATTTCGACTGCGCCCCGTCTCTTACTCCACTACCCATGGCCCGGGGATTTCAGTACTTCGTCGCCGTCGAGGACTCGTTCAGCGGGAAGGTGTTGTCTTGGCGGGTCTCCAATAGCCTGGGTGCGGGCTTCTGTGTCGGGGCCTTGGAGGAGNNCCTACGTCGAAACGGTGCGCCAGAGATCTTCAATACCGACCGGGGGTCGGCACAGTTCACCTCGGAGGTATTCCTCGGGCTGCTGCGATGGCAGAGGACGAGCTTTGGACAACGGTTTCGTTGAGCAGTTCTGGCGTACAGTCAAGTATGAGTATGTCTATCTGCGGCCAGCGNAAACCGGCACNGAACTNNAGGTGGGTCTCTGNAGCTACCTTGGCTGGTACNATACCNAAGGGCCNCACNTCTTCCCTCANAGGNNAAACACCNGAGGCGATCTANNCCNAAGATNTGGTNNGAAATGCCGGTTCATCCTTATGGGTGCAGGTTCTTGCCCAGGGCTGGCCTTGGACACCGTGCGAACCCACTGACAAATCTGAAACAAGCGATTCATCAGATCTTCAGGGTAGAGTCCCTAGAGCTTACACAATCTTGCCCATCTCGCTCCGGGGATTAACCGAAAGGTGCCAATCTACGGGGACTGGCGCCAAGGCATGAGACACTCTACAAGCGCATACAGCGAATGGGCAGAGTAGAGACGTCCTAGCTATTAACCAGGCCCTTAAATATCTAACATCGCGTAGCGTGCTGCGGGGTGGTGGAAATAGCGCGCGACTTTCTCGGGCAGTTGGCGTAGCCCGTTCATGAAAGTGGTTGCCTTCTCCAGCAAGCTTTGGGTATCTGTGCTCATGGGGCCCGTACGCAGAGCGGTTTTGAAATCGCGATTGAGATACCCGTCGGGGTTGGACTCTGGCGCATAGGGCGGCAGAAATACGAGCTCAATGCGGTCCTGTTTGTCGGCCAGCCACGCGCTTACCACCTTGGCGTGATGTACCCGCAGGTTGTCCACTACCAGGAAGACCTTCTGCGGCGCGCCGGTGATCAGCTTTTCCAGAAAGGCGATAAAACGCTCCGCATGGATGCTGCCCTCCACGATCTCGAAGGCGATCTCTCCGCGCGGGGAAATTGCCGAAATCATCGACAGGGTGGTCCAGCGTGCCGGATGCTCAAGGATGGGGGTCTGCCCCTTGGGGGCATATCCCCGGACCCAGTGGGCATCCTCTTTGACGGCGGTTTCGTCGCCCCAGTGAATGACCGCACCTTCCTGCAGGGCACGCGCCCGAAGCCTGGGGTACTCCACCTCCAGCCACTGCCGTACAGCTTCCGGGTTCTGTTCCAGCGCCCGTTTGACCGGACGTTGGGGAGTAAACCCCCAGCGTTTGAGATATTTGCCCACCAATCGCACCTGCAAATCGATCCCGAAACGCTCCCGAATCAGTTGCCGGATGGCAGGCCGCGTCCAGAGCGCAAAAGGCATCTGCAACTGCCGTGGATCCTTTTGCACGATCTGGTCCCGAATCCAAGCCTCTGCCGCCAGAGTCAATTTACGGCAAGCCCCAACCGGCCGCCCCCGCGGGCGTTCCTCAAGGCTCTTGGTTCCTTCTCGTTTGGCTCGCGCCAACCAACCGCGAATCGTCGAGGGATGGGCACCAGACACCTTGGCCAAGTCCTCTACTCGCATGCCCGACTGTTGGCGCAACCGCACCACCATCTGCCGCAGTATGTTGCGCCCATCCACCGTCAATTTACGCACATCTACCCGTTCCATGACCCTCAGTATAGCAAACTACTATCGGATATTTAAGGGCCTGATTAATAAGTTGAATTGCTGATTTGGTGTGCATCCTGTTCATTTTTCCGCGCTGACCGACAGGGTGATCGCCGAGCGGCACTCCCGACCATCTGCCTTCGGATATCCGGGCAGCGTTCGCGGATCCAGGAAGACAGGCTCCCAGGCCTTGGGTATCCCAGTGCTCTTCGCGTACTCGCCAGGCAACGGCCATGACCGAGATAGTAGTCAACGGCGGCCTGCTTCTGCGCCTCCGTATAAGGCGATCGCGATCGAACGTAACCCTTGGGGCAGTCCCGAGTTCACGCATACTCACGGTACCAAGCGTTGAGGGCGTTTTTGCTCGGATAGCCCAGGCAGAGGATGGTGGCCGCGCGCTTCCCGCACTCCACATACCACTCCACGGCACGAATATGTTCCTCGTAGGAATACATGAACTACCTCGATGGTATCCAAGTTTTATCCGAACCCCCATCTGACCTAAATTTATGCATTTTTTACGCACTTTATATATTTTTTTTATAGACACTGGGTTCGCCGTTTGCAAAGCTCTTTCCCACGATCGGTCGTGGACCGCCCAGTTTGGGCGTCCATGGAGTCTGCTTTGATAGTGACAAGCACCCGGGGGGTTGTTATGGAGTACGTGTATTTACTGATTATATTAGGCTTTTTTCTAGTCTCCATAGGTTTGGTCGAAGGATTGGAACGGTTGAGGAAGATAAAATGAGCCCGTTTATTTGGATCGGCCTCGGCCTGGGTGTTTTTCTCTTTGGTTACCTGTTGGTGTTTCTAATCTTCCCGGAGCGTTTTCTATGATGCCTAGCATCCTACTGACCTTAACCCTCTTGGTAGTAACGATAATACTCGCCATTCCCTTGGGACGATACATGTATCGCGTGTACCAAGGAGAAAACTTCTGGGCATCAAAGTTGCTCGCCCCAGTCGAAAGAGCCCTCTACCGCGTCTCTGGAATCTCTCCGGATCAGGAGATGGATTGGAAGCGCTACGCCATAACCTTGCTGGTATTTAGTTTGTTTGGCGGTTTATTCCTGTATGCCCTCCTCCTGGCACAACGATCACTGCCGCTCGATCCATTGCATTTCCGTGGAGTCCCTGCAGGATCAGCCTTTAACACAGCCGTGAGTTTTTTGACCAACACGAACTGGCAAGACTACTCAGGCGGTTCGACAATGAGTTACTTGTCCCAGATGCTCGGGCTTACCGTGCAGAATTTCCTCTCTGCGGCAGTTGGTATTACGTTTCTGCTACCGCTAATTCGTGCATTTTCTCGACACAGCACCAGAGACGTAGGAAACTTTTGGGTCGATCTAACCCGCACGGTACTTTACGTTCTGCTGCCCTTGGCAAGCATCCTAGCCATTGCGCTGATGGAGCAGGGAGTCGTCCAAACTTTGGTGGCCGATGTATCCGTTCATCTTGTTGCTCCATTTTTATCTCACGGCAAAGAGATCGTCTCACAGACCCTGCATGTCGGACCGGTAGCTTCACAGGAGGCCATCATGATGTTGGGCAACAATGGTGGTGGTTTCTTCAATATGAACGATGCCCATCCGTTTGAGAACCCGACGGGGTTGACCAATCTCCTCGAAACAGGCGCAATGATTTTGATTCCGATCGCGCTGGTTTTTCTTTTTGGGCATATGGTTCAATCGAAACGTAACGCGTGGATCATACTGGTCGCCATGCTCGTAATCTTTGTGCCGCTGACCTTTATCAGTCAGCATTTCGAACTGGCTGGCAACCCTCTGTTAACCCAGATGGGAGTAAATCAGAGTAATACCGTAAACTTAGCTGGTGGTGGGAATCTGGAAGGAGTGGAAGATCGGATTGGTGCTGCTGCCTCGGCGCTCTTTGCAACGCTCGCGACTGCCACGTCCACAGGTGCAGCCAACTGCGCGTATGATTCTCTGATGCCCCTTAGCGGTGGGATCAATCTCTTCCTGATGCAAATGGGAGAGGTCGTATTTGGTGGGGTGGGATCTGGTCTTGCAAGCTTTCTGACCTTTATGATTTTCGCGGTATTCATCGGAGGTCTTATGGTCGGTCGCACCCCGGAGTTTCTTGGCAAAAAGATTGAATCCTATGAAATAAAAATGGCATCCCTGTCGATTCTGATCATGCCGCTTTTGGTGCTTATTGGTACCGCCATCGCAGTTTCTACGCACGCGGGCCGGGCGGGAGTTTTTAATCCCGGACCTCATGGTTTCAGTGAGATTCTGTATGCGGTTACCAGCCCAGCAAACAATAATGGTAGCGCCTTTGGAGGCTTGAGTAATGATACGCGCTTCTACAATATATTGACCGGAATGTGCATGCTCTTTGGTCGGTATTGGGTATACCTACCACTTCTGGCCATGGTTGGCTCATTGGTGGAGAAAAAGCGTGTCCCAGCGAGCGTTGGAACCTTGGCGACAGATACGCCTATTTTCATGGGATTGACAGTCGGGGTGATTCTCCTGGTGGGCGCATTGAATTTCTTTCCGGCACTGGCGCTGGGCCCAATTGCCGAACAATTAACTCCTGTTACCTCCGTATTGACACATCGAGGATAACGTTATGTCGGATATGAATGTATCTTCTCCAATGATTTGGGGTACAATTGTCAAAGATTCTGCTCGCGACAGTTTTACTCTGCTCTCTCTCCGGCATCAGCTCCGCAACCCGGTTATGGCCGTGGTATATTTGTCGTCCTGGCTGTTGCTGGTCATGCTCGTGTACGACCTGTTTAGGGGATCAAGCGAAACCGTTTTTGTCGGATTTATCGACTTGTGGCTTTGGCTGACGCTTCTCTTTGCGAATTTCGCGGAAGCCCTGGCAGAGCGCCAAGGGCAGGCTCAAGCGGCTAGTTTGCGGCAGAGTCGGCAGGAGATGGCCGCAAAGAAGTTGTCTCGGGCCGAACGTTCATCGGCCTACACGATTGTGCCGGGTGCAAGCCTTCGTGTGGGAGACTTTGTACTGGTCGAGGCAGGAGATCTGGTGCCAACTGACGGCGACGCGGTTTTGGGGGTGGCTGCGGTCGATGAAAGCGCTATCACCGGAGAGAGCGCCCCTGTCATTCGGGAGAGTGGAGGTGATCGTAGCGCGGTTACCGGAGGTACGCGCGTGATTTCCGACTGGTTGGTGATTCGTGTTACCCAGGAAGCGGGTAACACCTTCCTCGACCGGATGATCGGCATGGTAGAGAGCGCCACGCGCCGGAAGACCCCAAACGAAATTGCCCTCAGTGTGTTGCTCGTTGTGCTTACCCTGGTCTTTCTGGTGGTCACCCTGACGCTCTACGCATTTTCCTGGTACAGCGTTCACTACGCCAGCCACGCGGGCCATGTGATCAGCCTCCCAATTCTCATAGCTCTCCTGGTCTGCCTGATTCCAACAACCATCGGTGCGCTGTTGCCGGCCATTGGTATCGCTGGCATCGTCCGGCTCCTGAAGGCCAAGGTGGTCGCCACGTCGGGACGCGCCATCGAGGCGGCCGGTGACGCGGACATTCTCCTTTTGGACAAAACGGGAACGATCACCCTGGGCAACCGGCAGGCAGATATATTTTATCCGGTCGGTCGCGTAACCAGTGACGAGCTTGCCCTGGCGGCACGTCGGGCCTCATTGGCCGACAATACCCCGGAAGGCAAGAGCATTGTTGCGCTCGCGGAGAAAAACTTCCCCGATCGTAAGGAAGCCCTCCCCGAAGGCGCCACCTTCATTGCGTTTACGGCAGAGAGCCGCATGAGTGGTGTCAACTGGGACGGCGTGGCCCTGCGTAAGGGGGCACCGGACGCGATCAAAGCCTATGTCCTTGAGTCGGGTGGCGAGTGGCCCAAGGAACTGGACACGCTGGTCGATCAGGTTGCCGGTAGCGGTTCGACACCGCTCGTCGTTTGCGCCGACGCCCAAGTATTGGGAGTCGTCGAACTACGCGACATCATCAAATCCGGTATCCGGGAACGCTTTGCCGAACTGCGAGAAATGGGTATTCGCACAGTTATGGTTACCGGAGACAATCCGTTGACTGCCGCCGCCATAGCCGCGGAAGCCGGTGTGGACGACTATCTTGCTGAAGCCAAACCGGAAACGAAGCTTGCGCGGATTCGCCAATATCAGCAAGAGGGTTATATGGTCGCGATGACCGGCGACGGGACCAACGATGCTCCTGCTCTTGCACAAGCGGACGTTGGCCTGTGCATGGCCAGTGGTACCCAGGCTGCTCGGGAGGCATCCAATATGGTGGATCTGGACTCCGATCCTACGAAGTTGCTGGACATCGTGCGCATCGGAAAGCAATTGCTGATGACCCGAGGAGCACTCACGACCTTTAGCATCGCCAACGACGTTGCAAAGTACTTCGCAATCATCCCCGCTGCTTTTGTCGCCACGTACCCGCAACTCTCGGCGCTCAACATTATGGACCTGAATTCGCCAAGCGACGCCATTATGGCGGCGGTGATTTTCAATGCGATCATTATTCCGTTCCTCATCCCCTTAGCACTGCGCGGAATTAAGTTCCGAGCCGAATCCGCAGAGCAAATCCTTCGCCGAAATGTCTGGATCTATGGGCTAGGCGGCATCGTTGCCCCATTTGTCGGGATCAAGCTCATCGATATGCTGTTGGCCGTACTCTAGGAGAAGACAGATGCTTAAAGAGATCAGAACGGCGCTCGTGTTATTTTTGTTACTGGCGGTATTGACTGGGCTGGTCTACCCCTTGGTCATGACCGGCATTGGTCAACTGGCGTTTCCGTATCAAGCCAACGGCTCTTTGATACGCGAGAATGGCAAAATCGTGGGGTCGGCGCTGATCGGCCAGTACTTTCGCGAACCCCAGTACTTCTGGAGTCGACCCTCAGCAACATCACCCATGCCGTATAATGGGGCGGGTTCGAGCGCCTCCAACCTTGGCCCGAACAACCCTGTGCTGTTGCAGCACGTCAAGGCTCGGGTCGAGGCACTCAAGCGGGCCGACCCCGCAGAAAAAGGCCCGGTTCCGGTCGATCTGGTGACGTCTTCGGCGAGCGGACTCGACCCCGACATCAGTATTGCCGCGGCAAACTACCAGATTTTGCGCATCGCCCACAGCGGAGGGATCAGCCCAGCCAGGTTGAAGGCACTCGTGCAGCGCTATACCACCTATCCGCTTTTGGGTTTTATCGGTGAACCGGTGGTTAATGCCGTACGCTTGAATCTTGCTTTGCACGCCATATATCAGCATATGAGCCGAGGCAGAGAGGGTAAGTAATAGCTTGCCCAGGAAACGGGTGCGATGTCCTCGGCGGGCAAACAAGCACGTAAAACGGGAATATGTCGTTAATAAAAAGGCGCCGAGAGGCGCCTTTCTTTGTGTTCAAATTTTACGCAAATTTTATGTATTATTTATTTTATTTTTACGATAAACCGTCTATCTTTTAGGGAGTACCTAAATGGTGGCGAACCTCACGCTACCAACGTGGGTATCCGTAGAGTTCTTCCAGAAGGAGTGGCAACGTGACGATCCGTAACTCCCTGCGCAGGCAAATCCAGTACGCATGTGTCGCACTCTGCGTGCCCGTATCTGCCAGCGCTCTGACCCTTCCGAGCCCCTATATGGTCTCTGCAGGCCCCTTGGGCCAGATCGGCGTACAGGGGGTAGTCAGTGGTCTTGGGTTTTATCAGGATAATCCCCAAGGGACTGTTGCCGGAACCCTGGCCAGCAAGCATGTCGGTGCCGATATCAGTAACGGTCTTGTCATCGTGCAGAAAAGCAGTGGCCTCGTCCAATTCACCCTCGAGGCCGGGGCCTACAGCTTCCCGACCCTGGCATCCTGGTTCACCTCGGCGAGCCAAACCGTCAACGACTTTGGGGCCCTGCCAGTTGCCTACGTGACGCTTGCCCCGAGCAAGGCGTTCTCTGTGGAGATCGGTAAACTGCCCACCCTCATCGGTGCCGAGGACGGGTTTACCTTTCAGAACCTCAACATCGAACGGGGACTGTTGTGGGATGTGGAACCCATCGTCAGTCGCGGTGTGCAGGCCAATTACAGCATGGGTCCGCTCAGCGCATCTTTGTCCTGGAACGATGGCTATTACTCCAACCGCTACAACACGGTCAGCGGCGACCTGACCTGGACCATCGATGGCAGCAACAGTCTGGAGTTCTACGCGAGCGGGAACCTCGGCAAAGCCGGTGGCAGCACGACCAATACCTACGGTGCGGGGAATATCGCCGACGGGGCCGACGACAGCACGATCTACGGACTGATTTACACCTACAACCACGGTCCGCTGACGATAGAGCCCTACCTGCAGTACATGCGTACGCCGGCCCAGTTGGGGATTGGCCTTGACCACGGCTTTTCCAATTACGGAGGCGCCGTGCTCGCGAGCTACAGCTTTACTCCGACGTTCAGTCTGACTGGCCGGGTGGAGTACCTCGGGGTGTCGGGCCATCCAGGCTTGGGACAGGAGTCCTATGCCAGCGGCATTACCGACCTGCCCGAGGATTCCCACGCTTGGTCGGTGACCCTGACGCCCACCTATCAGGCCGGGGATTTCTTCCTGCGCGGGGAATTGTCCTATGTCACCGCGTCGTGTCCGACGGGCCTTGGTTTCTCAGGGGCTACGGGCCAGGGAACTACCCAGTTGCGGGGACTTATCGAGACGGGTTTTTTGTTTTGAACGACAGTTGATGGTGGAGGCTTCGTTGGGAGTTTGCGAAGCCGTATGGCGCTCGCCCACAGTGGGTATGCCGAATGAGGGTAGCTATGGAACCGCTTAAGATGCAGATAAAGAAGGCCGAATGGCAAGGATATCGCTGGGCGCTGGATCACCCACAGGCCAATCCCGATGCCATAGAAGCCGCCTGTTACACCCTATATTCCGAAAACCGTGCTGGTGTTCTGCTCTATGCCTTCGAGCGCGGCTGTGCTTTGGCGCAAGCCGGTGTCCAGCCGGAAGCCCCCGAGCCTGTGTAGAGATTATCCGACGAGTATACGTGAACCGTCTCAGAGGAGTCCGTCATGTTGAGAAGTGCAAAGGTTGAACTACGGCAAAATCCGTCCACGAGGCACGTCACGTGTCTGGGTCATCGCTGGGTCATCAAAGTGGGAAGCAGCGTGCTCACTCGGGATGACGGCCAACCGGATCGTGTGGCTATTCGCGGCCTGGTCTTTCAGATAGCGGCGCTGCGCGAGCAGGGTGTGGAGATAGTGCTGGTGAGCTCGGGCTCCGTCAGCGTCGGCCAAGGCCACTTGCGCGAGCGTGCCGGCGATCCTGGCACCGATGCGGTGGTACGGCGAGTCGCGGCAAGTTTGGGGCAGGCAGCGCTGATGCGGGTCTTCCAGGAAAGCTTCGAGGCCTGCGAAACGTTTTGTGGACAACTGCTGCTGACGAGCGCGGATCTTTCCGGTCGGCACGCCCAGCGCCGTCTGCGCCGTTCCCTCGGCACGCTCCTGACCATGGGTGCTGTGCCGATCGTCAACGAGAACGATGCTACGACACATGCCGGTAACGGCATTGGCAACAACGATCTGCTCGCTGCCCACGTCGCCCGAGCCTGGCGCGCGGACTTATTGGTTTTACTCACCGACCAGGGGGGCCTGTACACCGCTGATCCACGCCGAGACGCCCTGGCGCGTTTGGTAGAGGTCTGCCATGGCAATGATCCCAGGATACTGGCGATGGCTGGCGGCGACACGGGAGTGCACGGAACGGGCGGTATGGCCACCAAGATTCAGGCGGCTATCCTCGCCGGTGGCCGTGGTATTCCCACGCGCATCGCCGCTGGACGACAGAGTCACGTATTGTTACGCATTCGCCGGGGAGAAAGAGTGGGCACCTGGGTTCTGCCGCCCGCGACCTGGAGCCTGGGTCAGCGCTTGGGGCTGCCGGCCCTCCCGCAACCGGCTTACCAATGGGCGTGAACCGGAAACGCCGCCGCTTGCCCCAAGGAAAGTTATCGTGCTCTCGCCGAACCCATGGCCATCCCTGACGAGGGGTTTGGTTTGGCTGCTGCCGGCGGTGTGGTTTTGCCTCGTGTGGCTTGCACAGAGCAGACTTCGTTTACGCAGGGCATTCCGAGATGGCCAGCGCTGGGCGCGCCAGCACCCGCAGGCGGACTTGCATCCGGCAATTCTTACTGCCCAGGCGCGCTGGCCACTGCGCGATGCAGGCCAAGATCCGTGTTTTTACGCCTTTCTCAAGGGCTATCACGCAGCGCGTCGGCAGGATAGGGACGCGCTGCAAACGGGGTTGAAGCCGTGATCCATGTCGTCCGTAAATCCGTTTTTCTCACCTTGGGTCGCTTTGGGAGGAGTTGCTTATGCTATACGGTGTGATTCTGAGCTTTGCTTTACTCCTTTTGGGCCTTTATTGGCTCTACGCTCGGCACCTCGCCGCTGCCGATTCTGCGCGTAGGGAGCGGCAATCCTTGCGGGCCAGACCGGGTATTTTCCCCGGCATCGAAAAGCTCCTGCCGCGTGTCGCGCCCCACGATCTTTTTCCGTGGGGCAAAGCTTTTTTTGAGCCCAGCCGCAGGGCTAGGGAATCGCGCCAGTGGGAGCTTCTGGTCGACCTCGAGCACCGCGCTTTTTGGTACATGCCTGTTAACCTTTCTCAGCAACAAGCCGGACCGGGATATGTTCCATACAGGCATTGAGCAACCTCAGGGGCAGTTCTGGCTCCCAGAAACGGCGATTGAAGCGATAGACAAACTCGTTCAGATATTCCTGCAGATATTTGCCGGATACCCCATGGAATGTGCCCAAAAGAAAGGCCTTGAGGTTACCAATGGCGATGTGTACCCACGGCAACCACTCGTCCACCTGATGCGGTTTGGTCACGCGCCCCTCATGCTCTTGGCTCTCTCCGAGAACTCGCAGCGCTATTAAGCCGTCGGTGCGGGTAGGTTGCTTGGGGCGCAAGCGTCGCCGCGCGAATTCGCGAATCCGGTCGGCAGAGACCGAAGGCGTCGTCTCGATGGCAATAAAGCCCGCCTTCTTGCCCCGGTTTTCCACGGCAACCAAGATCGGTGTTTTGCCTTCGGCCCCTCGACCGCTCTTCCCCCCAGACCGGCGTCCACCGACAAAGGCATCGTCCAACTCTACCAGCCCTTCCAAGCGATACAGACTGTCGCGATCGCCCTCGTGTGGCTTGCACAGAGCAGACTTCGTTTACGCAGGGCATTCCGAGATGGCCAGCGCTGGGCGCGCCAGCACCCGCAGGCGGACTTGCATCCGGCAATTCTTACTGCCCAGGCGCGCTGGCCACTGCGCGATGCAGGCCAAGATCCGTGTTTTTACGCCTTTCTCAAGGGCTATCACGCAGCGCGTCGGCAGGATAGGGACGCGCTGCAAACGGGGTTGAAGCCGTGATCCATGTCGTCCGTAAATCCGTTTTTCTCACCTTGGGTCGCTTTGGGAGGAGTTGCTTATGCTATACGGTGTGATTCTGAGCTTTGCTTTACTCCTTTTGGGCCTTTATTGGCTCTACGCTCGGCACCTCGCCGCTGCCGATTCTGCGCGTAGGGAGCGGCAATCCTTGCGGGCCAGACCGGGTATTTTCCCCGGCATCGAAAAGCTCCTGCCGCGTGTCGCGCCCCACGATCTTTTTCCGTGGGGCAAAGCTTTTTTTGAGCCCAGCCGCAGGGCTAGGGAATCGCGCCAGTGGGAGCTTCTGGTCGACCTCGAGCACCGCGCTTTTTGGTATTGCCGCGAAACCTCCACCCTGGGATTTTGGCGCATCGATCCCGATGGCGCGGCTTTCTGGCAGGAATGGCGTCTTGCGCCCCAGGAAGTAGACCACCTTCGTCGGCAGTACGTGCAAGAGGGAGCGCAAGCATCGATGTCCTCCGATGTGCAACCGCGTGCCGTTGGTTTTTAGGGAAGATCCCTGCTGTTGTCTGGACGGAAGGCCTTTTACGGATCGAAACGGTATTCCCTGGGGGAAGCCCATCGATCCACGAGAGGCCTTCCGCCTCCTGTATCCCGCTCAGCCGCAAAGGAGTGTGAGGTTATGAAGCAGTTACCGATCATGGCGCAAGTCGCCCAAGGGCGCCTTTCGGGGTTTGCACTGGGACCTTTGGTTCATTCCGCTGAGCAATGCCGAACCTCCGGAACGCAAGGTGCGGCGGATCGGTGCGGTGTATGTGATACGCTTACCCGACCTGGTCTTGCCGGCGCTCCAGCATCTCCTTGAGACGCGTATGCGTGAAAGTTATCTGCTCTGCCTTTGCGTTAGCCAGATCTTTCGCGGCTGCCACCCGCGCGACCACGCCTTCATCCAATCGGACTGGGCAATCTGGTCTTGAGGAGAGCCCCATGCATCCCTTACTTGCCAGCGTCCTCCAAACCCTTTTCGTCCTGGGGCTGACCATCCTGTTGGCCTATCCCCTCGGAATATATCTCGACTCGGTCTACAACGGCCGCGTGTTTTGGGCGCGGCGGGTATTGGGTCCGATAGAGGAGATGATCTACCACCTGGCAGGCAGCGCACCAGGACATGGATTGGAAACGTTACGCTCTCAGCTTTTTGGGCTTCAACGGGCTCGGCGCACCGAGTCTCTACGTCCTGTTGCGTTGGCAAGGGGCTTTGCCTTTCAATCCGGAACACTTTGCCGGCATGTCGCCCATTATGGCCTTTAACACCGCCGCAAGTTTCGTGACCACCACCAATCTGCAGGATTATGGTGGCGAGAGCACGTTGAGTTATCTATCCAAAGCCGCAGGCCTTGCGCAGCAGAATTTCCTCGCCGCCGCCAGTGGCGTCGTTACGCTGCTGGCAGTGGCCCGCGCCTTCATGCGCAGCGAAGGACGGGGGCTCGGCAATTTCTGGGTAGACACCACCCGAACGGTGCTGTACCTCTTCTTGCCGTTGGCCGCCATTTTTACGGTGTTTTATATCCAGCAAGGAGCCATTGAGAATTGGGTGGCCTATGTCCACGCGGATTTGATACAGCCCTTTTGGCATGACGGTCACTGGATAAGACATCAGGTTCTGGCCATGGGGCCGGCTGCCTCACAGGAAGCGATCACCATACTGGCGGGGGATGGAGGAGCTGTTTTCAACGCAGGTGTGGCACATCCCTTCGTGAATCCGACGCCTTTGTCCAACCTCGGGCAGATGGTGTCCTTTTTGCTCATCCCCACCGCCCTGATTTTCTGGTTCGGGCGTGCCTTGCGGCGCCCCCGGGTAGCTTGGGCGATTCTCGCCTGTACCACGCTCTTATGGCTCCCTCTGGCTGTGACGAGCGAAGCGGCGGACCTCGTTTCCAATCCCCAATTCCCACCCAGCGTTTCTCGCGCAAGCGGCCCAGACGCGGGCGGAGGTGGTAATCTGGAGGGGGTTGATCTGCGCTTCGGATCCGGCGCATGTGCGCTTTTCGGCAGTCTCGCTGCCACCACGGGAGCCGGTATGTCTGGCTGTGCCTACGACTCCATGATGCCGCTATCCAGTGGTATCAACATGGTATTTATGCAGCTGGGGGAGCTCTTGTTTGGGGGAGCTCGTGTGGGCCTGGAGAGCTTCCTGGCAACTATGATCTTTGCGGTTTTTTTAGCAGGATTGATGACCGGGCGCAGTCCAGTCTTCTTGGCCAAAAAAATTGAGGCATTCGAGATCAAAATGGTGGCCTTGTCCCTATTGGTGATGCCGGTGCTTGTGTTGCTCACCACGGCTTTCGCCGTGAGTGTGCCTGACGGACGCGCTGCCGTGTTCAATCCTGGTCCCCAGGGGTTCAGCGAGGTCCTCTACGAATTCACGAGCGCGGTAAACAATAATGGAAGCGATATGGGCGGTCTGAATGTCAACACCACCTTCTACAACGCACTCTCGGCCATGGCAATGCTGTTCGGAAGATACTTTGGAATACTGCCGCTTCTGGCCATGGCTGGGAGTCTTATCCAAAAGAAGCGGTTGCCGCAAGGCGCGGGAATATTGCGAGAGAGCTCGGTACTCATGATTCTCTTCGTCACTTTCGTTATCGTCGTACTGGGAGCGATTACCTTCCTGCCGGCCTTTGCCCTCGGTCCGCTGGCAGCACAATGGGCCATCCTGCCGCCCCCACAACTCCAGTGGTGAGCGTGGTGACTGCTTAGACGAGGCGCGCGGGAGGCTAAAACGGTATGGAGAACAAATTGGCAATACTCGTGGTTGAGGACGACTTGCGTATCGGTAGACTCCTCGAGAATAATCTGCGCCTCGGGGATACGTACCTTGTGGATTGGGAGACATCGGCGGCCGCAGCACAGCGGGCCGTGCGCCAGCGCCGCGCGCACGAACGCACGCCCTATTCGGTCGTCTTCTTGGACTTGGGGCTTCCGGATCGGGACGGCTTGGATCTGATTCCGTGGTTTAGAACGCAGTCGGCCGATCAGGTGATTATTGTGGTCTCGGCTCGTGGAAACGAAGCGGATAAGATTCAGGCCTTTCAGCTAGGTGCTGACGACTATCTAACCAAACCCTTTCATTATGGGGAACTGATGGCTCGTCTCCAAGCGCACCTCAGAAGGGTTCATGTCACGACGAACGAGGGCGCTATAGTGCGGGGAGAATGGCGATTGGACGACAACAGACGCGTGCTGGTGATCGGGGAACGGGAAATTCTGCTCACCAATAAGGAGTACCAACTCATGCGCATTCTCTTACGCAACTGCGGAACCATCGTTCCGAGTAAGCGTATCCTGAACGCCATTTGGGGCCACACGCATGAGGAACACACGCATTACGTACGTATATACGTGCAAAGGCTGCGTGAGAAAATCGAAAGCGATGCAAGCCTTCCCCAATTCCTGCTCACTGAGCTTGGAATTGGGTATCGCCTCGTTGTTCCCGACTTTACCGAGAAACAATCAAAAACTAACAGAGATTGAGTAACGACAATAAAGAGTTATTTTTTTAAATCAGCCCACAGGTATTTGTGGTATTCGTTTATCAATCGGCGTGCAAAAGGGGATAATTCTGGTCACGCTTTATCGTGACGATCTCCTATGTGCGAGAAAACACGGAACTATTACAAGCCCATATAGAGCAGATGTACACCTCCGGTAATGCCTTGACAGACTCCTGCGCGCGGGTATCCACTCTGCGTTTAAATACTGTTAGGGGGTATAGGTATGTCAGCACACGATCGACGGGCCATCCTGCAGCGCATGGCCCGTCTGGAAGGTCAGGTCCGCGGTATCCGGCAAATGCTGGAGGAAGACCGCGATTGCCCAGAAGTCCTGAATCAGATGGCCGCAGCGCGCGCCGCTTTGGATAAGGTCGCCCGGATGGTTTTTGAAGATCACCTGGATCACTGCTTGGTAGATGTTATCCGGGACGGGGATGCAGACGAACCGATAGCGAGTATCAAAGCGGCCTTCGCCCGTTATTTCTTGCCCTGATCACGGGAGCTCTTCATGTCTTCTACGCTGCTGTTGCTCCTGCTCGCCGCTTTTTTGGTAGCCTTCTTTCACGCGATCCTTCCCGATCACTGGATGCCCATTGCGATGCTCGCACGCACCCAAAGATGGCCCATGCGACGAGCTCTGCGGGTTGCGGCGTGGGCCGGTTTCGGTCACATCGCGGGTTCTCTCATCCTTGGGGTCATTCTTTTGGCGCTGGGATACAGCCTTGAGAGAAACTTTGCTCATTTTGCTCGGTATCAGGACGAGATCCTGGGAGGCATCTTACTCATGACCGGTGCTGGACTTCTGCTTTGGCAGATGATACGTGGCGCCCCTCACCCTCACCCTCACCCTCACCCTCACCCTCACCCTCACCCTCACCCTCACCCTCACCCTCACCTTCACGACCAAGACCAAGACCACGACCACGACCATCATGGGCATGACCACACAGGGCATGCATCGTTGGGACGCTCTTGGTGGACCTTGATGGTCGCTGGGGTTGCGGCCTCTCCGGATGGGGCTTTTGTCCCGGTGCTCATCGCAGCACTGCCGCTGGGAACGCTGGCCATTACGGCGGTGCTGCTGACCTATTCCCTGGCGACGCTGGTCCTTATCCTACTCTTGGTCTGGCTCGCTACGTGGCTGGGTCTACGCTGGCGGTGGGCTTGGCTGGATCGTAATGGCGAACGATTGAGCCCGCTCATTCTTATGATTCTAGGGCTCGCCTTAGTGGTAGGGCTTTGATACGCAGAACGGGAGAAAAATGTGACTCTCCTGACGATATACGGCGCATCGGTGGTCACTCTGATGATGATTTTTTATGCTCTGGAGCAAAAATCATCGTGGTTTACTCTAGCATTTGGTATAAGCTGCATCGGTTCTGCGATCTACGGGTTTCTTGCCGGAACGTGGCCCTTTGGCATCGTAGAATCTATCTGGAGTTTGGTGGCCTTTCAGAAGTGGTATTCCATGTTGGACAATCCTGAGAAATAGCATACTCCCGAGTCGATAATGTGGATCTCATGAACGGCAGCTTCCGCTGCGTACTCGACGTTGCCACCGCCGCGCCATCCATCCCCAGCGTAAAAGCCAGAATCTCCAGCGCAACCGAATGAATCCGCAACCATGGGCGTCGCCAGGGAATCACAACCCAGATTCCGTGATCGTCACTGGGAGGAACAAAAGCAGAGGGTTGTCCGGCGCGGTCTGGAAACCGTATTGCCGATAATATTCGGCCGCACGCTCATCGATGGCGTCGACAAACAGACCAATGCCTCCTGCCTCGTCGTAAATACGCCGCGCCCTCGTCAGCGCATCCATCAGCAGCAGCGCTCCCAGGCCTTTACTTTGATACTCGCGGTCAACCGCCAGTCGGCTAAGCCGCACACCTGGGATACGGCGCGGCAGCTTCTTGCGCCACGCGTCGGGCAAAAGATGGTTTTCGAGTTCGGCCAAGGTCAGCGCATAATAGGCACAAATGCGTTCGGGCTCTCGCTCACGGGCGGCGATGAAGGTCTTCGATAGACCCTTGTCTTGGTGCTGACGCGCAACCCGCCGCAACCAGTCGTTAAGGAGTCTCTGATTTAGCCATCTGATACAATGGGCTGACCGAGTAGCGAGGAGATGCTATCCATGTCCGGACAGATAACCTTTGCCGAGGAGCCCAGCCTGTCGCGACGCCGCAAGCAGACCAAGCGAGAACGCTTTCTGGCCGAGATGGATGCCGTGGTTCCCTGGGCCAGGCTTGTGGCCTTGATCGAGCCGCACTACCCCAAGGGGGGCAGCGGCCGCAAACCTATGCCTTTGGAGCGGATGCTGCGGATCCACTTTCTCCAGCAATGGTTCGGCTACTCCGATCCGGGGATGGAAGAGGCCCTGTACGAGGTTCCTCTGCTCCGTCAATTCGTCGGTATCGACTTGGGTCGGGACTTCGTTCCCGATGAGACCACGATCCTGAAGTTCCGCCGCTTACTGGAGCGCCATGCGCTTGCCCAGGCCATCTTTGCCGAGGTGCAGTCCGTGTTGCAGGAGAAAGGGCTCTTGCTGCAGGAAGGCAAGACCGTGGATGCCACCTTGATTCACGCCCCGAGCTCCACCAAGAACCGAGACCGCAAGCGGGATCCAGAGATGAGTCCACCAAGACATGCCTCTGAATCATTCTCAGCAATCAAGCTCTAACTCTCTGTGAGGCATAGAGAAAGGAGGTCTGAGATGAAAGCTGAAGCGACGAACCTCTTGCAGTGGCAAGCGCGGTTTGGCACGGAAGAGGCCTGCTTGGAGGCGCTGAAACAAAAGCGCTGGCCCGAGGGGTTTCGATGTCCGAAATGCGGCCATGACCGCGGATACTGGATCGCCGGACGAAAACTCTTTCAGTGCGGGCACTGTCGCCATCAGACCTCGGTGACGGCCGGCACAATTTTTCATTCGTCCAATGTGCCCCTGGTGCAATGGTTCCTGGCCATCTATTTGATGGCGAGCGACAAGGGCGGATTGTCCGCCCTGCGGCTGTCGAAGCAGATTGGGGTCTCCTGGATCACGGCTCACCGGATGTTGCGCCGCATGCGCCGCGCCATGGGCGATCGCGACAGTCTGTATCGCTTGGAAGGGCTGGTAGAGTTGGACGATGCCTTTGTCGGTGGACGCCGGTCTGGGGGGAAGAGCGGTCGAGGGGCCGAAGGCAAAACACCGATCTTGGTTGCCGTGGAAAACCGGGGCAAGAAGGCGGGCTTTATTGCCATCGAGACGACGCCTTCGGTCTCTGCCGACCGGATTCGCGAATTCGCGCGGCGACGCTTGCGCCCCAAGCAACCTACCCGCACCGACGGCTTAATAGCGCTGCGAGTTCTCGGAGAGAGCCAAGAGCATGAGGGGCGCGTGACCAAACCGCATCAGGTGGACGAGTGGTTGCCGTGGGTACACATCGCCATTGGTAACCTCAAGGCCTTTCTTTTGGGCACATTCCATGGGGTATCCGGCAAATATCTGCAGGAATATCTGAACGAGTTTGTCTATCGCTTCAATCGCCGTTTCTGGGAGCCAGAACTGCCCCTGAGGTTGCTCAATGCCTGTATGGAACATATCCCGGTCCGGCTTGTTGCTGAGAAAGGTTAACAGGCATGTCCAGAGATGAGTTCCACCAAGAAAGGGAATCAGTGGTATTTCGGGATGAAGGCGCATGTGGCAACGGATCTCCAAGGTATCGTACAGGCGGTGGACTTCACGGCGGCCAAGGTACCGGATCATCAGCGGCTGGAGGGGCTCCTTACCGGAGAGGAGTCGGTGGTCCTCGCTGACCGGGGCTATGACTATCCCCAGGTGCATGACACGCTGGTGGCCCGAGGCATACGGAACGCGGTAGCGCGGCGACGCTATCCTGGGCAGAAAACCGGCTTGGCGGCCCTCAAGCGCTACAACCGCGCCATTGCCCGGATCCGTGCCCGGGGAGAACACGCCTTCCGGGTGCTGAAGTGCCAATTCGGTTATCAGCGAACCAGATATCGGGGTCTGGCCAAGAACGGTGCTCAACTGACCACGCTCTTTGCCTTGGCCAATCTGTACATGCTGAGGAGATATCTCCTGGCCGCGTAGGGAGTGGTGTGCCCAATATCCAATAATTCTCCAGAAAATGGGGGAATTTGACGGATAAGTGACCTGATAGCAACGTGCTTAGGTCAATACTGGGGACAAGGCGCACCTTTTTAGGCTAGGTCAGAGCTTCCTTAAGCTCCTGCCGACCACAGTCAAATCGCTGCCGATCATGGTTCCCAGTTAAAGGCAGTATCTGCATCTTCCCGCTTGCTCTGGTGATGGCGCATCATGGCAGCCTTCAATTTGGCATTCGGCTCCGGCGGGCTTTCCAGCAAGTCCAGCAGCCAGTTCCAGTCGCGCGGGGTGAGGCGAATGACCGCTTCACGCTCGAGGACCTCCTGGGCCTCTTTCAATGCCGCCTGCACGAGAAACTGATTGACCGTGGCACCAGTCAGCTCGGCAGCACGACACAGAGTTTCATAGACCTCGTGGGGAACCCGAGCGCCGATGCGGTTCTGCTTGGCTACGGTGGAACCCATATCACCCCCAAATGTACTCTGGGTCCTCACTCTATCACTGTCGCCATTTTGGCGCCATACTCAGCTATCCCGTCCAATCTCTTCCAGCAAGCGACCGTGCTTGCGCAGATCGAAGAACACGGTCTCGCTTCCGGACTGGGCCTTGCCGCGCACCTGGCCCCAGCCCCGCTCCCGAAAATCCATCTCCGCCAGACGCAGATCGTCGGTTTCTTCGGCGAAGGCCTGCAGGCGCTGGTAATCGGATCCCGTGTCGGAAGGACAGACCAGTAGACATAAGCCCGCCTCACCGCTGCGCCCGACGCGGCCGCGCAACTGCACGAGGGAGGCGGTACCAAAGCGGTCGGCGTTAGCCAACACCAGGCAATCAACACCCTTAACGTCGATACCGACCTCGACGATCGAGGTGGCCACGATCAGCGGCTTGGCACCGCTGGCAAAGGCCTCGATGGCTGCGGCTTTCTGCGCCGCATTCATCCGGCCATGCACGACCTCCACCTGTCCGGGGAAGTGCCGTTCCCACACGCCCACGGCCTTCTCGAGGTCGCTCCCGGCGCGGTAGAGGCTTTCGCGCACCAGCGGCCGGCTTTCATAAAACCCCGCCCGGATCTCGTCCACCAGCACGTCCCAGGCCTTGGCCTTGCGCCGCCCCTTGGCATCGACCGTGAGCAAGGCCGAGCGCGGTAACACGAACAGGCTGTCGGGGCTGTCGCTGTCGTAGGCGAGGATGGGGAAGGGGGGCGGCGGGGAGCCGTCGCCCGGCCGCAGAATCCTGGCGGCGGAAAACTGCCGGTTGATGCGATAGAAACGCTGCAGTTCGTCGGGGTCGTGCATGCGCGCCCACTCCCAGGCCGAGCGCAGATCGGTGACGCCATCGAGGGGCAGCACTCGATCGCCCGGGAAAAACGACGCCAGGAAGTACGCCCGCTCCCAGTCCACGGCTGTGGGCTCTTCTTCCCGGCGGATCGCGCCGTAGACGACGATGGCCTTGCGACCCGCAGCCAGGGTATCGCGCACGGCGGCCAGGGCCTCGCGCCCCTCATCGCGGGTCAGCACGCGGGTGACTACCCGGCGGTCGTGGGGACGGCCCGCGATACGCACAAGATCCATATCGCCAAAGAGGTAGAGGGACAAGCTGCGCGGGATGGGGGTGGCCGACATGAAGATGCGGTTGGCCTCCATCGGCACCGTGCCGAACTTCACCTGGGCACCGAAGCGGTGCTCTTCATCGAAGATCACGGTACCGACCCGCGACCAGTCGAGGCCGCGATTGAAAAGCCCATGGGTACCAAAGTACACGTCGGCTTCGGGCAGGGCCTTTTTCTTGCCCTTAGCACCGACCACGAGGTGTGCGCGCACCGCCGGAAAATAGGCCGAAAAGGTCGAAAAGAGCTGCTGGCAGAGGATCTGGGTGGGAGCAACGATGAGGACCTTGTTGCGCCCCTCACGGGCGCCGTAGACCGTGGCCCGGGCGGCGATATGGCAGATGGCCGTCTTGCCCGAGGCCACGCCGCCCATGAGCAGAATTTTGGCCGGATAGGGGGAAGCGAGTTTTTCGCGCACCGACTCGAGGGCGGCTTGCTGGCCCGGCGAGAGCGCGAAGGGCAATTCCGCCGCAAATCGCGCCATTTCGTCGGCACTGACGTGAACCTGTACCCCCGGGGTCTGCTGGCGGGCTTCGCGCAGCCGCAAGGTGGCCTCGACGCGCTCGAGGACTTCCATGCGGGCGAGCGTCTCCTGGGCGCGCGCCAGCACGCGCGGGTCTTCCGGGTCGTGGATCGTCCGCACCGCCTGCGGTATTGGGAGCGTTCCGTGTTGGGCCAGCGCTTCCCGCACCCAGGGCGAGGTGATGGACGCCAGATCCGCATCGCTCGCGCCCGCGAGCACTCCCAGAATCTCCGCCCGAATATCCGCCGTCCCGAGTTTCCCGCGGCGCCGATAGATGGGCAGGATCATCCCGATCTCGGTGCGATCGAGAATGGCGGGTTGCTGCAGGTCCACCGTTCCCTGAAAGCTGCCGACCTTACCCAAAAAGGCAAAGGCAGCGCCTGGAGTCAGCAAATCCGTGTGCCAGCGCCGGTAGTGGAAAAAGGTGGCCTGGAACTGAGCGGAACCGAGGTCGCACAAATCGCGCAGGACGACCTTGAGAAAACGGGATTGGGAACGGACCTGCACGATTTCGCCGAGCAGCAAGGCGGTCGTACCGGGGTCGACGTGCCGGGCCGGTTGCGGGAAACGCCGATCTTCGTAACGCAGCGGGCGCACCAGAAGGCGCTCCCGCAAGGCAGAGGAACTCAGTGGCGCTGCTTCTGGCAGGGAAGGCACAAGGTCTGCCCGTATTTCTGCTGGCTGTAGTCGCGGACGCGCTGGTCAACGTCGGCCCCACAGCTCGCGCACTGATCGGCCAGCGGGCCGCGCGGCGCGTTGCCCTGGCGGGCGGCATTACCTTGGCGCGCGGCATTACCCTGGCGGGCGGCATTACCTTGGCGCGCGCCATTACCCTCTCGGGCGGCGCTCCCCGGCTGCGTCGCCGACCGGGGACCATCGTTCGCCAGGGGCGGGGTCGCGGCGAAGGCACCGCGCAACAAGCCCGTGAGGGCTTCGTTGTCGAGCCAGGGATACTCCGCACGGATCTGGCGCGTGAGCAGGCCGCCCATGTAGACCATATCGGGGGCGGCGATCTTCACCGTAAGGCTGCGGCCAGTCGCGTTCATGCGCGCGATGATACCGCCATCCTTGCGCTCGAGGAAAAAGCCCTTGTCGTGCGCCGGGCCGTGCGACGAAAAGGAACACTCACGCAGGTAGCCGTAAAAGACGGCGGCCACCGCAACCAGCTCCGCCTTGGTAAACATGATGGAAATGCGGTTCTGCCAATCGTAGATCCGGGGACGGGCCTGGGGGTCCACCACGTCGGCACCTTCCATGAGGATGGTATAGAAGCCCGGCCGGTTATCCGATTCCTTGGACTTCGCGAGCGCCATGGACAAGGCCGCCTTGGCGCCATAGGCACAATGGCTGATATAGCGCAGGTCCGCATCCGTCACCGTGTCCGTCGCCAACACCACCCGATCCGGCGTCCGGGGCTCGCGTAGGGTTGCGGGTTCCACCCGGGACCGGGATGTCACCGACGTCGTGCGCGGCGCGGCTGCGGCCGGCTCCGTTGCCGGAGTGGTTGCCGGGGTCGCGCGTTCCGCAGCCGGGGCGCTCTGTGCCTCGACCGGAGCCTTGGCGATCCGTTCGCGCACCTGCCGTATTTGCTGTACCGCCAGCACCTTGTCGCGCGCGGTATGGCTGTTCGCCAATAAGACCACGGCGCGTCGCAAGGTCGCGGACAGTTCGCTGTGCGTGCGGAAACGCCGGTGTTCCTCTCCGTCGATTTCCTTCAGGTTGTTTTCCACAAGGACCTCGTTAATGTCCCGCAAGGTACGAATGGACACGACATTCTGGGCTTCCATAAGGGCGACTCCAACCTTTGCTTGTACGAACAAAAGTATATCACAATTTTTCGGGCGTACAGCTTTTTTGCGTATTCCGGGCATAAAAAAAACCGGCTGAAAGATCAGCCGGTATTCGCAGGGATGGGAGTTAGATTTTGGTATTCACCCGCAGTTTGCGAGGCGTCGCGGGCGCTACCGGGGTGCTGGTCGGTTGCGGTGCCGCAGGGGCCTGGGAAGCACCACCAGCGGAACCCGAAGCCGGAGCGGACACGGCCGACACGGGCACCGCAGGCGCCGGTGTGACCGTGCTACCGGGCTGCTGGATGCTCGCAGTCCAGGTCGCGTTGAAGCTCGGCTGGGCCGGGGCCGGCTTACCGCGCAGGGACAAGGCCGCATCGCGCAGGTAGGGCTTGCTGAGCCCAAAGAGGAACAAGAGCCAGGCACCCGACGCGAACAGGAAACTGCCCGTGACGAGCGCGGGATACACCAGACCCGGTAAAAAATAGATCGCCAAAACCAGCGCGATCAGAGCCAGGATCAGATGCCGCCCAAAATAGACGACGAGATGACCTGCGCCCATTTTTGCGGCGGCCAATCGGTTGGGATTGCCGCGCAGATAGCGATAGAGCATAACGCCACCCAAAGCCAGACCCGAACCATAAAAGGCGAGGATCATGATGAGGATGGCGATCGAAAGCAGATTGTGGTCCGCGTACGGCATGATAACGGTCTCCTGAAGAAATCCCCAAAAAGGCGGACCTCGTGCCCGACGGGCAAAGGATCGCCCGTGCGGGGGAGTGGGTATGGATATACCGCCAAAGGCGGCTATTGCGTCGCTCGTGCCAAGGAGCGTTTCTCATCGAAGATGAAGGCGGTGTAAGCCCAGATTATGGCGAAAACGCTTGAACAGCGTCAAGAAAGGCGCCGTCCGCCCACACGCGAACCCCGTCCCAATCGCCAATATCGCTGAGAAAGGGACTGGCGCGTTCGCCGCTTTGCGCCGTAGGCGGCGTGGGCAGTCCGGAAACGCTGGCATACAGCGCGGGATCTTCAGGCGCCAGCAGATAGAGCGCCGATTTGGCGCGGGTCATGGCCACGAAAAAGAGCCGCCGCTCCTCCGCGATGTCGGGCTCGATCTCCCCATACACCAACGGCGACTTGCCCGCCCGTAGGTCGGGGAGAATCACCGCGTCGAACTCGGCGCCCTTGGTCTTGTGCCAGCTCGTGATCACAACGGTCGGCCGGCGCCGGCTGCGCTGTGCCTGGGCATAGCGGGCGGACAGGCGCGTGAGATAGTCCTGCAGTTCCGCCACCGAAAACCCGCGCCGGTCGGCAAAATCGGCCAGCACCTCGTACACCGCCGCGCGCTCCGTCCCGCGCACCGCGCCACCCAGCCCAATTTCCCGCCGCAGGCCGAGGTAGCCGTAAAAAGCGCGAATGAAGTCGCCGGCGGCATCGCGGTTGAGCTGGGAAAGGTGCCGGATGTCGCGCAACAATTGGGCGAGCTGGCTGCCGAGCCGCTGAGAGTAACCGTCCTCGCTCGCCATGGCCTCCTGGCATCGCTCCCACACCCAATCGCGAAACGGCCGTCCGGAGGCAACCCACGCCGCGGCACGGTCGAGGTCGGTTTGGCGCACATAACGATTCGGCATAAGGAGCAGGGCCCGGGCGAGGGTAGCGGCGCGCTCGGCGGGGATCCATCCGCGCTGGTCGTCCAAAGCACCCGTGGCGAGCGCCAGGTATCCGGCCACCGCCTGCGCGTCCTGCCGGTCGAAGAAGGGCTCGGCACCCTCGATCCGGTAGGGGATTCCGGCGTACAGCAGGCCGATTTCGCTCAGGACAGTCTGGTGGTAGGCCCGCACCAGGATCCCGATGGTGGCACCCGCCCGCCGGCCCTGCTCGTACGCGACGATCTCACCGACGGTTTGCGCCTCGTCCGGCGTGAACATCAGGTGGACTTCGGTGTCCTGGTCGCCCGCCGCCCGGGCACACTTGTCCAGACGCTCGTCGTTCTGGGCGATCAACTCGCTCGAAAGGCGACAGAGCAACGGCCCATAGCGAAAGGTGCCGCTCAGCGTGTACGAGGTGAACCGTGGGAAAAAGATACCGAACTCGCGCACCATGAGGCCCGGATCGGCCCCGCGAAAGCCGTAAATGCTCTGATCGTCGTCGCCGATGGCCACGACCGATGCGCGATCCCCGGCCAGCACCCGGATGAGGTCGAGGTTCGCGCGGGTCATGTCCTGAAACTCGTCGACGACGACGAGATCGTAGTGATCGGAAATTTGGTCGTACACCGCACCATCGCGCAGGGCGAGGTCCAGCAGATCGCCGATCAGGTCGTCAAAACCCATAGCCCCGGCCTGCAGACGCTCTTCCTCAAAGGCCGAAAACACCCGATAGAAGTGCGCCGGGTCCTCGATCCCCTGGGCCTGGCACCACGCGAGATCGGCGCGATCGGGGCTCGCGCGCCGCGCTTTCGTTTGTACAATCCACAAATGGTAATGGTCGATTTCCGAGGGAGGGATCTCGCCGGGCGCGATACCATCGGCGCGGGAGAGGGACAACGCCACCAGACCGCGCCAGAAATCTTCCTGGCTATCGTCCACCAGTTTGCGCGGGGGAGCAAGCCCCTGCCGGACCAGACCGCGCAGGAGCCGGTACGCGAGGGCGTGCAGGTTCACCACCAGCGGCGGGGTGTCGCACCCCGATTCCCGCAACAGGGCGGTCAGCTGCGCGCCGAAATCCCGGGCGGCGTCGACGTTGAAACAGACCGTGAGGATGTGTTCGGGCGCGGTCCATCCCGCCCGTACGTGCTGGGCGATGAGGTGGCGCGCGGCGGTGCTTTTGCCCGATCCCGGCACCGCGCGAACCAGCGCGTGGCCGCGGCGATGTTGCGCGATAGCGATCTGTTCGTCGGTGAGCATGGGAACATGCTAGCACAAAACAAAAAAGGCCTCCCGCGAGGGGAGGCCATATCGAGAAAAAGGGCTATGCGGCCTTGTCCGGCAAACCCTGCGGAAATTTCAGGGGCTTGTCTAGGACCAGACCGGGATTCATTCTCGACCACAGCGCCGGGTCCACCATATGCTTTTCGGTGTTACGTTCCTGCCAAGCAGCTTAGGGCGTACCCTCACCCGTGGCAGTTGCACGACATTTCTCGATGGTTTTCTTTTGCTGCTCCTCGGTGGGCAGATAGTGGTTCCCCTCAAGATCGGCTGCGATTAGCTGGAATTCCTTCAACGCTGGTTCCGGCAACCAGCGTGTAGCTTGACATTCGCTTGCCAACACCGCCCGCTTGGCGATGTTTCCGCCGATACCAAACCAACCTGCGACACGGCGCAGTACGGGGTTATTGGCAGCCTCTACGGCGGATTGGTAGGCGTGGGGGTGTGCTGTCCCAGCAATCCCGATCAGCCAGAGCCATTCGCGATCTAGGCGGGTTTCCGACGTGCCGAGAAAGGTTGGAGAGACCGCAACACAACCGTGCTTTCCGGGGATGCCCGTCAGATAGGGCAGGTCGGGTATGTGTCCGACTTGGGCAATCACCGGAGACGGATCTACGTACAAGGGACGGCGATAGCGCGATAGTTTCAGCGCCATGGTTTTGCTGGCCAGCCAGCCCGGCTGAGCGTGCTCCCGCAACAAGGCACACGCTTTCCCCGGACTGCCTATGATGCCCGCATTGGCAATGCCTGTGATGAACACCAGTACTAACCCCCAAGCCAGCGCGCCTGCCAAAGGAGCCGGGGGCTCCTTGATTGACGCTCCCCGCTGCGGTTTGTATGCACTAGGTCGTTTTCTCATGGTTCAGCTCTCCTTGCGCACTTGCACCGCCCCCGACGCTTGCCTTGACGGTCGTTTTCCTTGGCCCTCTGCCGGTAGGCATTCCAGCGCACGCAAAGACTCTACTCACACGGCTCGATGGTGCGCTCCTAAGGACTTTTCCGATGGCATAGCAGTTCCCGTGTACCTTGTGAAGGGCGACAAAGCACCCGTTGGGTTTGCGTCAGTGCATTCGTCGCAGCATTTTCGCTGTTTTCACGGCTGCTATACGAGCCTAGCGTCATGGATTGGTCCTCCGGTCCAGTGTGTGCTCCGGTGTACCCTTTGTGCGGTCGGTCTTGGAGACTACGAGTCATTCCTTGCGCTGGCGTTTCTGAGGCGCTGGAGCACGGGGATCAGGTTCTGAGATGCCGGCCGCGCTCGCCTGCGTCCTGCCCAACGATCGGGCAAAGGCGGACTCTTCGTGCGTGAAGGCGGGCTCGTATTCACGGATCTCGCTGGTGGTCATCCCACACCGGCGGGCGACATCGCGCCACAGGCCGGCAATACGTTCGGCCTGGTCCACCACCAGGGAACGAGCAGTATCCTGTTCGAGCTCAAAAAACTCCGCGGCCTCGAGCAATAGCCCCAGGGAAGCCCGGGTATCCCTCGGATCCAGGATGGCCGTCTTGAGCCGTCGATCCCGCTCGGGGGCAGGGTTGACGTCGAACATCGGGGATAGACGCCAGCCACCGGCACCGCGGTACAACAGACCGTGGTTCTTCAGGTGATCGTCGGCATTGGAGACCAGGATGGTAAAGCTGACCCGAGCGAACAACTCCCGGAGGTCGCGAGGAACATCGCCCGAGAACCGACGCAGCTGCTCGGCGAAGTCGACGTAGGTTCCCCCGACGGCAGAGGACAGCCCGAGAAAGGATTGGGCAGACAGATAGGGAATGCGGCGTGGACCATCTCGATCGAAGCGGTCCAGGACCGCCACCGCGGTATTCTGGGTGAAAACCAGTTCCGCGCGAGGAACGGCAATGCCGCAGGCCTGCGCCAGTCGCAGGGCGAGGACCTCCGCTTTCTCCACCGGATGGGTATCGAAACGGGAGGTGAACTTGGCAAGCGCCAGGTCACCATTAGGCTTGCGCACCGTACACTTGGGGCGCGCACCACCGAGGGAGGCACTGCTCCCGAGCAGTCGTTGGAGGACCTCACGGTCCGGATGCGCCGCCTCGATGCGGTGGATATCGGTGACTAGGCTGTTCAGGTCCACCAGGGGCGGCACCCGCCCTGCACCGTCCTGGGCCACGGCCAAAAACGGTCCCGACTCGCTCTCCCGGAGCCGCAGTGCCCCCAGACGACTCCCATCGTCGACGTCGGTGAGGAGGGTGAATTCGTCTGGATCCCGAGAGAGGCCGCGGGCCTTGCGCAACAGGCCCCGTCCCCAGGCATCGGGAATGGTATCGGCTAGGGGCGGCGGCAGGCTGCTACCGTGGGCCACCTGCGGATCGCCGTGGAAGAACCACTTTTCCGAGGACAGGGGCAAATCCGGCGACAAGGCAAAAGCCCGAGGATGGCGCAACCAGGCCGCACTGTACTGGAATGCCGAAAAGTTTCGCCCGCCAGCGGAGGATAGCCATAGCGTGCCGACCTCGATGGCCGGGTCACCGATGCAAACCTGTAGGACGCGAGCGTCGCTCATTAGAACGCCCCATCGTCCGCCGCGGGGGGCACAGCATTCATGCCAGCCGCCGTCGCGCTGCGCGGCCTGCGGACGCGCTTTGGCAGGGTTTCGACACTCAAGGCCAGCCCCAAGTCATCGGCACCCACATCCAGGAGCTGCGCGAGCCGTTCCGTCTCTCCCAAGACGACCAAGACCATGGCCAGGGATCCCAGAGACACGCTGGGGTGCCCCTGTTCCAGACGACGAACCGTTCCAACATCGATCCCCGCGCCCTCGGCTACCCGTTGCTGGGTCATGCGTCGCCGGCGGCGCGCGATCGACAGGTCCTCTCCGAGCTTCTTGAGCGCGTACCGGGCAGATGGGGCGGGGGCTTTGGATCGCATAACCATGGATATAGAAGCTCGTAAAATGCCTTAACAGCGTATTTGTACAGCATAAAGAAACATCGGACAATGGCGCTAAGGACGTGGCGTTGGCGATGTGTTGGGCGTTCGACGCGCTGGGCCCCAGCCGGAGTCCTAGTAAACCATGACAAAATGCCGCCCGATCATACGGGTAAGGTTGGGATCGGCGCGGAACAACTGGGTCGGAAGAATGGCTACCGTTATCCCGGTGCCACGCTTCGTCCGGGCGATGTGCTTGGTCCAGAAGATGCGCTCGAGGCGCACCGTGATGATCTGCCCATCGCGCTCGTGCCGCTGTTCCCCGTAGGGCGGATTGAATATCGATACAGACGCCCAGTTTTCCGATATCGATACGTCGGGAGAGATGCCATCGGCATGAAGCACCGATCCCGGTATCCCCCGCGCGTTGAGATAGCTGTGCGCCGTCTGAAAACGCTCGTCGTGCAGCTCGATGCCCCACAGGGACGTTTCGGCCCCCATGGCTTGCAAGGCGCTGGCGACCGGCGCCAGGGCATCGACCTTCCCACAGGAGCAGTCGAACAGCTGCACCGGCGTTCCCGGCTGTACGACCAATTTTTTGGTGATCGCCTCAATGGTCTCGCGATCCGTTGGCCAATATCCAAGTCTCGCGATATTGGCGTCTTTCTGTGAACCTCTGGAGAGGTTGTTCACGGGTTGCATAGATCCTCCAACAAAAAACCCGCGCGACGATCGTGCGGGTTTTGGGTAATAAAAAACCGGCGGAAAAGCCGGTTATTAGGGTTTGGTGTCCGAACCTTCGATCATGGCTTCAACTCCAGGACGGCCGTCAAGACGCCGATACCGGTAATCCACATCGCGAACATCCAACGAATGAGCGAAGCCTGCATCTTAGCCATGTCTTGGCCCATCTTAGCCATATCCTGTCGGATTCCAGCCTCCATCTTGGCCATATCCTGCCGGATTCCGACTTCCATTTTCACCATGTCCTGCCGAATGCCGCTCTCCAGGCGTGTGCAGGCGACTTCGAGATCGGCCTTCGTGGCGAGAACGCCACGGATGGCTTTTTCGAAGGCGTTAGCGACCCCTTCTGCCTGCTCTCGATCCATTCCACTCCGGACAAGGTCTTTGGACATTTCGAGTTTGTCGATCATTGGTGACCCCATGGGTCCATTCTCCTTTTCAGCATAGTACGCGAAGCACCTCGAGGAAAGGACCGTTCAGTCGTCCCAGGAGAGCGCTCCGCCGGTTTGGTAGTCCGTGACACGCGATTCGAAGAAGTTTTTCTCCTTCTTCAGATCCATCATCTCGCTCATCCATGGGAAGGGATTCTGCACGTTCTCCCACTGCGGCTTGAGGCCGATCTGGCTGAGACGACGGTTGCCGATGTAGCGGACGTACTCCTTGAACATCGGAGCGTTTAGCCCGAGTATGCCCCGGGGCATGGTGTCGTCGGCGTAGGCGCACTCCAGCTCCACGCCTTGGCGAATGAGCCCGACGATTTCCTGCTGAAACCCCTCCGTCCAGAGCTGCGGGTTTTCCAGCTTGATCTGGTTGATGAGGTCGATGCCGAAATTGCAGTGCATGGACTCATCGCGCAGGATGTACTGGTACTGCTCCGCTGCCCCCACCATCTTGTTCTGCCGGCCCATGGCCAGAATCTGGCTGAATCCGACGTAGAAGAACAGGCCTTCCATGATGGTGGCAAAGACGATCAGGGAGCGCAGGAGTTTCTGATCGTTCTCCCGGGTCCCCGTCTGAAAGTCTGGGTCCGCGAGGGTTTCGATGAACGGGATGAGAAACTCGTCCTTGGCCCGTACCGACGGGACCTCGTGGTACATATTGAAGATCTCGCCCTCGTCCAGCCCCAGAGACTCGACGATGTACTGATAGGCGTGGGTGTGGATGGCCTCTTCGAAGGCCTGCCGCAAGAGATACTGCCGGCACTCGGGCGCCGTGATGTGGCGATAGGTGCCGAGCACAATGTTGTTGGCCGCGAGGCTGTCTGCGGTCACGAAAAAGCCCAGGTTGCGCTTGACGATGCGCCGCTCGTCCTCGGTCAGGCCCTTGGGGTCTTTCCAGAGCGCGATATCGCGTGCCATCTGCACTTCCTGGGGCATCCAGTGGTTGGCACAGGCGGCCAGGTATTTGTCCCAGGCCCACTGATACTTGAAGGGCACGAGCTGATTCACGTCGGCCCGGCCATTGATGATGCGCTTGTCCTCAACGCGGACGCGCGCGGTCGCGAGGTTTTCCATGGAAAACTCCTTGGTCGATTGTACGAACGATATAACGGGATTGGATCTTCTCTCGAAGGCGAGAAAAGACCGTATTGCGCAGCCGGTACCAAACGGCGGTTTTCCAGAATACTGGATGGTGGTAAGAGCCTATACCATACATCCCGTTAAGGCCTTTCGCAAGAGCGACACATCGTGGTCTTGACGGGGAACCGCATAGGTCGTCACGCGACCGGCGGCGAGCCACTTCTGCAGACGGCTGGTTGGGACCGGGGCGCGCTCTGGCCGCATCCGTTCTCCATCGACAGGCGGTCCATCGTACACCTCGCAAAGGCTTCCAACCGGACGATAGAACCGCTGTCCATCCGTGAACCAATGCCCTTCCAGGTTCGCCGCGGCCTGGGCCTCGGCTTTTTCGCGCAGCGCCGCTTCCTGCGGCGATAGCGTCGTGGCAGGGCGTTTGGTCTCCCAGACCGGCTCGTCACCGGTGGTCATACGCCGTAAGGTGCCCAAGAGGTAGGCTTGCGGGTGTGTAGCCTGCCGTAACCGCTCACCGATGGCGAGCAGCACCGCGCTTAGGGTCGTGCCTGCCTCCCGAGCCCGCTTCATGCCTGTTGCGAGTACCGCAGGCGCAATGCCTCGATCGACCCAAGGCTGGAGATCCGCAGGCAACGTATCCTTTCGGGCAAAGTGCGTGCGCGCGTTCGCGACTGTGCTTTTACTGATTTTGTTCTTAATGGTTGTGTTCTCTATAGCGTGTATCTCTGAGATACACGGCCGTGTATCCAAGCCATCCCCGTGGATAGCCTGTTCGGTGGTGTCTGAGCGCAGGTTTTGCCCGGCGCTCTCGGTGGCGCTCAAAGCCTGTGTAACGGCCTGTGGCGCGTTTTTTGGGAGTGTGGTGTGTGGCGGGATTGGCTCGGCCAGGGCGGAAACCGGCTCGCCGGGCTGCAGGAGGCCTGCGATCTGCAAGACCGAATCGGAGATTCGGGTGCGCACGGTACGAAAGTTCCCCGTCCGCTCGGAGTGTTCCTGATGGAACCGTTCGATCAGGCCAGAGCGATGGAGCCGGACCAGGGCGCGCCGCACGGTTACGCAGGCCAGATGGAGTTTTTCCGCCAGAACCGCGGCGCGAGGGTGCACGGGCTCCCTGGGATTGCGCAGGGAGACGTAAGAAAGCAGCTCGATGAGGACGGACTGCTCGGTCCGGCCAAGGTCGGGCAAGGCGGTGTGGCGCAAGGTGTTCATTGCGCGCAGAACGACTGCAGGAGGTGCCATAGCGAATCTCCATGATTTTGGGCAAAACCTCTCCCTTGACACGGATTCGCTCTTTTGAAAAAATTGCAGCTGTTCTGGGTTGCAATTCTTTTGAGCGGTTTGCTCCAGTGTCCAGCTAGAGCGGTCCGTATCTCAGGTACCAAAGTCAGAGGCTGGGGTTTCCAAGACCCTAGCCTTTGATGTTTTCTGTATCTCTTCTTACGTCCTCATCTATGCCTCCTGGTGCCCGTATTCAGTGTTCGACTGAGCAGGCGCTAAGTGTGAATATAATGCATAGCACTTTATCTATACAACAGTATATGAGCTCCTGTGTCAACAAAGCTGGCCACGGCGTTCGCATTTTCACGGTTATAATCTAACTATCTGATTTATATGAGTTAATTAAAAATAGTCTGAATCACCAAGCGAAATTTGGCCAATCATTAGCCAGGCGGTTTTAATAGTATCTATGGCTATATGTCTTGATCCTGTATATCTGATTTTTTCTTTTAACGATAAACCATAACGGAATATATGATCGACCTATATTCATGGGTCTGTTTAGCATATTGCTCTCCATGCGGTCCTTGCGACGTGGTAAGACGGTTCTTCGGTGCGGTGTGACGTTGGTTTTTGCGACGTCGAAAAAAACGCGACTACTGAGGTAGGGTGTTTGTCTGTGGCAGCGGCCCGATACGGCGGAGGTCTGCTGGTGTTGGCTGTGCCTTGACGGGCGATTGGTTTTGCGACGTGGAAAGACGGTTCTTCGGTAGGGGGCTGCGTTGGTTTTTGCGACGTCGCAATAAGCGCGGCTACTGAGGTAGGGTATTTGTCTGTGACAGCGGCCCGATACGGCGGAGGTCTGCTGGTGTTGGCTGTGCCTTGACGGGCGATTGGTTTTGCGACGTGGAAAGACGGTTCTTCGGTAGGGGGCTGCGTTGGTTTTTGCGACGTCGCAATAAGCGCGACTACTGAGGTAGGGTATTTGTCTGTGACAGCGGCCCGATACGGCGGAGGTCTGCTGGTGTTGGCTGTGCCTGACTGGCGATGGGTTTTGCGACGTGGAAAGACGGTTCTTCGGTAGGGGGCTGCGTTGGTTTTTGCGACGTCGCAATAAGCGCGACTACTGAGGTAGGGTATTTGTCTGTGACAGCGGCCCGATGCGGCGGAGGTCTGCTGGTGTTGTCTGTGCTTGTGGGCCATGGGTTTTGCGACGTCGCAAAAATGGTTGGTTTGGTTAAGTCTCCTCAGACACTTCTTTATCGTGGCCGGCGTCTTTTTCATCGGCAGAGAAGTCTTTCAACAACCGAATTGCTGCTTCCCTCAATGAGTCCAGGATCTTTCCCTCGTTATCTTTATCTGTGTATGCCGATAACAAAAACTCAACACGTCCATATCCATCAAAAACTGCGCTTGCTCGAATATTTTTTGATTCTACAATGTTTACCCTTTTTGTTTTTCTACCGTTAATGTCCTTTTCTGCAAGCCCACGTGCCAAAACTTCTTGTAACTGTTTGATAGTTACCGACTTAGAACTGACTTTCTCTGCCAATTTTAGTCCAACATCTGCGCCATGTCGTTCCTGTATTTTGAAAATCAGTTCTGCGAAGTTATAAGTAAATCTTTCAGGATTCTGTAATACGATCTCCAATATTTCTTTGGATAATTTAGTATAGCAAAGCATTCTGGAAACCATGCTATCCGTCGTGCCCATTGCTCCTGCAAGATCGGATTGAGACTGGAAAACTCCATCGTTTATCAATTTTCCCCAATACAAACCGATGTCAACATCATAATGATCGTTTCTTTTTTCATTTTCCATGAAAGCGAGAACGGCTATTTCTTTCACATCCTTGCTTTTGTGAATTATTGCAGGTATCGCTTGCAAAGATGGAATATCTTTTAGGTATTTCGTAATCGCTTTTAGTCTAGTACGTCCAGCTATGACTTGGTAGAAGCCACTTTTTTTGTCATCCGGTACGACGTGTATTGGGTTTATAAGTCCATGAGCCCTGATCGAATCGGACATCATTTTTATTTTATCTTCTTCGTACACGCATCGTGGATTGTATTTATAGTCGATCAGTTTGTGGATGGGGAGAAGGTGTACGATATCTTCTTTCTGATCTGCCTGGCTTTCTGAGTTTATGTCGGTTTGGTAATCCGCGAGACCGCGAAGACCGGAATCAGCTGCTTTAGCTCCGGAAACTGGAAGTGGTCTTGTCAATCCCATCGGCTTATCCATGATTCTCATCCCCTCTGTCCAACATTGCTAGGGTTTCTATTTCTCGAGAAAGCTCAATAAACTTTTGCGTTGTGAGGGATAGTGGTTCCGCCTCCAGCAGCGTCTTTTGACCATCCTCGTGGCCTTTTGGTCTCGCCAACCCGACGTATTCGGGTATGACCGTTGCGGTTATCCCAACCTTCGATGACGACTCTGAGTCGATAGATGCCCGGATAATGTCTAGCGTACTGCGGGTGTGGGGCTTTCCGCCATGCAGCATGTTCGGTATAAAGGTTATTGGGACAACTCTGCCTGTTCCTTTTTTCAGCTCTCTGGCTAACTTGAATAAGTTCCCTGACGCTTTTATTGCCATCTTTGATAATTGAACGACAGATATGATTCGGTTCGATGCTGCGACAGCGGAAAAAGAAAGACTATTCACAGATGGTGGGGTATCTATGAGTACAAAATCGTATTCTTCGAGCAGCGCTTGATTGCAAATGAAAACTTGCTCTACCAGCTTCTCCCTATATTGTGCCTGCACCATTAGCATGTCGGTCCAGACAAGACGATTGTCCGCTGGTAACAAATCTAACTGAAGGTCTTTTATTGGACGAATAAGACCCTTTCGGAAGTCTGCCGGTTTGTCGTGTATAACCGCTTCTACGGCATCCCCCAATGTGTAAATCTCCTGATCGACGTCGACGTCGAAAAGTAGCGAGAGTGATGCTTGAGGATCTGTGTCGATTAGCAGAACGCGGTTCCCTGCGGCCGCCAAGGTGACACCTATGTTCGCGCAAATAGTAGTCTTGCCGACGCCGCCTTTCGAGTAGAAAAAAGCCAAGACTTCCGGTCTGTCAAACCTTGGTAAAGGCCATGGCGCGTCAACCGCTCGGATCTGTCTAGAATCGTCCGCCGTGTAGAGTTTCTTCCCGCCCTGTACCGGATAGGAGCCAGCCTGGAGTTTTTCGATGTGCTTGGCTAGCCGGCTCTCTCCTTCGAGACCATATCCAGTCAGGTTGGCAAGCACCCGGCGCTTGAAGTGTAAGACCCTCTCTTCCACGATGTTGTCTCCGTTCTCCTAGACATGTCTAGGCTACACGTTTTTGGTATCGCTGGTCAATAAACGGAGACGCGATGATTATTGAGTTCTTTGGCGATCTCATGGTTATAAGCTAATATCAAACAAAACAGGCAGTTATGTTTTTTTTGAAATATAGATGCGGGATCGGTTTTCGTTCTACTGACGCGGTATGGTGGTCTGGACCCCGATGTGTTCGAGAGTTTTTTCGACCTTTCTCACGGTTTCCTCCGCCTCCCGAACCCAGTCCGGATGCCGCTCCCAGGCCTTGTCGCTGGTGTGAAAGTGTTCGGGCTCGAGGTCCGCGGCCACGCCGAACCGGCGTAGCTGGCCGCGAACATAGTCTTCGATCTGCTCGGGGTCGTAGGGGAGGAGGGTGAGCCGCTGGCCGTTCGGGCGGAGTAGCCCGCCCGTTGCCAGCGCCTGGTGATAGCGCATCCAGTAGTGCAGATACGCCGTGAAATACGGCTTTTTGGCGACCTGTGTACGCGGAACCCCATCGCGCTCCCAGGCCTCGAAGACCCAGCGCTCGATGACGCTGCGGGGCCGAGCTGGAAAGAGTCCGTCCTCTGGCACTCCTCCGGCTTTCTCGTACAGGGAAACACACGCCGGCACCGGATGGCGCACGATCACTACCCATTCTGCCAACGGCCCAAAGGTTTCGCGGAAGAAGTTGCCCATGTACACCATCTTGGTGGCCTTTTTGACCAGCGTGGGCAGGCCGTCCACGGGCCGCTGCAACTGCTCGCGGAAGAAGTAATCGGCCATCACCAGCCATTCGGCGGTCTGCTGGATGGTCGTTCTCGTGGCCGGCACGTCCTGCCCGTCGCGGCTGGTGTACCAGTTCGGGCTGCAATCGGGAAAGCCGTCGTGGGCAATGTAGTTCGGTACCTGGCTGGGATCGATGCCGGTTGCCCGATACAGCTCCTTGGTGAGGTACGATCCACCGTGGCGAGGCGCGCTCACCACGAAGATATGCCGACGCTTTTGCAGGTTGGCCAAAGTGCCGGGATTGCCCACCAGAAGATCCCCAAAAAGGTTGTACGCTCGCATGGTGAGATCCCGCCCAACGGGCGTATTGAAAGCTCGGTTGGCCGCGTCGCGGACGATCTGGCGGAACTCGGGCAAACTGGCCCCGGGTCCGTGCATTTTTTCGGTGATCTGATCCCCCCAATCGAGGTTTGGCGGGATGCTGCTCTTGCCGAACGCCGCGAGCTCCAGAAATAGCGCAAAGGTGCTGGAAACGGGGAAGTGCTCGCTGGTGAAGTGTAGGCCGGGGACGACGCGGGTCGGATTTCTGTTTTGCAAGGATCAGTCCTGTGGTGTGGGCGGCGCTAATGGGCTCGAGCGCCGCCTCTAGCGCGCTGGCTCAGAAGTTGATGCCGAGCCCGCCGCCGTAACTGACAAAAGACCCGCCGCTCGCAAACTGGTGTGCGACGACATCGATGCCGAGATGCAGCCAGCGCCATGGGTAGTACAGCGCCGCCAGTTGTTCCCGGTATTCAGTCGTCGAACGGTACACGGTCGTGTGGGTGTCCGTGGTGTTGTCGAAAGCGTAGTATCCCTGCCGGTAGAAGCTCGCATCGAACTTCGGATTGATGACGAGATAGTTCGTTGGAGCCCACTGCACGCCGAAGCCGCCGCCCAGATTGTAACCAAAACGCACATGTGCATCGTTGGTTCTGTGTAGACTGCTCCCGGCATAGGTGTCCTGCGCAACGCCCGCTACGCGGACGTAGGGAACGATCGCCAGGTTGCGGGTGATCGGGAAGATCCAACCGGGCTCGAGCCCCAGACTGTAGCGGTTAGCCTTAAAACCGTGGATGCGGCCGAAAGCAAAAGAGACCGAATCGCCGAGATAGAAATTGCCGAAATGGGAACTGCCGAACGCCCGGATTTGCGGAGTGCTTCCGCCGCCGCTATAGGTGGTAGCGCCAAACGTGATGGTCTCGGAATCGTTGTATCGATTGAGTATCCTGCTCAGACCATCGTGGGCGAAAGCCGCTGGCGCGATGGCAAACAGGGCGGCTGCGGTGATGATTGCTTTCTTCTTCACTACATTTCCTCTTGTTGCTGAGTGGTTGGAATGCCAGCGCGCTGGACTTGCTGTGCGCTGGCGGTAGACCGCCTCAGTGGGCGGAAACGCTGGCCGGGACGGTGACGCCCAGATCGGCGGGCGGGGTCTTGCCGGCGGCGCGGAACAGGGCGTCGATGACCTGGGGGTCGGTGACGATTTGGTTGACGGCCTTGTTTAGTAGATCCTTTGCAATCTGTGACCGATAAGCTACCGTTGAAAAGTTGAGTATATTATCGTCAAAAAGTTTTTTGTGGACGAGGACCTTTTTTGATAAAAAAGTTTTTTTGTTTGACTTTACCGTTATCGTTATATCCGCTTCTCCTTTTTGCGTTAGACCGGAAAATCCATTTGTCTCATGTGAAAAGAAATGGTTTATCACTACTACCATTTTGTCGCCGTGATCCTTCGACATGGCAAATCCGCGATCGGTAAGCGCGGCCTCCAAAGCTGTCTTGAAATCTTTGGCGACGTGCATGTAGACTCCGGCCATTGGAATATCGTAACCGTCCTTCTCGACGCTAATTTCGTTTTTATGTTTTTTATCATTTTGCACCAAGACGTACACGCGAACATTTGACGCGGGTGCGATCCTTGTGTCGGCCGTGTTCGGCGTGTACGTCGGGTGTACCGTATCCGGCACGAACGCGCAGCCAGCAAGCATGGCAGTTGAAATGAGGATTGCCGCCTTCGCGGTAATGGTTGTCTTGCGGGACATGGTTTTCTCCTTATTTTCGGGTTGCCTTTAGCTATTATACCATGTTACGAAGGTCCTCCCGATCCGCCGACCGTCCCGGCTGAACCACCGCCGAAGAACGGATTGCCCTGGGCGTCCTTCTCCGCGAGTTGGCTCATCTGTTGCAGGCTTTCGCCTTTGGCCGCTTCCGATTTGTTGTTTCTAAACTCCTGGTATCCCGCACCGAATCCCGCCGGATCCTGGTTCGGATTGCCCTCGGTCTCGGCGGCTGCCTGCGGCTGGTAGTCCCACTGGCCGGTGGATTGGGTTGGGTTCGTATCCACAGTCAACGACTCCGCCCTAAAGGACGGAGCTTGCATCCAGGCTCCACCGCAATTCCGCGTATCTCGAAAGACGCGCGGCTTTGGTTTCATCGCCTGATGCTTCAGGGGCGGCTGACAATCGCCCCGTCCTCACCCAGTCCTGCCGGATGAGGAGCGTTCGCATGCTGATGTTTCTGGCAGCCACTAAATCGGCATGGAGAGTATGACCGCATTGGGCACACACAAACAGCAACCCATGATCGGGCCGATTCTCCTGCCCGATATGTCCGCAAATTGGGCACGTTTGGCTGGTATAATCCGCATCTACCCAAATCGGTACGCCACCCGACAACCGGGTTTTGTATGCGGTTTTGGCTTGTACATCCGCAAAACTCCAACTGCTCACTTTGCGATTGGCCTTGCGCCGTCTCACCGAAGCTTTCTTCGAGTGCCGACGCTCGGTGCGATTGCGGATGTCTTTCAGCCACTCCAAACCCACCATCGCGTGTGGCTCCGCGATGGCCTTGCTCACACAGTGCGCGGTATCCGCGTTCAGCCGTCTTTCTCGCAGTACCAACTTTCGCAAAACGGCTTTGGCCCCGCGAGTGCCCTTCGCTTGCAGCGCACTCCGTGTACTGGCGACACGTTCAGCAAGATGCCTCCAGTATCCGCCAGGATAAAAACGACATTCCCCTCGTGTATTGGACTCCACTGCGATGTTCCGGCGGTTCAGGTCCACACCCTTGACGGTGGTTATGCTGTCCATCGCCATGGGGTCCAGCGACTTTTCGATGGAGACCAGCAGATACCACACCTTGGATACCGGGTCTTGCCAGAGCTTGGCGGCACCCAGGGTAATACCGTGGTCTATCGGGTGTGCAAGCCATTCCAGATGCCGGTTCCAACCTTCGTACCGGCACCGGATTCTGCCGGTCAGCGTGCCAATACTATTAACCAGGCCCTTAAATATCCGATAGTAGTTTGCTATACTGAGGGTCATGGAGCGGGTAGATGTGCGTAAATTGACGGTGGATGGGCGCAACATACTGCGGCAGATGGTGGTGCGGTTGCGCCAACAGTCGGGCATGCGAGTAGAGGACTTGGCCAAGGTGTCTGGTGCCCATCCCTCGACGATTCGCGGTTGGTTGGCGCGAGCCAAACGAGAAGGAACCAAGAGCCTTGAGGAACGCCCGCGGGGGCGGCCGGTTGGGGCTTGCCGTAAATTGACTCTGGCGGCAGAGGCTTGGATTCGGGACCAGATCGTGCAAAAGGATCCACGGCAGTTGCAGATGCCTTTTGCGCTCTGGACGCGGCCTGCCATCCGGCAACTGATTCGGGAGCGTTTCGGGATCGATTTGCAGGTGCGATTGGTGGGCAAATATCTCAAGCGCTGGGGGTTTACTCCCCAACGTCCGGTCAAACGAGCGCTGGAACAGAACCCGGAAGCTGTACGGCAGTGGCTGGAGGTGGAGTACCCCAGGCTTCGGGCGCGTGCCCTGCAGGAAGGTGCGGTCATTTACTGGGGCGACGAAACCGCCGTCAAAGAGGATGCCCACTGGGTCCGGGGATATGCCCCCAAGGGGCAGACCCCCATCCTTGAGCATCCGGCACGCTGGACCACCCTGTCGATGATTTCGGCAATTTCCCCGCGCGGAGAGATCGCCTTCGAGATCGTGGAGGGCAGTATCCATGCGGAGCGTTTTATCGCCTTTCTGGAAAAGCTGATCACCGGCGCGCCGCGGAAGGTCTTCCTGGTAGTGGACAACCTGCGGGTACATCACGCCAAGGTGGTAAGCGCGTGGCTGGCCGACAAACAGGACCGCATTGAGCTCGTATTTCTGCCGCCCTATGCGCCAGAGTCCAACCCCGACGAGTATCTCAATCGCGATTTCAAAACCGCTCTGCGTACGGGCCCCATGAGCACAGATACCCAAAGCTTGCTGGAGAAGGCAACCACTTTCATGAACGGGCTACGCCAACTGCCCGAGAAAGTCGCGCGCTATTTCCACCACCCCGCAGCACGCTACGCGATGTTAGATATTTAAGGGCCTGGTTAATAACGGTTTGTTCTTTTCCCAAGGACCAATCCCGGCGATAGTTCAAGGTAACGGTCAGAGCGGTGAATCTGGGGGCCTTGTCGAGGCCCTTGTAACGGCGTTTGGTCCAACCCTTCGCTTTATGTGCGACATTGGCTCTCGCCCGTTCCCAGAGGGTTTTGTATGCCGCTGCCACTTGCCGTGGGGCGTTGCAGGCCATCTGGGATGGCAGCCCGAAGCGTTTCCGCAACTCCTGGTACACCAGCGTTTGCAGTTTCATGCCTTGCGACATCTTCCCATTGGCAAAGGCGACGGTGGAGGCATGGTTCAGCGCGTTACGGTACGCCAACGCCGTGCGCCGGACCGCTTCTGCCTGCTCTTGGGTCAGCAGCAGTTTCAGCTTGCACGTCAACGACTGGGTGGTTGGCAATTCATCCATGTTCACAATAATGCCAATTTATGCTGTACTTGTGAAGTAACGCCGCTGTGCGGATGCGCTATCCCTCCCCGCCCTGAACGGCGGGGACTCCCGCGCAAAGTGGTTGATATAGCCTTCCTGGAATCCATCATATTATTGCTGAGTGGTTGGAATGCCAGCGCGCTGGACTTGCTGTGCGCTGGCGGTAGACCGCCTCAGTGGGCGGAAACGCTGGCCGGGACGGTGACGCCCAGATCGGCGGGCGGGGTCTTGCCGGCGGCGCGGAACAAGGCGTCGATAAACCCCTGATTAGCGAACACCTTGCTAACGATGTGACTTAGCATGTTTTTGGCTGTTGCTTCGCGGTACTGTGTAAATAGCCCGCTAAGATCCCGCTTTTCGTAATTGTAGTTAAACGATCTATTGTAAATTTGTTTTCCGTCTTCCTCTACCTTTACAGAGATATTGGCATTCCCCGTTTGTGAGCCCGACCAGAGGCCTGGGTGAGGAGTAAAATAGAACTTATGTACTACCACGACAACAGTTGCACCACTATTTTTCTGCGTTTGAAAGCCTCTGCTCTTCATGGCTGTTACAAATGCACGCTTAAAGTCCTTTCTGACGTGCATGTAGACCCCGGGTGCGCCATAAAATAGAATTTATTAACAGCAATTATAACCCGCACATCGGCATTGCTTGAAACATGGAACCCCCTCTCTGAAAGAGCCTTTATAAAGGCGTTTCTAAAGTCTCTTTTTATGTGCATATAAACATTGGCCATTTTAATCCCGTACGCGTCTTTCGTTACGCTAACAACCGAATGGTTTTTCTTGCAGTTTTTTGCGGTTATGGAAACCAAAACTTGATCTGCCTGTGGTATTTGGTTGGCTTGAGGCAAGTGTGTGTACGTCGGGTGTACCGTATCCGGCACGAACGCGCAGCCAGCAAGCATGGCGGCTGAAATGAGGATTGCCGCCTTAGCGGTAATAGTTGTATTGCGGGACATGGTTTTCTCCTTATGTTCGTTGCCTTTTGCGATTATACCATGTTACGAAGGTCCTCCAGATCCGCCGACCGTCCCGGCCGAACCACCGCCGAAGAACGGATTGCCCTGGGCGTCCTTCTCCGCGAGTTGGCTCATCTGTTGCAGGCTTTCGCCTTTGGCCGCTTCCGATTTGTTGTTTCTAAACTCCTGGTATCCCGCACCGAATCCCGCCGGATCCTGGCTCGGATTGCCCTCGGTCTCGGCGGCTGCCTGCGGCTGGTAGTCCCACTGGCCGGTGGATTGGGTTGGGTTCGTGTCGACATTGATATAGCCTTCCTGGAATCCATCATAGTTTTGGGACGCGGAGTACGCCGCCGGAAGCGCTACCGGCGTGGCTCCAAAGCCGGACGCATTATGCTTGCCGCAGTTGCCGCCCAACAGATGGGTTTGCAATGTGGTAAAACCTGGGGTGCCTTTTGCGGCAATATCGTAGGTCATGCCCATGATAAAGCCGCCGATAAATCCTGCGGCGGCAGCTTGGGTGGCCAGAACACCGCCCATCAACGGCGCCGCCGCCCCTGCTGTGACCGCTGTGATCACGCTAAGAATGATGTCGAAGAAGAATCCGGTGAATCCCGACTGCGTGGTGGAGTGGAAGAACGATTCAAAGTCGGCTGTTGGCAGTTGCGCGCCCACGCCGGAGGGGACGTAGGCATAGCCGCCGGTGACCTCAAGCTGCCCTAGATACTGGTTGCCGAACTGGGCCACGGCGCTGGTGACAGTGCCGATGGTGTGCGCATTCGTGTCCGCGCTAACCAGAGCGACGGCCCCTTGTTCACTGGGGCTTGCGGATCCCGGGACCGGCAGAAGATAGCCATAGCTGCCACCGATTGCCGCGCCCTCTGGTACTACGGCGGTCCAGGTCGGCGAGGTCTGCAGGCTCTCCTTGTGCGTAACCGAAACCGTAAAGAGACTGGACGAGCTCGAGGTGCTCATGTGCGCGTGGTTGTTATCGGCGGCGATCCAGCCGACATCTGGGGATCAGATATATCGGTACCCGGAGAGTGCATGGGCTGAGATCTGATGTGGGCGGCCCTGCGGTCAACGATCAAATATCCTTGCAAATAAGTGACTAAGACTCCATAATTGCAAGGATAATTACCCGATTGCTTATGGAACCATTACGGCGGGCCGTTGCCGAGTCACCGGCCGTTTGTCTGCTGGGCCCGCGACAGGTGGGCAAAACCACGCTTGCCCTCGATCTTGCCGAACCGCTCGGGGCTGTGTACCTGGATCTGGAATCCGAGCAATATCTGGCCAAGCTGCAGGAGCCGGAGGCGTATCTCGCGATGCACCGAGACCGTTTGGTTATTCTGGATGAGGTGCATCGCCAGCCTGGCCTTTTCCCGATCCTGCGCGGGCAAATCGATCGATCGCGGCGATCCGGGCGGAGAACTGGGCTATACCTGCTCTTGAGCTCTGCGTCCTTGGACCTTTTGCGGCAATCCGGCGAATCGCTTGCCGGCCGTTTGCGACTTTTGGAAATGGCCCCTTTGTCGGTTATCGAACCTACCGGGGCCTCCGTGGAGCGCTTATGGTTGCGGGGCGGATTCCCGGAAAGCCTGCTGGCCGCTAGTGACCTGCTTAGCCTTCGCTGGCGACTGGATTTTATCCGCACCTATCTGGAGCGGGATGTTCCGCAATTCGGGCCGCGCATCGCTGCTGAAACTTTGCGTCGATTCTGGACGATGTTGGCGCATCGTCAGGGTGCCCCCCTCAATGTGGCCGAACTTGCCCGGAATATTGGAGTGGACACCAAAACCGCGGGTAGATATATTGATCTTTTGGTCGATTTGCTGCTTGCCCGCAGACTGCCCTCCTGGCACGCCAACGTGGGGAAACGTCTGGTGAGGGCTCCGCGCTTATACTGGCGCGACAGCGGGATGTTACACGCGCTGTTGGGTATCCAGGACCTGGAATCCCTGCTTGCCCATCCGGTAATCGGGGCCAGTTGGGAGGGGTTTGTTATCGAAAATCTCATTGCCAGCGCCCCGGAGGGTACGCAGGCGAGCTATGGTCAAGATTGGTGTATGAGCATTTGCTAACACGATTCAGGCGGCGTCCTGTTGAGGATCCAGCCGGGTTTCGTTGGCAGGCATCCCATCGACAAATGTCACCCCGGCAAAGAGCTCGCGCAGTCTTTCCGGATGCTGAATCCCGCGCCAGTGTCTCTCTGCCTGCTGGATGAGCTTGTAGCTCAGGCCAAGGAAAGTGGCTCGAGAGACACAGTTTTTAGTGCGGCTGCTGCGTTGCCGTACGGTGGCGAAGGTCGATTCGATGGCGTTGCTGCTGCGGATATGCCGCCAGTGCTCTGCCGGGAAGTCGAAGAAGGTCAGCAGCACGTCCCGGTCCTTCTCGAGCTTTGCGACCGCTCTGGGATATTTGGCCTGGTAGTCCCGCACGAAGGCTTGCCAGGCTTTCTCCGCAGCTTCACGGGTGTCGGCCATCCAGATCGCCTGCAGGGCGGCCTTGGCTTTCCCCTGAAGGCGCTTCGGTAGCTCGTTGAGGATGTTGGCCGTCTTGTGCACCCAACAGCGCTGATGACGGGTTTGTGGGTAAATCTCGTCCAGGGCGGCCCAGAAACCCATCGCCCCATCTCCTATGGCCAGTAGTGGCGCCTCCTGCAGCCCGCGGTCGCGCAAGTCCCGCAGGATCTCTAGCCAGGAGGCTTTGGACTCCCGTAAACCGTCGGTGACCGCCACGACCTCCTTCTTGCCCTCGGCCGTCACGCCAATAATGACCAAGAGACACATCCGGGGATCGTCCTCCGCCCGCAGCTGGGTATAGACCCCGTCGGCCCACCAATAGGCGTAGCGTTTTCCCTGTAGAGACCGGCGCTGCCATTGGGCATGCTCTTGCGCCCATTCGACTTTCAAGCGTCCCAGCACGGCCGGAGAAAGCCCCTTGGCCTCCTCGCCCAGGAGAACAGACAGCGCCTCGTGCATCCGTCCCGACGATACCCCGTGCAGGTACAACCAGGGNAGCGCTGCGGCCACGGTCCGCGACTTGCGCACGTAGGNCGGTACCAGGNAAGAACGGAACGCCCGAACCGGAGCGGTCTCGCACCTTGGGGACNTGTACAGGCACGGGGCNGACCGCTGTCANGATCTCCCGCTCCGGCAGGATATCNCGTACACCAGATTCGATCATAGCTCTACGCAGGCATACTACTATCGGACAAGTGGTGGCGCGGAGATTGATCTCTTGCTGGCATCACCTGGCGGTAGTAAGTGGGCCATAGAGGTAAAGCGCAGTTTTACGCCGCGTCCCGAGCGAGGATTCTATGCAGGCTGCGAAGATGTGTCGGCGTCTCATCGATTTGTGGTCTACCCGGGAACGGAGAGTTTCCCGCTGCCGCATGGTGTGGAGGCGGTCTCCGTATCTGAGTTTGCTCGTCGATTGCATTTTGGGGGCCATGATGGGTAAATCTGGGGTTATGAGCAAAACTCGGCTTGGACATCCGGCTTCTTGTGGTTCAGCCTCTGCTGGGAAGGCGGGGGAGTTCCGAATCTTTTATCTCAGAAGCGTCGGCAGTTTGGCGGAAGAGGCCCAACGCGGGGTCCAGGCGGGGGAGATAGTCCGAGTGGGACGAGCGATGGGACGCCCCAACGACTACGTATTCCGGGTTCTTCGATTCTCTCCGGCCACCGCGAAGCGAAAGCTCAAAAAGGCGGAACGCATGTCGCCGGAACAATCCGAGCGCGTGCTGGGTCTCGAACGCATCATTGGCCTGGTCGAGGTGATGCTAGAAAAGTCTGATGTGCCGAGTGAATCGTTCGATGCCCCGGTGTGGGTCGCGAATTGGCTGGATCGGCCATGCCCGGCCCTGGGCAATAAATGCCCCGCCGAGTACATGGGCACCCGTATGGGTCAGGAACTCGTTGAGGGGATTCTGGCCCAGATGCAGTCTGGGGCCTATGCGTGATCGTCTGGCGGATCGCTGGGCACGGTGAGCCGCCGGGAGTACGACCGGTGGATCTAACCGATCCCGTGAGCGTGGTCGCATTGTTTCTTTGCCTGCTCTATTGGCCCTCGCCAGCGCCTGTGAAAATACGGAATGCTGTCGCAGAGATCGCCCCCGATCCCTGGCGCGTAAAAGTCGAGGTCACACTGCCGATCGTCGGACGGCAGAAAATAGGGTAGCACAGGCTGAGGTGCAGGCGGGCGGCTTTGAGCCGCCTGGTTCTTGCTGCACACCGTGGAGCGATGGTTTACAACACAGAGATTCATGGTCTCTTCTGCAGGGAGTCGTCATCATGTCGGACAAGTCTTTGACAGTGAAGATTATGGCGAATTGGGATGGAGGGTATCATCAGCTGGCCAGCGGCTATGAAATATCGTCCCTCCGCTTGCTAACGCGAGCTCGGCCAACGGCTGCTGTTTCTTCCGACACGAGCGATGAAACGGCCGCCCGCGTTCTCAAGGCGCTTGAGCGATTTCGCACGGATGAAGATTTTGCAAAAAAAATGATGGTTCGTGCTGGTATTATTGACGAAAACGGTCGTTTTCTGTAACTAAGGACTAATGGTGCGGTGGCATAAATATCAAAAAAAGCCATCTGTTGTGCCAGGATTTCACGGGACCACAAAAACCATTGCCGAATCTGTTTTATGCGATAGCGGGGCGCTCGAAATTTCCAACAATGATTACAATTGGCTGGGCAAGGGCATTTATTTTTGGGAAGGGGATCCTTCCCGTGCTATGCTATGGGCAGAAAATAAATGCGCCCGGCGTGTTCCTGTTGAACAGCCCGCTGTGGTTGGGGCGATCATTGATCTTGGAAACTGCTTAACACTACCAATCAGAGTCGTCTACGATAGCCTTGAGGAGAAGGGTATCTCTGCGGTCATCCACCCGTACACGAATTTGCCCTGGTCCCGGTACTGGATCAGGTGTAGCCCGGCAGGACCGGGATGTACCCAGAGCACGTGGCCGGCGCCGTTGGTGTAGCCCGATACTAGGTGTTGCGCCGCGCTGAGATTGGATCCCCAGGCGGGGGCTGGCAAGATCAAGGGTCCCCAGAAAAGTCGCCGCATGGCGGTCTCCTCCAACAAAAAAGCCCGAACCATAAAAGGTTCGGGCAATCGATCAATGTGCGGTGATGCCGCCTTTCTTCATGACCGTCAGAACATCCTTTAGGAGCTCCGCTTCGGTGTCGAAGGTGCAGACCTCTACCACGCTTCCCAAGGCGGTGATCACCGCCAGATGTGCTCCCGACACCCAGAAGCGGGCGCCGTCCTCGGTGTTGAGGGGCACTTCGACGAAGCCTTCAGGAATATCGCTCCAGTCTTCGTCGCCCTCGAGAAAGCCCAGGTGCTGGCCCTGCTCTTCTCCCGGGTGCGGTGTGTAGCGCTGCACGAAAGTTTCAAAATCCATCCTTTTTCCCTCTTTACTTGGGTAGCCAGCCGGTTCCGGTCAATCGCCCGCCTATGGGCCCGATAGGGTCTCGCCGGAACCGTTGATCAGCGTTTTATCTGTAAACTTCGTGTTGCGCTCTCGACTTCTGCGTCATACAGCGGCCCACGAAACAGCACCTGGGCGTGCGGCCCGGCGGTGTAGTAGATGGTCTGGTGGCCGCCATCGTCCGCCAGATACCCCTGCAAACCGCTTGGACCCGAGAACGTGCAGACGATGTCTGGGGCTTGTGGCCCGAGCAGGTTCGCCGGCAGGTGCGTTGGCGGCAAGCACGGAAGGGCAGAGGCCGCAACCATCCCAGTCGACATATGCACAAAATACCGCTTTGTGCATTTCGTCGAAATTCCCTTTATTCCTATACGGGCTATTGCTAGACTCCTTCTATCGCCATCGCGAAACTTTTCTGAACAGGAGGATACAGTATGCGAAAGACTACCGGAAAGACCGCAACCCCTCGGAAGACGGCAGCCGCTGCGGTTACGGAGCAGCCACGCAAGATCATTCATCGGAACCGCCGCACGCAGGAAGAGCTGCATGCCGCACTGGAAGCGCAGCTGCAGAAGCAGTTGGAGCGGGCGGAGATGATCCGCAAGAAGATCGAGTCCCTCGATAACGCGCGCTTCAGCACGATCGCCGTTCTCAGTAAGGCGCTGCCGGATTTCAAGCGCGAGGCCGGTGAGGATGTGGTGGTAACGCCCGAATTCCTGGTCGGTACCGCGGTGTATCTGCGCAAGGCCATGAACGAAAAACGGGCCGCCTACGATGACGTGGTGGCCTTGGGGCGGCAGCATATCAGCAAGCCGGCCGAAGAACTCTTGCAGATGGTACGCCGGCGCTGAGATCGGGCGGAATGCGGAAAAGGGGCTTCGGCCCCTTTTTCTATTTGTGGGGTCTGCTTGCGGTACACTGTTGGTATGTCTCTGGTTTTGCTGAGGACCGTGCGCCATGTCCCCCATCGTCGCCCTGCTGGCTTTTCTTTCTCTTTTGTATGTCGCCAAGAAACTTCTGAAAGGCATGCTCTATCTTGCATTTTTTGTTGTGATGACGGTCGTGGTTCCGGGCTTTGCCTTGCACACAGCGATCTGCCGGCGGATAGCGGCTCTACAGCGTCGACGAACGGTCTGCTTGTTCACGCCGAACATTGAGGCGTCCTCCTGGTCGGCGTGGCTGTTATCGCTCCGGCAGCGCGCGCAGGGTTCAATTTGTCGAATCCTATAGGGAATAGGCCAATAGCCAGCGCAGGATGCTGAACCACCAGGACGGGACCCATGGGAAAGCATCAAGAAAGAGAATAAAGAGGAGAACGGCAGAACGGATGCGTCGCATAACGGTTTATGCTCCCAAAATGCGGTATCCTGTATGCTATCACTATTTGATCGAGCGAGGTATTTGATATGCCAAACATCAAGAGTATCCGCGACGGTAGCGTGCACCTGTATGGGCAGAACGCGGCCATCGATCGTGTGGATCGTGCGGTCCGCCGCGCCTTCAGCGGCCTGCTCGATACCAAGGGGAAGCCCCGCCTGAGCATGCTGCTGCTGGGCCCCTCCGGTGTCGGCAAGACCGAGACCGCCAAGGCGCTGGCGGAAGCCCTGTACGGCAACCGCGACAAGGTAGCCCGGTTCAATGCCAACGAGTGCGCCACCGAGGGCGGCCAGTTCAAGGCCTTCGGCCCGCCCCGGGGTTACTTGGGGTCGGACAAGGGCGGCCAGCTCACCCAGGACGTAAAGAAGTTCCACGGCCACTGCGTCATCCTGATCGACGAGATCGAGAAGGGGAGCCAGGAGATCTTCGACGGCCTCATGACTGGCCTCGATGAGGGATATTTCGAGGACGCCTCTTTTGGGGAACGGATCTCCATCGAGAACTGCGTCCTGGTAATGACCAGCAATATCCTCGCGGATCGGGACCTGTCGGAGCTCGACGATACGGAGTTGCGCACGGCAATCAGTGGGGCGCGAGTCACCAACACGCGGAATCAGAGCACGACCCCGTTTCGTCCGGAGTTCATGGGTCGCATTCAGGAGGTGATCTGCTACGACCAGCTGAAGCCAGAGGACATTGCTTCCATTGTCGCGCACAAGTATCAGCGCAGCATCGCCGTAAACATCGCCGTGCAGACCAAGCTGCTGATGCTGGATCTCAGCCCCATCGCGCTCGGCTATATCACGGACCAGGTCACCGGCAGTCGCTTCGGTGTGCGCCACGTCGATCAGGTGCTTTCCCGCGAGATCGTAGACCGGGTGATCGACATGGGCGACGCGCTGCCCACAGACCGCAAGTGCTGGTACGTCTGGGACTACCGCGACGGGAAGCTCGAACTCATCAACGTCCACAAGCAGGGAATCGCCTTCTTGCGCGAACAGCGGGGCGAGGACCACCAGACGACGAACGACTATCTGCTGCGCCTGAGCAAGCAGCTCATCGCCCGCGCCCGCGAGGTGCAGAATGCCACGCCGCGTTCCGTGGCCGCAAAGACCCCGCAGCCGGTGGGCGGCAAGCCCGCGGAGCCGAGCCGCTACATCGTGCGCTGATCGGAGGAAATCGTGTCTGCCGATTGGATCTTCTGGGGCGGCCTGGCGCCCTGTTTTTGTTGCTTATCTTCGTAAAGGGCCTGCGCGATCTGCTCACCATGCTGGTACGTGCCGGCTGGGAATTGGGAAGACTGATCGGACTGATGGCCTACCATTCCCTCAAGTCATCAAGATTTCCCTGGTGTTCACCATCCAATCCTTTAGCATCATCCGACGGGATGCGGAGCGGCGGGACGCCGAAAAAGACGTAAAGACGGGTGTGTCGAAAAAGCGGAGACCGTTACGCCGATGAAGGAGAAAAAGGAAAAGGTATTCCGGACCTTTAATCAGTACATCCGGCCTAAGATTCCGCAAAATATTGGATCAAGATACTATCGCGGCAACAACAAGCCAATAGACGTTTGCCGTTATCACGATACCTACGATGTAGGCATAGGTTATATATTCTCTGATTATACCGTTATTCTCCACAAGGAATATTCACTAAAAAAGGACGGATTCTCCGTTGTTCGCAGAAAATGCGCAAATCCATACTGTCGTTTTTGTCCGCATATACGGCACTTCAGGCTCGCGGACGGAAAACTCTACACTTCACCTACCGCCGCCGACTTTCGCCGGACTTTGCCGGACGGTCCGCGCATGGTCAATACCTATATGGATATGAAGCGCAGGGTCGAAAAGTTGATACGGTTTGAAAAAGAAATAAGCTGGCTCAATAAATTTGAAAAGAACGCAATGGAAGAGCTGAGCCTGATCATCGATTACTTTAGCAAGGAAATGCGGGAAGCGGACCAAGAAACGCATCAATATGACGCCTATCATTTCCGCTGGGCACAACTGCAGGATCTGCCAGAGCAGGAGATCGTTGGTCCATATACACCCTTGTGGGGGGCACGTCTCGATCAGGCTCTCGTCCTGCTGAGAGGGGCGTATGAAGAAGTACGGAGGGGGCTGCACGCCTTTTATTATGGCCGATTGGGTGGTCACAGCAACAAGTGGTCGGAATTGCTTTTCCCAGTTCCAGCACATCGGACGGTGGGGGATGTTCCAAGATATCAGTGGCGCTACATCGTTTTCTCTAAGACCACAAGGACGATCACATACAAGAGCCACCTACTTGTTGGCGGGAAGGGAGGGGTGAAGATCAAAAGGCTGCTCAAGGGACAGTATCCCAGTCAGGCCGACCTGGCGCCTTGGAGGTATCAAGGGTTAAGAAGCAACATCCTCGCCTACGCGCACAAGACCCGGCAATTGGATCAGCTTGGGGACCTCCTCAACAGGCTGATTCGCAGCGCCAAGAAAGGGCTTCCAGCTCTTGGCAAAATAAAACATGCCTCTGAATCATTCTCAGCAATCAAGCTCTAACTCTCTGTGAGGCATAGAGAAAGGAGGTCTGAGATGAAAGCTGAAGCGACGAACCTCTTGCAGTGGCAAGCGCGGTTTGGCACGGAAGAGGCCTGCTTGGAGGCGCTGAAACAAAAGCGCTGGCCCGAGGGGTTTCGATGTCCGAAATGCGGCCATGACCGCGGATACTGGATCGCCGGACGAAAACTCTTTCAGTGCGGGCACTGTCGCCATCAGACCTCGGTGACGGCCGGCACAATTTTTCATTCGTCCAATGTGCCCCTGGTGCAATGGTTCCTGGCCATCTATTTGATGGCGAGCGACAAGGGCGGATTGTCCGCCCTGCGGCTGTCGAAGCAGATTGGGGTCTCCTGGATCACGGCTCACCGGATGTTGCGCCGCATGCGCCGCGCCATGGGCGATCGCGACAGTCTGTATCGCTTGGAAGGGCTGGTAGAGTTGGACGATGCCTTTGTCGGTGGACGCCGGTCTGGGGGGAAGAGCGGTCGAGGGGCCGAAGGCAAAACACCGATCTTGGTTGCCGTGGAAAACCGGGGCAAGAAGGCGGGCTTTATTGCCATCGAGACGACGCCTTCGGTCTCTGCCGACCGGATTCGCGAATTCGCGCGGCGACGCTTGCGCCCCAAGCAACCTACCCGCACCGACGGCTTAATAGCGCTGCGAGTTCTCGGAGAGAGCCAAGAGCATGAGGGGCGCGTGACCAAACCGCATCAGGTGGACGAGTGGTTGCCGTGGGTACACATCGCCATTGGTAACCTCAAGGCCTTTCTTTTGGGCACATTCCATGGGGTATCCGGCAAATATCTGCAGGAATATCTGAACGAGTTTGTCTATCGCTTCAATCGCCGTTTCTGGGAGCCAGAACTGCCCCTGAGGTTGCTCAATGCCTGTATGGAACATATCCCGGTCCGGCTTGTTGCTGAGAAAGGTTAACAGGCATGTTCGTGAATGATGATCTCTTCACCAATACGAGTGAACGGGGCGATGAATGCAAATCCATCACCATCTTCCGATGCCGCGATGAGATTCAGTGCTTCTCCCCGATTCGGCACCTCGGCAGCATGTTGAAAGGGCTGACTCTGTTGAATGGTTGCAGTCCACGCCTCGGAAATGCATATAAGTGCGCGAGCCTGTATGCGCTTCACTTCTGAAGCAACTGTGCGCCACATTCTGTACTTGTCAGATCGATCCTCAGGCCGTAGTTCAAGGAAGACAGCCTGTTTGCTCTGATTGAAGAGCATCACTATAGACACGTGATGGCCGTCCACTTTCAGCATGGTCTTGGCCATCTCAAAGAAATACGTTGCCATGTCGCGCAGTTCATTCCCTGTCTTTGGCAACGGCGGGACGCCAGCGAGGCCGTATTTCTCAAGAACTGCGGCTTGGTTAGTAGGATCTCTGCATTCTTTCGTAATCGAGGCGGATGATACGGTGTCAAGGATGGACACTTCTCCTGTAGAAACCTTTACCCAAATTGATCGATACTCGCCATCGTCGACCATGCAAGGTGGCAACCCCCATCCATCAGCAGGTGGTGCTCCGGTAGAGGCGTTTTGTAGATCGTTGAGAATTCGAGATAGGAAGGTCCAGCAGTAGGCAAGCAACTCAAGGAATTCGGCTTCAGGGAAGTCACTGATGACCCAGCGACGTTCAATCCGCAATTGAGAGTGTTTCAGATACTCGGCGGGAATTCCTTTGCTCCGAAACTCAGCGAGAATCTTAGCGGTAGTGATTCTTGGAGAGTATTCAGCCTGAAGAGTCGGCACCTCCGACTCAATATAGCTGCCGACCAGAGACGCCCTCAATTTGCTGTGCAATTCGAGGTCTCTTACCTTGACGATTTTGTTTCGTGCCTCTACTGACCATTTCATTCTGGCGTCAGCACGCAATTTGGATCGCCACGCGCCATACCATTGATCGAAGTCCGGAATACGTGCCTTGTCCGCTTGCAAGACAAAGGTCACGCTCCGCAACGCCTGAATGCAGGCATTGATTTCGATCCGGAAGTCTTCCGGGGAAAAGTACGCTTCTAGGGCGCGAACCCAGTGCTTGCGCGCATCGAATAGCCGCTTATACGCTGTTGATCCTGGAGCGTCTGCGCTTTTCGTGTCCATCGGCGAATGTTCTTAGGTGGCTAACGTGTTTTGGGCTGCACTATAGGCGCAGCGTAACACTTCGCAATGCAGCATAACATCCTGAGTCGTCCTCATTTGCAAGTAGCATAACGGCTTAATAGTACTTCCTTCCGATATAGATGGGAACGACAGCTTCCGCTGCATCACCGCCCATTCCCTGGCCATATTCTTACCGAGGTTTGAGGGTTTCGTCCAGCAAGGTCATCTGGTATGCTCTCCGGCTCGCTGCCAGGACGTGGACCAAGCCGCTCACGGTGATCCCCAGTAGGCGCACGGACGCGCTCTTGGGAACTGCTCGGTCTAGTAACTCTGGTAGCAATGCCGCGATAGCGTCCGCGCTTCCGATGCCCTCGGTCGCCGTATATGCTCGGGTGACCGTGGTGTTACGTCTTTCGTTATTTCAGAATCAGCGAAGCGAGTTATCCCGCTTTCCGTTGGAGGGATTATGGGAAACGGTTCCTGGATAAACTGGGACAGCTAGGAGGGTAGGAAGGGCAGACTCCCCTTGGGTATGGTAGGAAGCTTTCGAGACGTTCCAACCTGCTCAACCTGGAGGATCTGCCCTTGAAGCGCATCGTAGCTGGTATTCTGTCCTTACAACAACACCGGGAAACCCTTGCCCAGTATCCAGAACGCTATCGTCCAGCGCATTGCCCCCATTGTGGGTCTGGTCACCCCTGGCACCATGGCCACTATGAGCGCAAGGCGGACCGTTCGCCTCGGGGGCCGGAAAACCCCGTCTGGATCCCTCGCTTTTATTGCCGACGCTGCCGCCACACGTGTTCCCGACTGCCTTCCTGTGTAGCCCCACGACGCTGGTATGGCTGGGCCATCCAGCAGTGCGTCTTGCTGTACCTGTGGCTGAGTTTCTCCTTGTCGTTCACCAGCCTGCGCTTTGGACCCAGCCGAGATACTTGCCGCCGCTGGTTGCGCTGGCTCAAAGGCCGGCATCCCCTCTGGCAATTCCGTCTGTGTACCGATCATCCCCATTGGGGGCGCACACCCGGCTGGCCGGAGTTTTGGGTCGAGGTCCTGGATCGGCAACCGCTCTCTGAACTGGTTGCTTGGCTCGATAGCCACGATGCCACCGTCCCCTGATCTTTGGCACGCTGATCCTGGCGAGACGGAGGAAAACCCACCCACAGATTGACCCCACACACTTTACCCTCTCCCCACGATGGGGGCGGTTCTGGTGGCATGGGGCTGCGTTTTTGCCCCATGAGGAATTGCCATGACCAAACCGATCGATCCAGTGGCCTTGTTCCGCTTGTCGGTACTCGGCCCCTTGTTGCACCGCTCCTTGAACCGGGGAGAGTTCCAGCGCCTGGTCCGGGAGTTGGCCGAGCGCCACTACGAGGTCCCCGGTTCCCGCCGGACCCTGCTCAGCCCCAAGACCATCGCCGCTCGGTATTACGCCTATCGGGATCATGGGATCGATGGCCTCGCGCCCCGTCCCCGTCGGGACCGCGGCCGGTCCCAGATCGCCGCCGAGGTTCAGGAACAGATCCTGGTGCTCAAGCGGGAGAATCCCCGCCGCTCTTTGGGGCAGATCGTGCTGCTCTTGGAAAGCAGCGGCCAAGTCCCCTTGGGGAGCGTGTCGCGCTCGGCCATCCACCGCCTATTGCAACATCATGGCCTGTCCCGGCCCGAGGAACGGGCGCCAGAGGAAAAACGCAGCTTCGTCGCCGCCCATGCCGGGGATGTCTGGTATGGCGATGTGCTGCATGGCCCCCGGATCTCCCTCCATGGGAAACCGCGCAAGGTCTATCTCGTCTCCCTGATGGACGACGCCTCCCGGCTCCTCACCCACAGCGCCTTCTGTCTCGGAGAGACGGCCCTCGATATCGAGGGCGTCCTCAAACAGGCTTTGCTCAAGCGGGGCGTGCCCCGGAAACTGGTGGTGGATAACGGCGCCGCCTACCGCTCGGCCTCTTTGCAAGGTATCTGCGTCCACCTGGGCATCGCGCTGATCTACTGCCGCCCCTATGCCCCCGAGGGGAAGGGCAAGCTGGAGCGCTGGCACCGCACCTTCCGCGATCAGTTCCTCAGCGAAATGGATTTACGGGCCATTCGCGGTCTCGACGACCTCAACGCCCGCCTCTGGGCCTGGCTGGAGCAGGTCTATCACCAGCGGCCCCATGGTGGACTGGCTGGAGTGTCGCCGTTACAGCGTTACCAGCAGGACCTGCCCCACATCCGCAGTCTGGGCATCCAGGCTCCCCGGATCGATGATCTCTTCTATCACCGGCTCCCCCGGAAGGTGCGCAAGGATGGCACCGTCTCCTGGGAGGGGCGGCGCTTCGAAGTCCCCTACGAACTTGCCGGCAAAGCCGTCACCCTGGTCGTGGATCCCCACGGCAAGCGCGTCCTTCGCGTAGAGAAGGAAACCGGCGAGGATCTGGGCCCGGCTACTCCCTTGGATCTGGAAGCCAACGCCCAGCGTCGCCGCCACAAGCCCAGTCCGGCCCCAGATGCACCCGAAAAGCCCAGCAGCAGCCTGGTCGAGATCGCCCATCGGCAGTATTACGGCAAGCAGGAGGATTGACCATGATTCTCCAGCACTTCGGTCTGAAGCATCTGCCCCTGAGCAAAGAGTCCCCGGAACTCTGGGACGACGGCAGCCTGGCCAGCCTGCGCGAATCCTTCCAATGGCTCCTGCACACCCCCGGCCTCGGGCTGCTTACCGGCGACCCGGGGGTGGGCAAGACGGCCACCCTGCGCCTGCTCACCGAGCCACTCAATCCCCATCGCTACCGCATCATCTATCAGTCCGATACTGACTTTGGCCGAGTCGATATCTACCGCACTCTGGGCCGCGCCCTGGGCGTCGAACCCCACTACCGCCGCGCCCATTTATGGAAAGACCTCAAGGAACGCATCCAGGACTTGGTCGAGAACAAGCAGGTCCTACCCGTCTGGATCCTGGACGAAGCCCAGAACCTCCCCCCGGACTTCTTCCGCGATTTCCCGGCCTTCCTCAACTTCGCCTTCGACTCTCGGGATCTGCTGACCGTCTGGCTGGTGGGCCACCCGAGCCTCGCACAAACCCTGGATCGGGTTCCCTATGCCGCCCTGGCCAGTCGCATCCGGGTCCGCTATCACCTGCGCCCGGTCCTGGAGCGAGAGCGCTTCGCCGCCCTGATCACCCATGCCTTCCGCTCCGCCGGCTGTTCGCACACCCTGCTGTCCGACTCCGGCCTGGAGCTGCTCCACCAGGCATCCAAGGGTTGCCCACGGCAGGCCGGCAACGTCCTCCACACGGCCCTGCGCCTGGCCGTGCCCAAGGGGGGCTGAACCATCTGCCCGACGACCTGATCCAGACCGCCATCGAGGCGTTACGATGAAGGCTCCGCCAATCGACGAGGCCGATGCCCTGCTGGAGGATTGGGACCGGCTGTTCCCGGCAGGGCTGTCCGATGAGGCCGCAGCGGCGCTGCTGCACTTCGTCGACGCCTTGGGGAGTCTGCTGGAGAGCCGTTACGGCGCACAGGCCAGGGCCCATCAAATACGGTCCGCGGACCCCCACCCACCGTTCTGAACCCATCCGCCGTCCCGTGCTCTTCCAGGGGTGTGTACTTCCCAAATCCGCATGGGACGCACCCGCCTGTTCGCCCTCAAATAGCTCGGAACAAAACGCCTGATTTATCGTGGGACGTAACACCCCCAAGACCCTGCGGGTATGGGTGAATCAAGCCGCAGTAGAGGCCGGCAGCCGGCCCGGGATGCCAGCGTCGGAACGACAGCGCATCCAGGAACTGGAGCGGGAGGTCAAGGAGCTGCGGCGAGCCAATGAGATCCTGAAGCTGGCCAGCGCGTTTTTTGCCCAGGCGGAGCTCGACCGCCGATGCAAGCGCTGAGGAGTTTTGTCGACCAACACCGCCGGTCCTACGGGGTCGAGCCTATCTGCCGGGTCTTGGAGATAGCTCCATCGGGATACCGTCGCGCCGTGGCGTGCCAGAGGCATCCCGAATTGAGAAGCCGGCGAGCCAAGCGGGATGAGGAACTCTTATCCGCTATCCGCTCGGTCTGGGAAGGTAGCCGACAGGTCTACGGAGCCGTCAAGGTTTGGCACAAACTGCGCAAGGAGGGAGTCACGGTGGCACGCTGTACCGTCGAGCGCCTGATGCGCTCTCAAGGTTGGCAGGGGGTCCGACGCGGCAAGCGGCAAAGGACGACGATTGCTGACCAACAGCAGCCCTGTCCGCAGGATTTGGTGCAGCGAGATTTTCGCGCCGAGCGGCCCAACCAGCTCTGGGTGGCAGACTTCACCTATGTGTCGACCTGGGAAGGGTGGATCTACGTGGCCTTCATCATTGATGTTTTCTCCCGCAGGATCGTCGGTTGGCAAACCAGCACCACCATGCACACGGACTTTGTTCTGGATGCTCTGGAGCAGGCCATCCACTCCCGGCGCCCCGGCCAAGGACTCACGCACCATTCTGACCGAGGCTCACAGTACCTTAGCATTCGCTATTCGGAGCAGTTAGAAGAAGCGGGTATTGCGGCTTCCGTGGGCAGCAAGGGGGACTCCTACGACAACGCCTTGGCCGAGACCGTCAATGGTCTCTACAAGGCCGAAGTCATCCATCACCGCGGTCCCTGGACGAACCAAGTATCTGTGGAGTGGGCTACCTTGGAATGGGTCCACTGGTACAACGCGGATCGGTTGTATGGACCCCTGGGATACATCAGTCCAGCAGAAGCAGAGGAGAACTACTATGCTCAGTTGAAACTGCCGACCTCAAAAGCAGCATGAGGAACGAATAAAGCCCTCCACAAAACTCGGGGGGATTCATACCTCACCCCGATTGCGCCCACCTTATAGACGTACCCCTCATCGGCTAACAGGTCTTTCTTCACCACCGTCCTATGCGCAACATCCCGTCTGACTCAATGCAATCCGGTCTACCGCCATTCCATCACCACCCGGCCTGGGTTTTCGACCTCCTCAGTACACCAAAACAAATTGCATCAGCAAGGTGCGCTAGGCACACATATGGTGCGAAACGCACTGATTTTGGGATATATAGTTGATGGGCTGCCAGGTGTTGAAACAAAACATTTTTATATTTTCAAACAGATACAAAATGCTTGGTCCATGGCATGTTTCCTGCTTATTAAAATTATACACTCGGAGGAAACGCCATGGTGACAAATATCCAAACCACGCAGTCCCTAAAAGGATCGAGTCTGGGTTTAATGGAGGCGGTGGGTCAATCGCTAGCAAATATATCACCAACACTAACTCCAGCGTTAAATATGGGTGCTGTGGTCGCGCTGGCTGGACAGGGTACGTGGTTGGTGTATGTGGTAGCGACGATCGCGCTTATTATAGTAGGCCTAAATATGTCTATCTTGGCAAGCAGATTTGCTGCTGCCGGGTCATTTTTTGTTTTTATTTCACGATCTCTCGGCCCGATGATGGGAGGCCTTACTGGATGGGCCCTAATACTGGCGTACATAGGGACCGCCATGGCATTGTTGGCAGGGCTTGCGATTTTTGTAAACAACACGTTAGCCCCTCTTGGTCTAACCATACCGCCGATTGTGAGTTACTTAATATTCGGTGCATTAGCTTGGTATTTGGCATATAGGGACATAAAGCTTTCGTCCAGAATAAGCCTTATAATAGAGGCTATATCAGTCACCGCTATATCCATCTTGGTTTTTTCTGTGGTTGGGAAAAACTATTCACCTTCAGTTATAGGTACGCAGATCACAATATCTGCTATACCGTTGAAAGGAATGTTTGAAGGAGTTGTTCTAGCTATCTTTTCATTTGTCGGTTTTGAGAGCTCGGTAACGCTGGGAAAAGAGACTAGAGATCCAACAAGAAATATCCCCCGAGCTGTGATGGGGAGTATGTTATTCGCAGGACTGTTTTTTACCATAATGGCTTTTGCTATGATTACGGCATTTAAGGGCAATGCGACTGCGTTTGGTAATGATCCTGCTCCGCTGGAGACGCTTCTCGGCTATCTCCATCTCGCTTTCTTGTCAACACCGGTATACGCCATCGCCTCTTTAAGTTTATTTGCCTGCGTTCTAGCATCCATAAATGCCGGATCGCGGTTGCTCTTTTCTATGGGCAGATATCAGTTTGTACATAAATCAATGGGCTTCGTGCATGCTTCACATCAAACCCCACATGTTGCGATAACAATTAGTTCTGTACTGGCAGTATTGGGCCCTATATTTCTGATTGATAAGGGCGCAATGAATACGTATGATATAGCTGGCACTATAGCGACATTCGGCTTTATCTTTGTATATCTTCTGGTCAGTATTTCCGCGCCACTATATTTGGCCAAAAATAGATCTGGTTCCATGTTGTCTGTTCTCCTGGGACTGATAGGATCCTGTCTAATGGCTGCCGCGTTTTTTGGGAGCGTATATCCGGTTCCAGCTTACCCATTCAATTTGCTACCGTACATTTTTATCGCGTATTTGCTCATTGGAATGGCGATGTTATTTCGTCTTAAGTATGTATCTCCTGCTATACTTGAGAGAGTCGAACTTGATTTGGAAGGCAATGAAGGAGCAATAATTGGAAAGAAATAGGGTTCGGTATCTTTGTATTGATTTGGAATGCAGCATGGCCAGGATTGGAGCGATGGGCGCATTTCAGGTAGAAACGCAAGGCCAATTGAGCCATATATTTCTCGGTGCAGAGGGTGGTATCATCGGCAACACGCATTGAGTGATTTTGGCTATCTTTGATAACTCACTGAAAAATCATGGAGGTCCGTTGAGCACGATGAGCATCGCCGTCAGTCACTTGTCGAGCTGGCTGTAACTTCTTCTTCGGGTTTCGGGAGTAAAGAGTTGTTATAGGGTGTTTACTCCGGACGGCAGGCGATCGAATGGCCAAAGATTTCTCGTACAGTTAGTTTGGTAGACTTATTATGACGGGTTATTTTAGGTGCAAATGGTTTTTAGAAATAATCGGGAGTAGACGCGTGCCTTCTGGGCAGTACAAGCTTTTCCCGGTTCGTTTTGGCTTAGGCACGCAGTGAGAAGTTATACTCTGAAAAAGGGTTCTTTGAAGAAGGAAACTTGTTGGAGAAATGAACCTTGCATAAGTGCTTCCAGTCCAAGGACCTTGAAGACTGAGATGGCGATCAGTCGGATTCCCGGGGACAGATCCGTTGTAACGAAATGTTCGAACCTGTTATTAACCCAGGCACTCGCCGCTCAAGGAAGGGATCTGGCGAAGCGTCGCGCATGGCGTGTTTTAGGCATGCGTTCTCTTATGTTCGGTGCGGATAGATTGCCGGAGAGTGGGTTATCAACGCCGTTCGGGGTACAGTAAACGATGCTTCCGATCAAGTCGTGGACGCTCTTGTTCGAAACCGGCTTAACGTTCTCGTTACGGACGTGGGCTACGAGTACTACGTCTTCATTCCGGATCTTGGGTTTCGCCAAGTCGCGTTGCGCGTGGCAGCTATGCGCGGGGGCACTCCAGTTGATTGATGCTCTAAGCTTTAAGTCAACCGCGCAAAGTGTATTCGTAGCTGTCGGGGGATTAAGTCTATCTTCGGCTGAACGAAGATCGTGGAAGGCATTCCTCAAACACTATTGGTGTTGGTCGTATGAAGTCGCATGTTTAATCAACGCGTATGTTTGTTGCCTATTTTTATGCATGATAATAGGTCAAGTTTTCGATCAACAGGCTTCGTTTCTTTTATAAGATTATGCAAAATATGCAGGGAGGCATACGTTACTCGACAAATTCGCGAATAACGGTCGATCAGTTTATCGACTTGCTTAGACAGTCATCGCTCGGTGATAGGCGCCCAATCGATGACTTGGGTCGTATGACCGGAATTCTTTTGAACACAAACCTGTTAGTTACGGCCTGGCACGGAAGACTATTGGTTGGGTTGGCTCGATCTATCACTGACTTTTATTTCTCTTGCTATATTTCAGATCTGGCGGTTCGTAGTGAGTATCAGAATATTGGGATAGGAAAATCTCTTATACGTTTAGTTCAGCGATCGTTATCGCCGGAGTGTAAATTGATCCTGATCGCCGCGCCTTCAGCTAACTCATATTATAAGCATCTTGGATTTGAACAAAACTCAAGGTGTTGGACATTGAATCGTAAAATATAGGAGATTCTTTTATCCAGACCGGTCTTTCAGGAATATGCCCGTGAATCGTTCTCTGCGCTTGTATTATAACTGTTTGTTTGCCTTTAGAGTCAGAGAGTTGGGGTGAAGGTGGAGCCGTGAATCTGATGCAGTGACAGGAACGTTTTGGAACGGAAGAAGTCTGCAAGAAGGTGTTGAGGCGGCTGCACTGGCTCAACGGCTTTCAGGGCCCGAAATGTGGATATGGCCTCGGCCATTGGATGGTGAATTGGAAGCTCTATCAGTGTGAGCGTTGCCGCCATCAGATTTCGGTGATGTCATGGCTTGTGCGCTCTTTATATTCCATCAATGTGCCTCAGGTGCAGAGGATTGTGGCCATCCATCTGATGGTCTGCGACAAAGATGGGGTATCGGTGTTGCGACTGTCGAAGTAGATTGGGCTGTCCTAAATCACGGCATATCGGATGCTGCGAAAAATGCGCCACTCCACGGCTGATCGGAACAGCGTGTATTGTCTGGATGGCCTCGCGGCGGTGGCTGATGACCCTTTCGTTGGTGTCCGGATTTTCGGAGGCAAACTCGGACGCGGGGCGGAGGGCATGACACCACTATAGTTTGTCAAGCGGCATCTGCTTTCCTGACAATCCGCACGCACTGATGGCCTGATGGCACTGTGAGTGCTGGGAGAAACCCAGCAGCAGCATGAAGGCCGGGTGATGAAGGCGGTGCAGGTAAACGAATGGCTTCCATGGGTCGATATCGATATTGGTAACCTCTGGGCTTTTTTGTTGGGAATGCCGCACGGGATTTCTGCTGGATCTATCGTCCGGAATATCTGACGAATTTGTCTATCGCCTCAATCGCGCTCTGGGGTTGCCGAGTTTCTAATGTGCCTGCTTGATATGTGGATGAACCATTGTCCTTTTCGGCTAGCGGCTGAGAAAGGTTAACGATCATGGGGCTTGAAGCTCCACCCCTGATGATGAAAATAGTCCTGACCATTGGCGTTGCCAGTCGCTAGAGGCACCACAGCCGGGCGGTGCTTGGCTTCAGCGGGTTTATGGTGGATCGCTCTTTCTTCTCTTTGCAAGCCTCTGGTGAGGTCTGCGGGGCAGGTGTGCCCAGCGTTCTGCCGTTTTTTCACAGTAAGTGTCAGTCATGTTCGCCGTAAACAATCATTGAGAGAAAAAGAATGGGTAGTTGCAATAGGCTCTCCGGCCCGTGCGGGACATCGCCCCGAAAGGTTAGGGCGTCGCCGGGCTCCAGCCGATAGGTATAGTTGCCATGGCGGTATTCGATAATTCCCTCCAACATGTAGATGAACTCCGTGCCGGGATGCTGGAACGTGGGGAACACCTCCGCCGCGTCGTCCATGCTTATAAGAAACGGCTCAAATCGTTTTTCTGGACCTTGGTCATAGGCAAGCAGATGATAGGTATGTCCACGCCTCGTACCACGTCGAACCACCTCCATCCCCTCACCTTTTTTGACGAGCTGGGCGCTGCCTTCCGGTACGTCATAGTTCCTAAACAGTGCTGAGAGGGAGACCCCCAGCGCTTTGGACAATCGGGAGAGTGTGTCCAGGCTCATTGCGGTCTGTGCATTCTCAATTTTGGACAGCATGCCCTTGCTTATTCCTGTCAGCTTGGCGACGTCCGCGATGGTTAGACCTTGGCGCGCTCGCAACTCTCTGATAACGCTACCTATATAACGTTCAAGATCGCTACCGGGTTCTATCGCTGCCAAAAGGGGCTCCTGTGTTGCTCGTGTTTCGTGTCAGGAAAAATTCTTGCATGAAGATAAACACCTGTGTAATGATCATACCATGCTTGGCTAGTGGACAGGATAAGAGATCCTCATGTTGGAGAAAGCGCATTACACCCTGACCCTCTCGTGTCCAGACCGAGTAGGCATTGTTGCGCGGGTTGCTGGATTCTTGGCGGAGCATGGAGGTTGGATTACCGAGGCAAGCCACCACGCAGATGCGGGGACCGGTCGCTTTTTTCTTCGCCAACAGATTCAGGCGGATTCTCTTCCTTTTGATTTGGAAGGGTTTCGAGGAAAATTTTCGGAGATCGCACACACGTTCGACATGCAATGGTCCATAACCGACTCAAGGCGGCGCAAGCGGATGGTCCTGATGGTATCCCAGCAAGGACATTGTCTATACGACTTGCTTGGACGGTGGCGGAGTGGTGAGTTGGCAGTGGATATTCCAGCCGTCATCTCGAACCACGAGACGTTCCGCGATTTTGTCGAGTGGCATGGGATTCCATTTCACCACATTCCGGTAACACCGGAGACCAAGTCGGCGGCATTCGCCGAGGTGTCTGCTATCTTTGACCGAGTAGGGGGTGATGTCTTGGTGCTGGCTCGTTACATGCAGGTCCTGGATGCGGAGACCTGCGCCCGCTACCCCGGGCGGATCATCAACATTCACCACAGCTTTCTGCCTGGCTTTGTGGGTGCTCGGCCCTATCATCAGGCCTACGCGCGTGGCGTAAAGTTGGTTGGCGCCACCTGCCATTATGTGACAGAGGATCTTGATCAAGGGCCCATCATCGAGCAGGACGTTTTGCGCGTGGATCATGGAGATATGCCGACCGATCTCATCCGCTCGGGACGCGATGTTGAAAAAACGGTGTTGGCTCGAGGCCTTCGCTACCACCTCGAAGACCGGGTGCTACTGAATGGTCAGCGCACGGTCGTATTCCGATAGGAGAATCTGCCATGCCGTTGTCGCTACTTCGCTTTGCAGCATCCAAAACGCATCCAGAACCCCGCATGTTTCGGCGCTTCAACCAGTTAAAAGAATCCTACGATGTGGTCATTATCGGTGCGGGAGGACACGGGTTGGCAGCGGCTTATTATTTGGCACGAGACTACGGTATTACCAATATCTGCGTCCTGGAAAAGGGGTATATCGGCGGTGGTAACACAGGTCGGAATACCACTATTGTACGCTCCAACTACCTTACTCCCGAGGGTGTGCAGTTCTATGACGCCTCTATTCGCCTCTGGGAGGACCTCGCGGAGGATTTTGATCTCAATCTCTTTTATTCGCGACGCGGGCATTTCACCTTGGCCCACAGCGATTCGGCTATGCGCACCATGCGCTGGCGAGCGGAAGTCAACAAACATTATGGGGTGGAATCCGAGGTAGTGGACGCCGATTTTGTCCATCGGGTCCTACCCATGATGGATCTGGAATGCGGCGGGCATGCGCCCGTATTGGGAGCTCTCTATCACGCACCGGGGGCTATCGTTCGGCACGATGCTGTGGCTTGGGGATACGGACGTGGCGCAGACCTGCGGGGGGTGGAAATTCACCAGCAGACCGCCGTCACGGGGATCGACGTGCGATCCGGTAAGGTGGTCGGGGTAAACACTACACGAGGATACATCCATACCGACCGAGTACTCTCTGCTGTAGCTGGGTCTACCCCCGCCATATTAGACATGGTGGGATTGGAGTCCCCCATTTTCGTACATCCTCTGCAAGCAATGGTGAGCGAACCGACCAAACCTTGGTTGGATCCCATTATCGTATCTGGCAGCCTGCATGTGTATGTGAGCCAGTCGGCGCGGGGGGAGCTGGTCATGGGTGCGTCTCTGGACCCCTATGAGCTCCACTCGACCCGTTCCACTCTGGACTTTGTGGAGGGACTGGCCGCTCATATGCTTGATTTGTTTCCATTCCTGTCGCCACTCAAGGTCGTTCGGCAATGGGCGGGCATGGCAGATATGACGCCGGATTTTTCCCCGATCATGGGGAAAACTCCGGTCGAAGGATTCTATTTGGATGCCGGATGGGGCACCTGGGGTTTCAAGGCCACGCCCATTGCTGGAAAAACCATGGCACACACCCTGGCGGAGAACCAGCCGCATCCGTTGATTGCTGGATTTTCCTTGGATCGCTTTACCGATTTTTCCCTCACCGGCGAACGCGGCGCCGCCGCTGTGGGACATTAAGGGGAGGAGACCGCCATGAAGATGTTGCCTTGTCCGATTTGTGGCACCCGAAATCTTGCGGAATTTTTGTATTATGGGGTACGTCGCTCGATGCCAGATCCGACACAATGCAGCGACGCTGAATGGGCGCGCCACCTCTTCTTCCGCCAAGGCGCTGCGGGGGTCAAGGAGGAATGGTGGTGCCACCTGCCCTGCAACGAGTGGTTTGCGATCCGGCGGGATACGGCGACTGATGAGATCTTAGGCTCGGCCCGGATGGGGGATCCGACATGAGCGGACGAAGATTGGCATCCGTTCCAGGCGAATGGATCGCTCGTGACCGACCAATTTCCTTTCGCTTCGAGGGCAATCCAGTCCAGGGTTTTGCCGGTGATACGGTATCCAGTGCCCTGTGGGCGGCCGGTCAGCAAGTCCTGGGACGGAGCTTCAAGTATCACCGACCGCGCGGAATTTTCTCCCTGGCCAATCATGATGTGAATACCCTCATGCAGTCTGGACGGCAGCTGAACCTGCGTGCCGACGTCTCTCTGCTCCAGGAGGGTATGGATCTGTATGCGGTAAATCACCGCGGAAGCCTTACCCGAGACCCAATGCGTGTCCTCGATCGCCTTTCTGCTTTCCTGCCAGTTGGATTTTATTACAAGGCGTTCTACCGAAAAAGCTGGTTTCCTCTCTGGGAGCGTATGTTCCGTCGTGTTGCCGGTTTGGGGGTTTTGGACCTGCACGGATCCCGGCAGCAAACCCCCAAGGATTACGACTTTTGCGATGTTGCTGTTGTCGGAGCAGGCTTGTCCGGGATGGCTGCGGCATTGGCGGCTGCCGAGCGAGGTGCGCAGGTCTTGCTGATTGACGAGAACCTCCACGCGGGGGGATCCGCGCAGTATCAGCGTGGGCGCCGAGCGGAGGGATACGAGCGGTCGCAAGACCTTGTACAACGGGTGCGGGAGCATCCGCAAATCCGCTTGCGTTTGAGCACGACCGTGGTCGGGTATTACGCTGACCATTGGTTGGCTCTTGTAGATGAAAAGAGGATGACCAAACTTCGCGCCCGTGCGATGGTTGTTGCCACAGGTGCGATTGAACAACCCGCCGTTTTCCGAAACAACGATTTGCCTGGGGTCATGCTGGGTTCGGCTGCGCAGCGGCTGCTGTATCGCTATGCCGTGGCTATTGGCGATGCACCGGTAATTTTGGCAGCCAACGATGACGCTTACCGACTGGCGGAAGATCTGATACTGCATGGTATCGTGCCGGCTGGTGTGGTGGAAATGCGCAGCTCGGCCATGGCCGACGCGGCTCCGCGCGACTGGTTGCGAAGCCAGGGCGTTCCCATCTTTGATCAGTATACGATTGTTGAGGCGGTGCCCGATGCCAACGCTGTGGTGGTTACGGGAGCTCGAATTGCGCCCTGGGCAAATGGTCGAGCAGACACCTCCCAGATACAGACACTCCCGTGTGACAGCATTTGCCTGAGCGTTGGCTGGGCACCGGCAGCCCATCTGCTCTACCAGGCGGGAGCCCGCATGCGCTATGCCGACGAGGTGGAGCAGTTTGTTCCCGCCACGCTGCCCCCTGGGATACTGGCCTGTGGGCGAGTGAATGGCATGTATACGGCCGCCCACAAACAGGAAGATGGCACACGCGCCGGGGAAGAGGCTGCGGCTTTCTTGGGTTTTGGTACGCCTTCCCAGCGGCGTGTGGCACCAGAAGCCCAGTCGCCGAGTCATCCGTGGCCGATCGTTGAGCATCCCGATGGCAAGAACTTCGTTGATTTGGATGAGGACCTTCAGCTTAAGGATTACGCCAATGCCATGCAGGAGGGTTTTGATAACATCGAACTGTTGAAACGGTTCACCACCAACGGAATGGGTCCGAGCCAGGGGAAACACTCAAATATGAATGCGCTGCGTATTCTTGCGCGCGCGCAAGGTTTATCACACGAGAAAGTCGGAACGACTACGGCGCGGCCTTTCTACCACCCAGTTCCGCTGGCCATCTTGGCTGGCAGGGGATTCCACCCCTATCGTCACACCCCCTTGCACGAAGCCCACGTGGCGGCTGGAGCGCAGATGAGTCAGGCCGGGGATTGGTGGCGTCCCGACTTTTACCGCACGGAACGCGAGCAAGAGCGTGGGGCGTGCATTCTTGCTGAGGTAAAAAATGTGCGCAACGGCGTTGGCCTGATCGATGTCAGCACACTCGGCAAGATCGAGGTCCGCGGACCCCAGGCAGTGGAGTTTCTTGAGCGTGTGTACATCTCCCGTTATGCCAAACTCAAGGTGGGGATGACGCGCTACGGGGTGATGTGCGATGAGGCAGGCACGGTCATCGATGACGGCGTGGTGGGTCGCCTGGCGCCAGATCACTTTTATGTGACCACGACGTCTTCGGGAGCGGCTGCTGTCTATCGCGACTGGAGTCGCTGGAACACGTGGTGGCGTCTCGATTGCGTGATCACCAACCTGACCGGGACCTTTGCCGCGATGAACCTGGCCGGGCCAGAATCTCGGGAAGTACTGCACCAACTAAGCGACCTCGACCTCAGCGGCGATGCCTTCCCCTATCTTGGCATCCGCGAGACGCACATCGCGAATGTCCCGGCACGGGTGCTCCGGGTAGGATTCGTCGGCGAGTGGGGCTACGAAATTCACGTTCCCGCGAGTTGCGCCATGGCAGTATGGGAGGCGCTCATGACAGCCGGGGCAGCGTTCGGAATTCGACCCTTTGGTGTGGAAGCCCAGCGTGTATTGCGTCTCGAGAAAGGCCATATCCTTTTGGGTCAAGACAGCGACGGTCTGACTCATCCCTATGAGTTGGGTCTCGACTGGGCCGTCAAGATGGATAAACCATTCTTTGTCGGCCAGCGTAGTCTGCAAGTTTTACAGAACCACCCACAGCGACGTCGATTGCGCGGCTTTCGATTGTTGCCTGCTTACCGAGAAACACCGCCTCTCGAAAATCACTTGATTATCGTTGACGATCGGATTGCCGGACGGGTGACGAGCGTCGCCTTTAGCCCAACTCTGGATGCCCATATCGGTTTGGCGCTCTTGGACAGAGCGTTCGCAGACGTAGTGGCGACGCTCCCGATACGGCTGGGCGATGGGCGAATGGTGTATGCGGAAGTGGTGGATACACCTTTCTATGATCCCGATCACCTGCGACAACGGGAGGTGATGGTATGACTATTGCTGCCAAACGACGGAGCCCTCTGCAGGGCTGGTCGACGCCCTTCGTAACTGCTGTCGATCTCTCTCTGGAGCCGCGTTGGGGGTGTAAGGGGCCCGGGGCAGCTGCCTGGTTGCAGGAGCAAGGGAACCCCGTCCCGTCGTTGCCGAATACCTGGGATTCGGGCGATGCAGTTGCAGTGTACCGGCTCGGTCGAAGTGAATTTTTATTGGAGGGTCAGAAAGACGTAATCGATGGTCTCAGAGAATCTCCGATCCCCTCGGGCGTCTTCCCGGTCTTGCGAGATGGAGCGGCATTGCGTCTGCAGGGCGATGGAGTTCCGATCCTATTGCGGCAGATTTGCGGTGTGAACTTTGCCGCTCTCGACCTGGGTACACGGCCCGTCGTTTTGACGAACATGATTGGGGTATCGGTCATAGCAGTCCCCGAAAGCGAGCTGCGAAGCTTGCGCTTATGGTTTGATGGAAGCTTTGGACACTATTTTCAGGAAACCCTGCGCGCACTCGCCGGGGAGTTACGGCCATGAGCTTGAAGGAGGGAGTAGGGCGATGACGTACGAAGAAGCGTTGGAGTTTCTGCAAGAGCGGGATATTCGTTATGTTCTGGCGCAGTTCGTGGATATCCACGGTGCAGCCAAAACCAAGTCCGTGCCGGTCAAACATTTTGCCAGTATTCTCGAAAACGGTGCCGGTTTTGCCGGTTTTGCCGTGTGGGGACTGGGCATGGAACCCCACGGACCGGATTTTATGGCCGTTGGCGACCTTTCTACCCTGTCTCTGGTTCCCTGGCAGCCGGGATATGCGCGCATCGTTTGTGATGGCCATGTACACGGCAAACCCTGGCCTTTTGACACCAGGGTAACGTTGAAAACGCAAGTTCAGCGCCTGACTGAGCGGGGCTGGACCCTGTATACCGGATTGGAGCCGGAGTTTTCCTTGCTGCAGCGAGACGACCACGGGCGTATCCATCCCTGTGACCCGAGTGACTCTCTGCCAAAACCGTGTTACGACTACAAGGGGCTCTCTCGATCGCGAGCGTTCTTGGAACGGCTGGTAAGTAGCTTGATCGCCTGTGATATCGATGTCTATCAAATTGACCACGAGGACGCCAATGGGCAGTTCGAAGTCAATTATACCTATACCGACTGTTTGCGCTCTTGCGATCAATTCACCTTTTTCAAAATGGCAGCGGCGGAAATCGCTCACGACATGGGATTGATCTGTTCTTTCATGCCCAAGCCCTTTCCCAATCGGCCGGGGAATGGGATGCACATGCATCTCTCTATCGGCAATGCTGAGGGCCAGAACTTGTTTGCCGACGCGGGCGACCCCAAAGGCCTTGGCTTGTCTTCCGTCGCATACCATTTTCTTGGCGGGTTGCTTGCACACGCACCGGCTCTCGCTGCCTTCTGTGCGCCTACGGTCAATTCTTACAAGCGGCTCGTGGTCGGCCGTTCCCTGACGGGCGCCACCTGGGCTCCAGCCTACATTAGCTATGGCGATAACAATCGGTCCTCTATGGTCCGCATTCCTGGTGGGCGTTTGGAGTTACGCCTTCCAGATGGATCCAGTAATGCCTATCTGGCTACCGCCGCGGTCATTGCGGCTGGCTTAGATGGAGTCGATCGAAAGCTGGATCCTGGGGCTCCAGTGAATGCCAACTTGTACGATTGGTCACCTGAGGCACTCAAGGAAGCAGGGATAGGGGTCCTTCCACAAAACCTGCACGAGGCCTTGCTGGCCCTTGAGGCGGATCCAACCGTGCGTCAGGCCCTCGGTCCTGTAGCTGAGGAGTTTCTGCGTCTCAAGCACATGGAATGGGTGGAATATATGCGCCACGTTTCGGATTGGGAGCTACAGAGTTATCTGGAGTTCTTTTGAGCAAGCAAGCTCGTGCCGTTGGGCACGGAGAAAGGAGAATGCAGCCATGTGTGGGATCGTTGGTCTGTTGATCAAAAAAGAAGAGTTGTATCCCCAATTAGGGGGCTGGATGCTGCCCATGCTGCAGGGGATGACGGAGCGTGGGCCAGATTCTGCGGGTGTCGCCGTATTTATCGATAACGTCTCGGAAGCACAGTCTCAGATCAGCTTGTATGTTGGACAGGCTGCAGGATATGGGTGGGCAGCCCTGGCTAAACGGATGGAGGACGATCTGCAAACGAGGGTGACTATACAGTCGTGCGCCAACCATGCGATTTTGCAGAGCGATATCCAAGCTACCCAAAAAATTCAATCTTGGGTACGGGACAATGCCCCGGAGGTTCAAATGCTGGCTCTAGGCCATCGGATGATCGTCTACAAGGATGTGGGACGCCCGGCCGAAGTGGCCGATCGGTATGCCCTGGGAACGGTGCAGGGGAGTCACTTGGTGGCACACACACGCATGGCCACAGAATCCGCTGTTACCCCGGATCGGGCGCACCCCTTTACGGCGGGAAAGGATTTTTGTTTGGTGCACAACGGCTCCCTGTCCAACCCTTACAGTCTCCGCCGTACCCTGGAAGCCGAGGGGATCGTCTTCGCTACCGACAACGATACCGAGGCCGCATGCCGCTTTCTGGAATGGCGTTTACGCGAAGGCGATACGCTGGAAGCAGCCATTGAGAAAAGCTTTTCGGCGCTTGATGGGTTTTTCACTTTCCTGATGGGGACGACGGATGAAATGGCTCTAGTACGCGATCCTTTTGCCTGTAAACCCGCCGTTGTTGCTGAAACTAGCGATTATGTTGCCATCGCCTCAGAGTTCCGAGCCCTCGCGCATCTTCCGGATATCGATCATGCGCATGTCTTTGAGCCAGCCCCGGAGGAGATTTACCTATGGAAGGTCTGACCTTCGATCTGCGCAACACCTCGGTGCGTGAGATCAATCAATATTTGCATCAAACTATTGCTCAGGATACTGGCGGGACCGTCGCCATTGAACATCCCGATGGGGCGCACAATTTGGCCGTGGGCTTGAATGCCCCATGGAAGGTGCACATTCTTGGTCACGCAGGGTATTACGCTGGCGGGATGAACCAAAAAGCAACCGTTATGATTGATGGAAGTGCCGGCACTGGTGTCGCAGAAAACATGATGAGCGGACGGGTACACGTTCGTGGATTTGCATCCAATGCGGCAGGGGCATCCGCTCATGGAGGGCTTTTAATTATCGATGGAGACGCCGGACTGCGCTGTGGAATTTCGCTGAAAGGTGGGGATATTGTTGTTGGGGGTTCGGTCGGTAGTTTCAGTGCATTCATGGCGCAAGCAGGACGTATGGTTGTCTGTGGTAATGCGGGCGATGCTTTTGGAGATTCGCTCTACGAAGCAGTGCTGTATGTAAGGGGTAAAATTGCGTCTCTGGGGGCAGATGCGCAGGAGGAGCCAATGCAAGAAGCAGACTATCAGGCCGTTGACGCTTTATTGCGTGCAGCGGGAACGGACTATCGGCACTACGATGCGCAACAATTCCGCAGGATCGCCTCGTCACGCAAACTTTATCATTGGAATGCCGACGCACGACACGACTACTGAGAGGATTTACAGCATGAAAACCGCGAATCACCACGTTCCTGCACAAGAAATATCCGCCGGCTACGACCCGACAGTTCTTAGTTATATCCAACAGGCGGCGACGCATGGTCTCTACGAAATCCGTGGGTTAGGTGCAAAACGCAGAGTGCCGCACTTCGATGACTTGTTATTACTGGGGGCCTCAATGTCGCGTTACCCCCTTGAAGGGTATCGTGAAAAATGCTCTACACAAACAGTGCTTGGGACACGGTATGCCAGCAAGCCCATCGTCTTGGATATTCCGATCACTATCGCCGGTATGAGTTTTGGAGCCCTTTCGGCGTCGGTGAAGGAAGCGTTGGGGCGGGCTGCCTCTGCTGTCGGAACTTCAACCACAACGGGCGACGGTGGAATGACGGAAGAGGAGCGGATCGCATCAAAAATCCTCGTGTATCAATGTTTACCTTCGCGCTATGGATTCCGGCCAGATGACCTACGTCGTGCCGATGCAATCGAGATTGTCATTGGCCAAGGTGCGAAGCCAGGGGGTGGTGGCATGTTGCTGGGACAAAAAATTAATCCTCGCGTGGCGGCCATGCGTACCCTACCGGCCGGGATTGACCAACGTTCTGCTTGCCGCCATCCCGATTGGACTGGTCCAGACGACCTTACGATAAAAATCCAGGAGCTCCGTGAGATTACGGATTGGGAGAAGCCGATATACGTTAAAATCGGTGCGTCTCGCACCTATCACGATGTAAAACTTGCTGTCCACGCCGGTGCCGACGTAATCGTGTTGGATGGGATGCAGGGGGGAACAGCCGCAACCCAGCAGGTCTTCATAGAACATGTGGGCATTCCCACCCTGGCTGCGCTGCGTCAGGCGGTGCAGGCTCTGGAAGATTTGGGAATGAAAAACACGGTGCAGTTGGTAATTTCTGGAGGTATCCGCACCGGCGCGGACGTTGCCAAGGCGTTGGCAATGGGGGCAGACGCGGTATCCATAGGACAAGGAGTGCTCATGGCGATGGGCTGTAATGCGCCGACATGGACGGACCTCGCTGGAAACGCAATAGACGCACAGGAGGACTACCAAACCCTGGGGACAATGCCGGGAGCATGTCACCACTGTCACACGGGGCGTTGTCCCGTCGGCATAACGACTCAGGATGCCATTCTGGAGAAACGATTAACTCCAGATTGGGCAGCGAAGCGGGTTCAGAATTATCTGCAAACGCTCACTATGGAGTTAACTACTCTGGCACGTGCATGTGGAAAGAGTAACGTCCATCATCTGGAGCGAGAAGACTTGGTAGCGCTCACCGTGGAGGCGGCCGCAATGGCCAGAGTACCGCTTGCAGGAACAGCATGGGTGCCTGGACTGGGAGGTTAGATATAATTCTCAGAAACTGCCCAGCTAATCATATGGAGGCACTATTATCACCACCGTAATACAGGATTGACAGATACCATCTTAACCAATTCTTAGGATACACCTAATGACCGCAAACATACTTGATGGAAAGTCTCTAGCCAGATCAATCATCAACGATCTGAGTAGACGTGTCTCTCAACTTACTTTTCATAAGCTCACACCGGCTCTCGCCGTCATACTTATTGGAGATGATCCAGCATCGGCATTATATGTTAAAAACAAGGCAAACGCCTGCGACCAATGCGGAATAAAGAACATTATCTACCGCTATAATAACAACGTTTCACAACAACAAATCATAAATGATATATACATGTTAAATGATGACCCAACTATTCACGGTATTCTAGTTCAGCTACCACTTCCTAAACATATAGATATACCGCATATAATCGAATCTATATCGCCACGAAAGGACGTTGATGGTTTTCATCCATATAATGTTGGGAGATTGGCCGTTGGATCACCAACGCACCTCTTGCCATGCACCCCAAAGGGCGTAATCAACTTACTTAAATATAATCATATATCTCTATCTGGAGCAAACGTAGTTGTTATAGGAGCGAGCAATATTGTTGGTAAGCCATTATCTAACATGCTTATAAATGAGGGCGCAACCGTCAGTATATGTCACAAACTGACAACCAATCTGAGTGATCACACCAGAAATGCTGACATATTGATTTCAGCCACTGGACATGCCGGACTAATCTGCAGCGAAATGGTAAAGCGAGCGGCCGTTGTTGTTGACGTGGGCATATCGAGAAATGCCGATGGCAGAATCATTGGTGATGTCGATTACGAAAACGTGCGCAAAATAGCATCATGGATAACCCCCGTACCAGGCGGTGTTGGCCCAATGACTATTGCCATGCTTCTTGAAAACACTGTTTGTGCCGCAGAACGGCTCCTCAACATTTCGAGTGCGTAAGGCGAAATTATTGTTCTATGAGAAGGGCAGCTAGATGAGACAAAGGATGGATCAAGTAAATCAGCTGTTCACTAAGGCACTGGGATTGGTTCTATCGTGGGCGGTGGACGACGTGCGGTTTACCGTAGAAGAGAAACGGCTGGACCTGCACGGCAACGTCCCCAAGGGGAGTCACTTGCCATGCCCGGTCTGCGGTCAGGATTGCCAGGTACTCGACACCCAGGAGAATTTCTGGAGCCAATTGGATTTCTTTCAGCGTGTGGCGGATCTCCGCGTCCGCGTACCTCCGTTCCAGTGCCAAGAACAGGGAGTGCATTTGGCGCCTCTTCCTTGGGCGCGGGAAGGCTCGGGGTTCAGGTTATTCTTCGAGGCTCAGGTGATGGCTACGGTCCGAGAGATGCCTGTGCTGACAGTCGTCCACTCGGTCCGTGAGACGGATCATCAGCGGCTCTGGCGTGTGCACGATCATTTCGTTTCCAAAGCCCGCGCGGCCGTGGACCTGTCCGAGGTACACGCTATCGATGTCGTCAAAACCAGCAGGCGACGGAGCCATGATTACATTGCCCTGTTCGTGGACCTGGAGGCCAAACGCCTACTCTTTAATACGCCGGGCAAGGATGTCAGGAATCTCACGACATTCGCCGAAGATCCGCAGACCCATGGCCGCAGGGCCAAGGCCATTGCAGAAGTCAGCATGGACCTCTCACTAGTCTACGAAAAAGGAGCTGCAGCAAACCTGCCGAACGCCCAGATCACCTTAGATCGCTTCCACATCAGGATACTTATCTATGACGCCGTGGATACCGAGCGCAAGGTGGTGGAATGTCTACTTCCGGCCGAACCTGGAAAAAATCCGTTGGCTGTGGCTCAAGAGCCCGGAAAAGTTCTCGGCCAAGCAACGCGCCAGGTTCCAGGAGCTCCGAAAAAAATAGAACCTCAAGTCAGCTCAGGCTTATCAGTACTACCTGACTTTCCAGGGAATCTTCAAATCAAAAACCACCATCAAGACGAAACCCTGTTGAAGACGTGGATGGAAAACATCAAAACCAGCGGATTACCGCCCCTGATCAAGGTTGCTTACACCATGATGAATCATTGGGACGTGCACCGCGATGGTACGAGAGCCAGATTGCCAATGGCATCCGGGGGCAGCACGTCAACAGCCACCCCCAATCCGTCAAAACCAAAGCACGTGATTACTGCGCCCACATGAACTACCCAAAATGGCTTACCGCATACCCGGAAGCTGGATCTTAGGCTACTCACATGAAATGTCGAAGAACCACTTGTCACGGTGTCATGAGAAATATTTGCAACTGCACCTGGATGAGTTTGTTCACTGCTGCAGCGGACGATTTTGGGGAGCAGCGCTCAGGCTGCATCTCGTCCATGCGTCCTGAACCACATGCTCCAAGATTTTTCGACGAATATCGCTCGTGCGTCTATTTATGAAAAAACCATATAGAGATACTTTTGAAATAAATTACATTAAAAACCAGAGCTACTGTCGTGTTGCTCATTATTCCATATCAGCGAGTCAAAATAAAACCAATCAAGATTATATAGCTTATGCTGACGGAGGAGCCAGCCTGCGACAAACCCGCGGCAATATTTGGGTGCTGGCCGATGGTATGAGTGGTGGAAAAGCTGGAAGAGTAGCAGCAGAGTTGTTCGTCCGTCAACTAATTGATGGGTACACTCACCTTTCCCCAACCATATCAATTGCGAGCGCCCTAGGACGAGCAGTTGATGCTGCGAACAGATCAATACATTGGTTATCACGCAACGATCCCAATCTTGCTGGAATGGCAACAGTCTTTTGTGCGATAGTAATGCGCGGATGGGAATTTTATGCGTGTTATGCGGGGGATGTTCACTGCTACCGATGGCGCAACAGAAATATTACTCTACTAACTGTTGATCATACTATTAAAGCTATGATTGGCAATATTGTATACCGAGCGGCGGGCATGAATGATGTCTTGAATACTGATTTTCACAAGTTAGATATAGAACAAGATGACATTATTATACTAATGTCTGACGGCTGCTATCGTTATCTTAAAGAACGAGAAATTAGAGAAATCATGATTTCAGCCAGTTCACTTGCAGATGCTGCAGAGAAAATGGCCAATTCCGCAATTGTTAACGGATCTCAGGACGATGTCACGATTGGCTTATTAGAGGTACTTTGGCTCCCATCAAAAACGATGAGCATTTTTGAGCACGAGTTTTTTTCAATACCGATAGGGAGACCGCCAAACATTGGCGCCAATATTGATGGTTATCATATCTTGGAGCACATATATGATGGGTATCAGAGCGTATTATTTCGGTCATTTGATGAAAAGAGCAATACTGAGAAGGTCTTAAAGTTTCCAAAGCGGCAATTAAATGATGATGATGCAATCCGGCGCACATTTGCCACTGAAGATTGGGTTTCATCGATTGTGTCTAGCCCGTGGTTGGTACGCACAGCACATGACGGACGCTGCCGCAGCCAAGTATATACTGTAATGTTATCATATAAAGGTCAAAATTTATCAATGATAATTAGATCGAAGACGCTGACCGTAAGGGAAGGACTAGAAATCATGAAGCAACTCGCAAAAGCTGTCTACGCTTTACATAAATTAAATATCATACATCGAGATATCAAGCCAGACAATGTCTTCATCACCGACCGTGGCGATGTGTTGCTGCTTTTTGCTCTCGTACCTGGCACAATAGACCAGAAATCAAATCTTATGCTAGGAACACTGGCATATATGGCACCAGAAATAATTGCCGGTGCGCCAGGAGATAGTCGTTCAGATGTGTATTCACTTGGTGTTACTTTCTATTATATGTTCTCTCGATGGAAGCCCCCGATCGACGCTGAAGGTTACAGATCGCTGCGCCGGTATCGTCCTGACATTCCAGACTGGCTTGATAGAGTTATAAAAAAAATGGTCTCAGCAAATCCTAGAGATCGATATTCGGATACACTTGAAGTTCTTTATGATATTGAAAGCCAAGTAGAAATGTTTGGTCTTGAAGGTGTTCAAAAAAAATCTAAGCTCATTATTAGAGAAGTAGTTTTGCTTAGAGTGGTTGTGTTGTTGCTTATTATTATAATTTTCGGCTCTTCGACATTTTGAGTGGGTAAGGCGGTATGATTGCCTAGTGGAGCGGTCAGCAAGCCGAGGGGATTTATGGACCAAGGGAATCAGCTGTTCACGCTGGCATTGGGCCTAGTTCCACCGTGGGCGGTGGACGCGGTTCGGTTTACGGTGGAGGAGAAGCGCCTGGACCTCTATGTGAACTTCTCAAGAGGTAGCCACTTCCCTTGTCCGGTCTGCGGTCAGGATTGTCCCGTCCATGACACGCAGGAGAAGGTCTGGCGCCACCTCGACTTCTTCCAGCATGCGGCCTACCTCCATGCTCGGGTGCCGCGGGTCCAGTGCCCGGAACACGGTGTGCATTTGGTGCCCGTCCCCTGGGCGCGGGAAGGCTCAGGATTCACACTGCTCTTCGAGGCTCTCGTCATGGCCATGGTCCGGGAGATGCCGGTGTTGACGGTTTCCCGATTGGTCCGGGAGACGGACCAGCGACTCTGGCGGGTGATCGACCATTATGTCTCCAAAGCCCGCGAGGCGGTGGACATGTCGGAGGTTCAGGCCATCGGTGTCGACGAAACCAACAGCCGGCGCGGCCACGACTACATCTCCCTGTTCGTGGACCTGGCGGCCAAGCGCTTACTCTTCGCCACCCCAGGCAAGGATGCTCAGACCTTTGAGAAGTTCTGCGAAGATCTGCAGGCCCATGGTGGTAACTCCGAGGCTATTGCGGAGGTGAGCATGGACCTCTCTCCAGCCTTCCAAAAAGGTGCCGCAGAACACCTACCCAACGCCCAGGTCACCTTCGATCGCTTTCACCTGATGAAGCTCATCAATGAGGCCGTGGACGTCGTGCGCAAGGGAGAGGTGTACTCCCAACCCGACCTAAAGAAGAGCCGCTGGCTTTGGCTCAAGAATCCAGGAAAGCTCTCGGCCAAGCAGAGCGCCAAGCTCCAGGAGCTCCTCAAGAACCAGAACCTCAAGACGGCCCAGGCCTACCAGTTCCGCCTGACCTTCCAAGAAATCTTCACGATCCAGAATCGCCACCAGGGCGCTGTGCTCCTCAAGGCCTGGATGGAAAACGCCAAGGCCAGCGGACTACCCCCTCTGGTCAAAGTCACCTACACCCTCATGAACCACTGGGATGGCATCCTCCGCTGGTTCGAGAGCCAGATCACCAACGGTATCTTGGAGGGCTTCAACAGCCTCCTGCAGTCTGCCAAGGCCAAGGCCCGTGGCTACCGCACCCACAAGAACTTCATCAATATGGCCTATCTCATCCTGGGTAAGCTCGATCTCCGGCTACCCACATGAAACGTCGAAGAACCTAATTTTCTCGATTGTTTCGTGATAAGTTATGCTCATAATTCGTTCGCAACGATAATAATCGTTTTATAATGCGTCTTTGTGTACAATATACTATAATGCGACAGAGATAAATAGTTTAACAAAATCGCCTGCGAATTTGTTGCCAGCCTCTCTCACAACTAATTTGGGATTGCGCGAGTCCGGCAGTGAATATCTGCGGTTTACAGCATTCCGATCCATGCTATCCTAAAAATAGAGCACGGATTGGAGTATGCTTTGATGGCTACCACAGGCAAGCATTGGCTAAATCAGAACCGGATTGCCCCGAGTATAGAACCGTCCATAAGTAGCGATATAGAAGCCATAAGCGCGCTGCGCGCTGCGCTTCGGACAGTAACCGACAAACTCGAGACACTATATCTGGATGGCCCGGAGAAAAAAGAGCGAACAAAAGATGATCGCGACAGGTATTCAGGCTGGATCGACGAAATGTACGGCAGCATCGCCAAAGCGCGCGCCATACTAAACGCTACCGAGGATTATGCGGGGGTGATCGAGCGGCGCCGCGCGGGCCGCCCAGCAGATCGATAACCAAGGAACATCGTCGGCCCTGCTTCCGTCTAACGTGCTGTTGGCCATCATCGCTAACGCATCCAGGTACTGCATCGCGGCGTAAAGGCCATCCGGATGCCAAGCGTCGTTCCGCGGCAGGCAGACAGGAGCACTCCATGCGTACAACGATACCGTTTCTCTTGATTGGCGCGCTGGCATTGGCCGGTTGCGCGAACAATCCCTATGCGAGCAATGCCACCACGGCGGATGCCAGCGGCGGGGCACTGTTGGGAGCCCTCGCTGGGGCTGTGATCGGCAACCAGACGGGTGCGCCATTGGCCGGCGCCGCTATCGGTGCCGGTATGGGCGGTTTGGCGGGCTACGCCGTTGGGCATGGGCAGGAAACCCAAAATGACGTTCCACCACCCGGCTACTACGCGCCACCACCCAATAATCCGGTCTGTCCGGCAGGATACACCTGTGTCCCAGATCAGCGTTGATCGCGAATAAAACAGCGGGACACTCACACCGGCCGCACCCCAGCCGGCGCGGCAATCACGTGCTCGTAGACCCGGAAGGTAATAGCCAGGTCCTCGTGGCCGAGCCAGGCCTTGACGATGGCGGGCGCGATGCCGGCGCGCAGCTGACGGGTCGCGAAGGTATGCCGTAAGACGTGGGGGCCGTAGGCCGGTTTCTCGATGCCGGCACCACGGATAGCCTCCGAAACGGTCGTGTAGGCCCAGGTCCGGGTGAGCGGCGCTCGGTGCTCACCCACTTCCTGCCGAAGCTCCTGCTAGGTCCGTCACACCACGCCTGGCCCATGCTGCGCCACACGCCCCTGAGCTTTTCGCTGCGGGCCTCGGCTGGGTCTGCCTGGTGGTCTTCCGGTTCCACCTTGCTTCGCCACAGCGGTACCCTGTTCTCACTGCTCGGGGGTGCCGAAGCTTCCCTGCTCAATGCCGGTATCGCTCTCCTGGTGCTTTATGCGCTGCTATAGCAGGGCGAACCGCTGCAGCACGCCATCGTCGAGCGGGTGCGCCGGTATTTTGGCGAGACGACCTGGGAGATCCTGTCGCGTGGGGTCCGGATTCTCCGCGGTACCTTCTTTAGTCTGGTCATTACCATAATGCGGCGTAAAGCCAATGCGTTTAGGTATGGGGATATGAACCGCATTATGGTAATGACGCACGAGCCAATACACAGCGCTGGGAAACCACAAAGCATCGACGGGAATCAGGGTATAGGCTCCGGCGTGCAAGGCAATGGCATCCAGCCAAAAGGGCAGTCCCACGCGGAGCCGAAACATACGCTTAACACACGCAATGCGTGTGTTATCCTGTATCTGCAGTTGAATGTTGAACCTTGAAATGGGAAAGGAGAGCATCATGGAAGTTACTACCGAAAACAAGAGGTATCGCGGATTCTGGTCTAGCCAAGCCTTCTATGGCCAGCGCTACAGAACATTAAAAGAATCCGACCTGCCTGGATTCTTTTGCGAAGAATATGGATACAAGCCGGAAGATCTTGCAGCTATCCAAAACCTGAAAGTCGGTGAAGTTTGGGAGTCCCAAGACTATGGCATGTATCACACGGTGAGGCGTCAGAAGTAGTCGCATGGCAGACCGTTATCCAATATCTGAAGAAATACGGGCTGTTAGATCAGAGCGCGGATTAACGCAACGTCAGGCTGCGCAAACCATCTTATCAGCCGAGCGGACATGGCAGGATTGGGAGCGCTGGGTGAGAAAGATGCACCCTGCGCTTTGATGGCTTTTTCTTCATGGTGGCGTAACAAATGAGCGGTCTGATGGTGCGCGCCTCGATCGTACATGCCTTACACCGGCCGCACCCCCGCCGGTGCGGCAAACACATGCTCATAGACCCGGAAGGTAATAGCCAGATCCTCGTGGCCGAGCCAGGCCTTGACGATGGCGGGCGCGATGCCCGCGCGCAGCTGACGGGTCGCGAAGGTATGCCGTAAGACGTGGGGGCCGTAGGCCGGTTTCTGGATGCCGGCACCGCGGATCACCTCCGAAACCGTGGTATAGGCCCAGGTCCGGGTGAACGGTGCTCCGACCGCCGTCGAAAAGAGCCAATCCCCGTTGCGCACGAAACGCTGCCGCCTCTCGAGGTAGCCCTCGAGCACGACCTGCAGGGTCGGGGATATGGGCACCTCGCGCTCCTTGTTTCCCTTGCCGATCACGCGCACGACGGGTGGATCCGCCTCGAGACGCACCTGGGCGAGAGAAAGGGATAACGCCTCCGACACCCGCAAACCCGTAAAGAGCAAGAGATGAAGAAAAACCCGCTTGCGATAGACGGAGAAGGGCAGCAGGTCGTCTAGCGGAATAGTCGCCAGAAATCGCGTTTCCTCCTCACTGTCCAAAACCGTCGGCAACCGCTTCGCCATGCGCGGACCAGACTTCCCCTTTTTCTTGCGGTACTGCACCGACCAGGAGCTGGTGGGATTATCGTCGGCAAGGCCACGATCCTGCAGAATCCCATATAAAGCACTCAATGCCTGCATGTAGGCCAACTGGCTGGATCGCGACAGACCCCGGTCATCGAGGAAACGCTGGAGATGGGCTGCCGTGACGTGATCCGGGTGGAGACTACGATTAGCGCACCAATGCAGGAACGTCCGCGCAACCGTGATATACTGCTTTTGCGTGTTTTCGGCGTGATCTGGGTATTCAACGAACTCCAGCATCGCGTCCGGGTTGAAGGGCAGAGCAGAGGATTTGGCGGTTTTGGGCATTTCTCGGACCTCAAAAATGCGGTTGGAGGGGGGTTCAGGGCCACCGGGGCGGATCGTAGGCTCCGGGTGGCCTCTGGTTACTGCCTCGATACCGCCTATCGTAACATAATTGGCTATTATGTATCGATAGCAGGCCATCGTGTGGGGTCCAAGGACCAGACGGCAGCCGCGAAGCGGCCAGGAACTGCAGAATTATTATGTTAGGATAACGATTATCACGGCGGAACATATCCATCATCGCGGAAAGACAGGAGACAGCGCATGAGCACCGAAGAAAACACCACGCAGGAAGAGCAGGTTGTACCGGAAGAGCCACACTTCGTCGAGCCGTCCAAGGTCGTCAGCTATGCAGCCAAAGGGGAGGAATACCTCGAGTTCCAGTGGATCAGCGATCGGCTGGTGTTCCCAGGGAAAATCGCTGCACGCCAGAGAGACCGGGAAATCGTCAAGCTGGCTCTTTTCTGTCTCAAAGCCAAAATGCAGGAAATACAGGAGAAGAACGGACGTCCGTTCGTGCCCAGCGAATCGCTGAAAATAGATGACTGACGATTTGGGCCGACATTCCGTAGCAGACGCGGAGTTCGGGGAAATGCGAGCATCCGTTTACACCGGGGAACGCTGGGATCCGTTCGGCGCCCGGCCGGTTGTCGGAATGGGACAGATCTGTGGCGCACTCCCAGCAGTACAAACAGAGCAAGGTACGCCATGGGAGTAACTCGCAACCCCAGCACGCCAAGTGGCGCCGTTACTCCGATTTGCAACGATTGCGGTATATGCCTGTGTTGGGATATATCAGAAGAGCAATACGATACCGAAAAAGACTTTTGGGATGCCTGGATCTGCCAGGATTGCCATGGCGGAGTACCGTTATCCCGAAAAGCGTACTACGCGCAACGGCAGAGGCGACCGGAGCGCCAACCCAGGCGTGCGCGATATGGAGAAGAAGATGGGTAAGCTAGAGATCCAGCACGAGATTCCATCGCAGTTCCAGGACACGATGACCCTGCTGCACACGCGCTGGCCCGAAGCATTCTCGGGGTTCAAGCCTTTGGAGATTGGTGTTCGCGAGAAAATCCTGCAGGAGCTCGGCACCGAGCACAAAGACGCCATCAACGCATTTTTGCGCTGGTACACCAGCAGCTTGCCGTATTGCGAGCAGGTCCTCGCGCGGGAACATCGAGTCCGCCTGGATGGTACGCCGGGGGATGTGCTTACCACAGCAGACAAGCGATTTGCCCACGCCCGACTGTACCGCAATGCACCGCCCAAGGGAGAAAAAAAGCGTAACCGCCGTTTGGTCGCGCCGGATCTGTCGCCAGATTTGCTGGCCAAACAGCAACGCCTGGGGGACCTCGCATCCCGGTGGTCGGCCGAGGCAAGGAAAGCCCAAGCCCATTTGCCCAAAAAGAGAAACAAAGTCGGCGATCTCGCCTTTGTGCATGCCGATAAGGCGTACCGGCCGGTACTGTTCTATCGCGTGGACCGCACCGCGAACGGCGATATGGTGCACTGGATAACCGCAGACGGTGCCTACGGCCGGGCGCTGGCCAAAGACCTGTATGCGGTGCCGCCGGAGAAAGGCCAATCCCCGGCCGCATCGGAACGAGAACCGCCGGCATCGCCGACCGAGGCCTCCGCACCCGAGCCGGAAAAGGAGTTGCCGACGCGAGGCGCCCAACGGTTTGGGAGCGTGCTGCGCCTCAAAAAGAAGGATCCGGAAACACCCACAACGAGGAAGACCTCCACAGCCGAACCCAGCGGCGACTCTGGGCAGACGGAAAAATGAGCGATTAACACCATGGCTACATTCGAACTGATCAAGCTCAAGCGCGCCCATCAGTCTCAGAAATTCACGCTGGAGGCCATTACGGATACCTTCGGCCTGAGTTAACCAGAAGAAGGAAGTGTTAGCATATTCTTGACCGTAACTCAAAACGGTACGATTAAAGAGTACGGATTGTCCATCTGTTCAGCAGACTACAACAAACGCTGGATAAAAAAATTCTTTGACGCATTTATTGCGTTGCCCGAGTGGAGAGAAAACTTTGCGAGCTCGGAGATTGATCCGAAACAAATTCACGAAACCGTAGACATTGAATTAAAAGAAGGAACCGTTGCGGTAGATAAAGAGATCGCGGCAGCTATCAAAAAACTCAACGATCAAGGTATAGAAACCGCATTCTCGTGTCAAGGCGGGAATGGTGGTCCGATAGCCTATATCGTTCTAAAAAAAGGTTCACGATTCCCAGAGGAACTCCTGTCGGCGTGGCGCGGGGCGGGTTGGCAAACCAACGGTTGGGACGTCCACGCCGACGGACTTTTCGGGCAGGAGGATATAAACGCACAACGGTTTGTGCAATCCCTGAAAGATTGGGTCAATGGGGAGTTGGATACCAGCGGACAGAAATACAGAGTCTTGGAACCCAGAATCAACTCGCTTCCGAAAATACCGCCATTTACTCCGCCAGTAGACGAAAATAACACTTTGGAAATTCAGATAAAAAGGATAATTAAGAAAGGGCGGAAAGCAAAGTTCTCGGACCTCACCCGGCTGAGATCGGGCAGGGACCGGTACAGCACGATGCCGCTGGAACAACTGGCCGAACTGGCAGGAGAAGCGGCAGCAAAAACGCTCAGGATCGCCTTTACCGATGACGGCGCGCTGGCCAGCGCGATGCGCTGGGTGCTTCGAGGTCTCCCGCCCCAGCTCGCGATAAAGAAAGTAAAGGCGGATCAGACGATCGCCGCCAACGCAAAGAAACAACGACGCTGAATGCCTAACACCGGGTTGGATGGACAGAAAAGCAAGGGGATCGCCATATACCTGAGCTCCGCACACCACGATTTGGCTTTTGTACATATGGCGATATACTGCAATGCACCTATTGGCGAGAGTGGCCATGCCGGACCCGACGGAAGACACACCAACGACGACGCTGTACCAGGAGCTGCAGCAGGCGTTCGAGCATTTTAACCAGGCGCTCTTCGTCCGCGAGCTGGGCAAGTCCCTGAATCCCTGCATTATCACCCTGCAGCGCAAGCGCCGGTCGCATGGCTTCTTTCACAGCCAGCGCTTCTGCCACCTGAGCAGTGGCGCCCAGGCCGACGAGATCAGCCTGAATCCCACGTACTTCGCGCTGCACACCATCGAAGAATCGCTCTCGGTGCTGGTGCACGAGATGGCGCACCAGTATCAGGCGCTTTACGGCAAGCCTGGTCGCCGCGGGTACCACAACAAGGAGTGGGGCGGCATCCTCAAGAAAATCGGCCTCTATCCATCGAGCACCGGGCAGCCCGGAGGACGCGAGGTGGGCGAACAGATGAGCCATTTCATCGTCCCCGATGGTCCCTTCGTGCGCGCCTGCAACGAACTCATCACCCGCGAATACCGCCTGTCGTGGATGGATCGCTTCCCGGAGCTCGATGACGACGAGTACGAGGACCCCAGCCTCTGGGAACCGATCCCGGCCGAAGACGCCCCGGAGCCCTCCAGACCAGAAGCGGATCCATTGACCAACGCAGCGGACCCGGAATCGGACGAACGCAAGTCCGCAGAGGAAACCATCCATCCGCCATTGCGGGTGGACCGCGCGATCATCCCCGCCCTGCAGCGACCGGACCGGTTTGTCCTGCCAAGCCAGCTGCCACCCAAGACGCCCAATACGCGCCGCAAGTACCGATGCCCGAGCTGCGGCAACCAGGTCTGGGGCAAACCCGGGATGCACCTCCTGTGTGGGGAATCCCGATGCAGGCAATCAGCAATGGAAGAAAAGGAAGCTTGAAACCTTTCCAAAAGGGATTTGGTGCTATACTGGATTTCGCCAATATGGAATTACCTCAAAAACGAAGGAGACCCTTATGCGGAAAACCGCCGTGCTCGCCGCACTCTGCACCTTGAGTCTCGGTGCATCCGGACTGGCCCTGGCCGCCACCAATCCCAACATCCTCGCTGCCAACAACGAAATCGGCCTGTCCGTTTCCGGCAATTTGCTCAATTACCAGGAGCACATCACTCCCGGCGATACGGAATCCGGCTGGACGCCGGGATTTGGCGTGAAATACAGCCTGATGCAGAACCTCGCCGGCATCCACAACGCCTACGTCGCCGTGCGTTTCGGCTGGAGCCGCGGCAACGTCGCCTATCACGGCTTCACCCAGCGGCCCACGGCCAATGGCGTGGTCTACAGCCCCTATCGGGGGACCGATAACGCCACCATGTACCGGGTTATCGCCCGCGTTGGCATGGGGCTCAACATCCGCCCAGGCGCCATGGTCACGCCCTTTGTCTTCGGAGGTTACCAGCACTGGAACCGCCATCTGCTGGGGCCGGAGGGCTACACCGAGGACTATCACGCGGGCGTGGTGGGCCTTGGAGCCATGGTCCAGGATGCCGTCACCCGCAAGCTCGTGCTCACGCTCACGCCCGAGTTCGGTGCCGTGGTGGGCGGGGGCCTGCACACGAACCTGTTCCATGGGCACATCACGCCGGCCTCTTTTGGGACCACGGGCGAAGAGAAGATTTCGCTCTCCGCCGACTACGCCCTGTCGGGCGCCTATGGCTACGGCGCGGGCATGGGCTGGCACCTGTACGGTGGCCTGAGCTACACCCACTACAACTACACCGGTGGGCCAATCTCGCTAGCGTACCGTGGCCAGACGGTCCCCTTTGGGGATGAGCCGTTCAGTTCCACCAACCTGTTCCAGGTACAGGCCGGTGTCGCTTATTCGTTCTGAACCGCAGGGCGGGGCGACCCGCCCGCAAACCGCACTATCGGCCCTCGAGCGCGTCCTGATCGGTGCTTCCCGCGTCGAGCAGGCATTGCGCAGCATCGGCGGCAAGGGCCGAGGTCTTCACGAGCTTTGCAGCAGCCTGGGGCGGATCCTGCCGCCCGGCCTGTCCAACACCATTCATCAGATTGCGCGCGTCCGCAACCGAGCCGCCCACGAAGCCGACCGGTTCCGGATAGGAAAGGGCGAGTTGCGGCAGTACGAACACCATTGTCGCTGGGTACTGCGGGAGCTGGGGCGTATCGAGCGTTGGCGGGGGCCCAGAAAGCCGCGCGGGCCGTGGTACCACACCCAGTGGCGGCAGCATCGACTGGGCCGGGCCACCGTTTTCCTGCATATCCTTCTGGTACTCGCCGTGTTTACCGTTCCCCTGGGGGCAGCCATCCTGCTCATTCAGCACGGCGCCTGGATCGATGCCGTGGCCAGCGCCGCGGTCGCCGCACTCAGCGCCGGGATCCTGGCGTACCGCCGCATAGTAAGCCTGCCCATACTCGGATTGGTGCTTATGGGGCCGCTGGCGGCTTTGCTGGCCATCCCGAGCCCGGGGAACGCTCCGGCGGCCTATCTCGCTTTGCTGCTGGGCTCCTGGCTCTTAGCGGCTACGAGCGCATAGCAACCATTTGACTGGGGCAACACACCGTTGTACTGTCTAGGCTTCACCGCCCCTATCGCACGATAGAAAACGCTCCTTGGCAAGAGCTGCACAATAGCCGTCGGGAAACCACGGCACCGAACCACGCTTGCCGTCCTGGCAGCGTACGACGATCCCATTCTGCAAAACGCAGATACGAAACCCAGGAGACCACC
>NZ_CP005988.1 GCF_000175575.2 Acidithiobacillus caldus ATCC 51756
TTGGCAACCACCGCCCCGCTCGGTGGTGGTATTTCTTCGCAGCACTTTTTGGGAGTACACTCCCAACCAGCACCACTTGAGGAAGCTTTCTTGGCCGTTAGCCTCCCCCTGTGGCTCCATCAACTGACGCAACCAGTGAGGGAACCATGTGTCCTCAGTATACCCCATTTTCGGGCGCCATAAATACCCCGTGCGTGCTTGCGCGCCATCTCTCCTTTGACTTCCCACCCACCAGGCATCCAGGCCTCGCATATCGAGCGCGGCGATCTCCCGTAGATTGCTCCCTGACTGCTGCCTTGGTGGGGTGGGATCGTGTGCGCCAGTAGAGCTCGTCACGTCTTTGGGCAGTACGGCCTCGATCTCTGGGGTCCCAACGAGCACTACGACCTGCTGCACCGCGAACAGCGGGGAGCGGTCATTCTCTGGGAGCGGGCCATTCTGGGGGGCAAACGCTGGATCAAGCTCAAGCCCAACGATCCCCGTATTCCCGAGATGCTCCGGGCGCAGGAAGGGCAAAACGATGCCTACATCACCCCCAACGAGTTCGACGGCTGGCGTCTCGTGCGTCTCCTACGTTCCCTGCGGGCCTGCTATGTGGATCTGGACGGGTGTACCGACATCGAGGCGGTCCTGGATGCTCTTTCCGCCCGGCAACTGCCCTGCCCATCGTTCATCCTATTGTCCGGTCGAGGCCTGCACCTCTACTGGCTCCTCGAGGCAGTGCCTGCCCAGGCGCTGCCCGTGTGGCAGCGTATCCAGGATGCCCTGATCGCCGCTCTGGTGGACCTGGGCGCCGATTCCGCCGCCAAGGACTGCACCCGGCTCCTGCGTTTGGCGGGAACCCGCAACAGCAAGAACGCCGTCGAGATCGTCGGGCACATCTTTGATGGTCACCGTTGGAGTCTTCGGCAACTCGCTTTCGAGGTACTGGGCCGGGACGGTAAAGGCCGCAGGCCTGCGGAGGTCCGTGACCTGCGCGCCAAGCGCAAAGGCCCCGACCGGGCCATCCAGGGCAGCATCTACGCCCGCTGGTTGCTGGTGTTCCAGGATCTTATCCGCATCAGCGAACACCACCGGCACGACATTCCCGAGGGCCACCGGGACAAGTGGCTCTTCCTCTGCGGAGCGGCGCTGTCCTGGTTCACCCATCCCCAGGGCATCGCCGCCGAGATTGCCAGTCTGGGCCGTCTACATACCGGCCTGGATCCCCAGGAAATCCTCTCCACCACCAAGCCCAACCTGGAGCGTGCCATCGATGCCGCGGCGGGGAAGAAACTCACCTGGAACGGCCAGGAGGTGGATCCGCGCTATCGCTTCAAACGCCAGACCCTCTACGACTGGTTATCGCCCATCATCCCCGACAACATCTTTCCAGAGCTTCGGGCCATCGTCCCCGACGAGCTGGCAAGGGAACGCCGCAAGCCCCACGATAACAGACAACGCAACCGAGCCGCGGAAGGCCGATACCGTGACAGCTACACCAAGGCAGGAGTACGGGTCAGCAACCAAGACAAACGCGCCCAGGCGCAGGTCATGCGTGCACAAGGGCAAAGTTACCGGCAGATTGCAGAGGGGTTGGGAATTTCTCACGAGACAGCGCGCCTCTGGTCTAAAAGTGTCAAGTAATCGCCCCCCCTTGTATAGCCCCCCGGAGGGTAAGGTGAAGCCTTGCGCCGTAGGCGCTTGTCTAAAAATCGGGTGTCCTTTTGGGTGGTAGCATCGATTGGTTCGTTTTTCGTTGATTTTTCCCCAGAACGACAGTTCCTGCTTCTTAGGTCCAGCGGGTGAGCGACTGCGAGCTTGCTCGCCAGGAGCGAGGCCGCAACCCGGTGGCAGATGTTTGACCGCCCCCATCGGGAATGAACGTAGGTACGGATAGGAGGGCCTGCACGGATCGGAAGAGGGGGCGCGGGGGAGAGGGTGCTGCCTTTCTGGGCTCGTCTGTTTCGTGCGCTCCTGTCTGGGGTTGCCCCTGTTCCCCACAGATGGCCCCACAGATTTTGGGGATAAGGTCGGTCGTTGCCCTCTTTCTTTTCCAGAATCGCCGGTGTTATTGTTTTTGCGATGTTTCTCGCTTTCCTCGCAGATCAAAGCTGCGGGGTTTTTCTTTTTGGCTGTTCGGCAACTCGTCTCCCAAGTCTCGTGTCTGAAAACCCCAACTTGGTCCCCATCTCATCGAGCTTCCGCGATGCTGTTGGTGTGTCCGGCAGATGGCCGTTATCCGGACCGCAGGGGGAAACCCTGTGGTGTGTTCCCTAGCCCGGCATCGAGGATGCCCCGTAATCGGCCAGAAATGCCCCTGGAAGCGATGCAATGGGGTGGGGTGGTAGTTCCGTTCCCCCGGAGCGAAATCGAGGCGGTTTTGCGGCCTGTTGGCGGCGATGGTGGGCGATGCCATCTGCGGTTTCCCGCCTTTGTCGTTACCCGGTAACGACCGATCCTGCCCTTTGCTGCTGTCACGGTGACGCCGAGGTCTGCGCTCTCGCTGGTTTGTAGCGGGTTTTCCCGGAATGGTGGGCGCGGTGGCTGGGTAGATTTACACTATTGTTCTTGTTAATTACGGTAATTACGGTTACACTGTAATTATCTATTCAGGGTGGGAGGTGCGCTCATGGAGCCAGAAGTACCGTTGGGGCGGGTGACACTGGAGGATGTACGGGCTGCAGTCGAGCAGTTGGGCGGTGATCCGGCCCGGACCAATGCCGCCAAGGTGCGGGAGGTGTTGGGTCGGGGCGGCTTTGGGACCATCCAGAAGCACCTGGAACGGTTGCGGGCAGAGCAGGCGGAGCCCGAGGCCGAGGAAGGGCCAGAAACGGCCCCAGAGGCGCCTAGAGAGCTCGTGCAAGGGATTTGGGCAGCCGCCTGGGCAGAAGCCGCCAGATGGCACGGAAAGGCCCTTACGGATGCCCTGCAGAAAGTAGCGTGCCCTTTGCTGCTGTCACGGTGACGCCGAGGTCTGCGCTCTCGCTGGTTTGTAGCGGGTTTTCCCGGAATGGTGGGCGCGGTGGCTGGGTAGATTTACACTATTGTTCTTGTTAGCCGATCTCGAAGGGCGTTTGGGGGTGGCCCTCGATGATCTGGAGGGGTTGGCCACGCGCCTGGACCAGCTCGAAGCCGAAAGAGACGAAGCCGTAGCGCGGGCGGAAGCTGCCGAGAAGACGCTAGCGGACGAACGGTGGGTGATGCTGGGAGAGCGGGCAGCGGTAAAGGGGATGATGGAGCGGCTACGGTCCATGCTGCCCAAGGAGTGAGGGGTCTACCCCGTCACGGTGACGGGGTAGACCTCGATCTTCGCACCCAAGGAATCCGGTGCGGGAACGGTGTAAATGGTCCTAATCATTTGCGGTATACCTCCCTGCGATTGCCGATGCGCACAACGAGGATGCACAACGCGCCGTCCTCAATGCTGGCAATGATGCGGTAATCGCCGACACGGTACTTCCAGAAGGCTCCCAGCTTGGAGCCTTTGAGGGCTTCGCCAATGCTGCGCGGGTCGTCGAGTTGCGCGACACGCTCTCGCAGAAAAGCCGTGATGCGCTTGGCGACGGCTCTGTCCAGCGCAGCCAAGTCTTTCTTGGCCTTATCGCCGATCTCAATCTGCCAGACCAAGATCGCGCTCTACTTCGTCCAGCGTGTAGGTGCGGCTGCGGCCTGCGCGAATGTCCATCAGGCGTTGCTCCGCAAGGTACAAATCTTCGAGGTCGTCCAAGTGCTCAAGGATGGCTTCGCGGGCATAGAAAGTTTTGGTGCGCCCGGTGGCCCGAGCCAGTGCTTCCAGGCGGGCCTCCACTTCAGCGGGCAGTCGAATGGCAAGCACGTTTCGGCTCCTGTTCAGAAACGATATACAAGTATATCGCAACTACCGCGCTATGTGCGAAATGGGCAAACCTCTGGCCACGGGCCACGGCCCACATCGAGGATGTCCCGCAATCGGCCAGAAATGGCCCTAGAAGCGATTTTCTGGGATGGGGTTGTAGGGTAGCAGCACCACGGGTCAAAAGAGATCATTTTGGGGGCGATTTGGGCGTCCTGCCCATGGCCCGTACTGGCTGTATCGGCAGTCGGGCCACTTTGTGTGGACAGGACCTGGCGATGGTAGCACGACGGTGGGGGCGGGCAGGGCGCTTTGCGCCGCGCTTTCCGTCTCCACGCCTTCGGCGCGGAGCCTCTCGCCGGAGCGCGGGCCGCGGGTTGCGGCCCCTGCCCGGGACCGGTTGGGGAGGTCACGCGCTCGATGGTCGCCAAGTGTGGTGCTGGGGTCCGGAGCTATACCACGATCCCCCCCCCTTTATCTTGCGTTCGGAGTCCCGTGGGTACGGTTCCGGGATGCTGTGGGTTGGAAGGTGACGGTGTTGGGATGAGGAGGCGGAGTCTCGCCGTATAGCCGCTGGTGTAGCCAGGGATCGAGCCCGACGTGGCCGTGGTGGCCCAACCAGAAGTCCAGGAAGCCGGCCACCAGGAAAGCGAACAGGATCTCCCGGCGTCTCACGGCCACTCCGGGTCGTTACCGTGTTCGTCGAAGAGCACCCACACCAGGGCCACGATCCAGCCCAGCACCGTCCAGCCGAGGGTGAGGTTCAGCAGGGCAATGCCCCGTCGGGTCGGGCATGCCCGATCCAGGCCAGCACGCTCGGGATGGTGTATCCGATGAGCCCTATCGCGGTTCCGAGCACCAGAATAACGACAAAGCCCTGAGGACTGTTGGTCAGCCAATGCATGGCAGGAGGTCAGGGGGCTCAGAAAAGCCGGCTGGGCTTGGGAATGACCATAGGCGCATCGGGGCGTTCCGGACACAACGCGGTGTGGCGCCATTTTGGTCATTCCCGTTTGGCTGTCAACGGGATAGGCCAGGGATATGGCCGATCCATCCGCTTTTAGGGTTCGCGGATTGCTGCGGCTCCCGGGAATGAGAAGGCCTCAAGGGCCGTTTCCTGGTCGGGGTGGTACTACCCTAGTGGACGCCAGGAGAAAATCGCTCCCAGGGCCGTTTGCGGCCGGCGGAGGAGCGCTTTTGCGGGGTGGTGTGGGTTTCCTGGCGTCTAGTGCTGCTCGCGCATGTCCTTGGCCAGTTGTTGGTAGCGTTTCTGCTGGGCAGGGTCGAGCAGGCGGTAGGCCTCAAGGTGGTGTTCCATCATGGCGGAAGCCGCCGCGGCCTCGGCCAGGCCCAGCGCAGCGAAGTCGGCGCGGATCGTGCGGATGGAGGGATCCGGCTGGTGGGCTTGGGCCAAGTAGTGCGCTTGGGCGGTGTGTACCCGCCGGAGGGCGGCCTTCGTGTCCTGAACCATGCCGATGACCTGCCGGCGCAGGGCGAGGATTTGTGCCTTGGTCAGGTGTAAGGCCTGTGCGTGCTGCAGGTCCCAGCGGGGTCCTGGGTGGTAGGGCATGAACGTGTCGTGGAATCCCAGGGAATGGTGCACGAAATACCGATGTTCTGCCGGGGTCAGCTTGGGTAGGTCAGACGCCGGCGTGGCGGCCAGCGCTCCGGTACTGACCAGTACGAGTATCCATCCGATCCGGTGGCGCACGATGGTCCTCCTTGGTTTAGGGGTCGGTTGAGTGCATTTCACCCTGCTGTAACAGGCAGGCGATGGTTGGTCCCGATACCTGGGCTGGGATTCCTCATCCCTGTGCGGGATGGGGTGGCCCTTAGCCCAGGAGTGTCAGCTCTTTTGGCTTTTTGCAGCGGAGTGGGCGCTGCTCGTGGCTGAAGTGGCCTTTGCCGAGGATGCGGAAGCCGTGGCTGCCGCGGCCGACTGGGTTACGGCGGTTGAGCTCGTCTTGGCGCTGGTCGACTTGGCAGGGGCTGCCGAGGTGGTGCTGCTCGTTGTGCTCGAGGTGGGAGCGCTTTCCTTCTTGGCGCAACCGGCCAGGGCGATCACCCCGAGGGCAAGTGCTGCAGCGCGCAGAGCGTATGGGCCCCGGTGTGGGGTTAGGGAGCTGGAACGGTAGGGCATCGACATCTTCTCCTGTTTTTTCATAGAGGTGGGCAGTTTTCTGCCGGAATCAGGCTACCCTACACCGAGTTGTAGGGGAAGCGGCGTGGCAAAAAGAAAGCCAGTGGCACTGCCACTGGCCAAGTTCAAACATCATGCCATTTTTTGGACTGGTCTTTGTCGGCTAAGTTCCGAAAGGATTGGACTTATCGGGATCTGTGGCTTTGAACGGGAACCGGTGGGACTCCCTCTGCTGGCGGTGGTGGAGGATTGCAGTGGCCTTTGAGGGACTGGCTGGCGTGGAAGGTCACGACCCTGCGGGCGGTGATCTCGACGGGGGCTTTCGTCTTGGGGTTGCGGCCCGGGCGGGCGCGTTTGTCGCGCAGGATGAAGTTGCCGAAGCCGGAGAGCTTGACGTTTTCGCCCTGGGCGAGGGTCTGTCGGATCTGGTCGAAGAACAGATCGACGATGGTCCTGGCTTCCGTCACGGTGAAGCCCAGGGTGTCGGCCAGGTAACTTAGGCGAGGTCTTTCCGGGTGACGGTCATGGGGTATCCTCCTCGGATATGGATGGGGAGCGCAGGTGCCGGTGGGCGACGAGCTCGGCCTGGGTCTTGGGGCCATCGGCGAGGGCGGCCAGGAGCTTCTGGAGGTCTTGTCGGAGCAGGGGATCGGTCATGGTGGAATACTTAGTCGAAGTGGCCGACGGCTTCTGGAGAGTCCGGATGCCTGCTGCGGGCAATCCTATAGGGGTATGCCTTTATGCCGTTGCGCCGGTGCCTGTGTCCGTGGATTTCTGGGAAGGATCCTGTTGCTCTCCCAGGCGTTTCCAGGAAGCGACTTTCTGGGGATCCTGGAGATTCCCTTTGGCCTCGAGGAGGAGTCCCAGGAGGGTGGTTCGGTCGAGTGAGAGGAGTCCTGCTGCTTCTACCACGGTTCCTGCGGCGAAGATGGCCTTGCTGCGTTCTTTGCGGGCGGCTATGCGGGCCTGACGATCCTGTTCCTTGCGCAACTTCTGGAGTTCGGCTCTGGTAGCCCTGGACTTGGCTTCGTACTCGGCCAGTTGTTTGGTAAGGCGCTCGATCTTGCTGGGCATGGGCTATACTCTCGGATGACCACCCTCGGACCAAGCTAGCATCCTCGGTTCTGCATCTCCCGTCAATCTGGAGTATCCTTATCGCAGGCATCGCCCTGAATTAAAATCAAGGCGCGCTTTAATGTTTCTGGACAAATCCAGAAACGCGTGCAACGGCATCGATTGCGTCCCTACATGGAGACGGCATGGCCATCTATCACCTACACGCGAAGACCTGGAGTAAGGGTGCCGGTCAAGGTGCCGGCGGCCATGCGCGCTATGTGCTACGGCAGGGACCGTATGCCAAGCGGGTGGTCGAGCGGGTCGAGTGCTCGGCGGTACAGCGGGTGGAGGATGATCGTGCGGCGGAGGTGGTAGCGTCCTATTCGGATCACCTGCCTGCGTGGGTGGATGGGGATCCCTTGGCTTATTGGGATGCCGCCGATGCCTACGAGCGGGCGAATGGGACGGTGTATCGGGAGCTCGAGTTTGCGCTGCCCATGGAACTGTCCGAGGAGCGCAACCTCAAGCTCGCGCAGGCCTTTGCGGAAGCCCTGGCGCGGGTGGATCGAGGAGCTACGCCCTATACGCTGGTTCTCCACCGCAGTACGCGGGATCCGGGGCTCCTGCACTGTCACCTGATGCTGTCGGATCGGGTGAATGACGGGTACGAGCGGAGTCCGGAGCTTTGGTTCCGGCGGGCGGCGAATCGGGGGAAGGACCCGTCCCGTGGGGGTGCGCCCAAGACCCAGTCGCGTATTTCCCAGGACTGGTTGGGGACGGTGGTGCGTCCCTTGTGGGCGGAGCTCGCCAATGCGGCTCTGGAACAGGCCCGGTGTGGAGCGCGTATCGATCACCGGAGTCTGGAAGCGCAGCGGCTGGAGCGGGAGTTGCTGGCGGAGCAGGCGCGGGAGCGGGGGGACGAACGGGCGGCTGCCCGCTATCGGAAAGCCGCGGCGATTCTGGACCGGCCGGCGCAGCCCAAGCGGGGGCGGGTTCTGGAGCACGGTGGGCCGGAATGCGCACCTGGGCAGGCGAGGGTGTGGGAGCGGTACGAGAAGGCCTTGGTGGAACGTCAGGCGGCCATTGATGCGGTCCTATCCGCAGAGCGGGAAGCCGAGCGGTTGCGAGCCGAGATCGCGCGGGAGCGGCAACGGGAAGAGCGACGGGCGGCAGCGAAGCGGGAGCGCGAAGCCAGCCATGGGGGATGGCCGGATGGGATGGCGGTGGCCCGCGGGGTTCTGGCTTACCTGGAGGCCTTGGGCCGGGCCTATCGGCAGGAGGTACGGACTCGATGGGAACGTCGGCAAGCCGAGCGGCGGCGGGCGGCCCTCGATGCGCAACGGGTGGAACGGGAGCGGCAAGAGCGCCGGGGGCGGCTCCTGGATTTGGCGGCCTCTCTGGCGGCCGATGCGGAGTGTCGCTTGCGCTTGCGGTAGAGGCGTATGAGGCCGCGGGATTTCGGTTGGAGCAGCGACCGGATGGGAAGTGGGTGTTTGTGTATCCCCATGGGGATTTGCTGGAGGAGCGGCAAGCGGTACGGGAAGCCCGGCGAGCGTGGGACGATCGGCGGCGCGTCGTGGAACGGGACCGCATCACGGAGCAGGAGCGGCGGCCTGGTATTCGGCATCCCGACAAACCCCGATGGCGGGTGGAGCGGGAGCGCATCCTGACCGAGGTCTATGGTGAAGCCGTGGCTGAGCAGATGGGGCGTTGGTATCGCATCGAGCGGCAGGGCGAAACCTTGGTGTTCAGGAATAGTGTGGCCGAGGTCACGGACCATGGCGACCGGGTGACGGCGGCAGCGGGCAACGAGCGCGAAATCGAAGCGATGATAGCGCTTGCTCGCGCCAAGGGCTGGACTCGCGTGTCGCTGACGGGATCGCCGGAATTCCGGGAAAGGGCCGCATGTGTCTTTCTTGAGGCGGGTTTTACTCTGGACGATCCGGCGTTGGAGGAAAGGGCGCGGCAAGCACTTGAGGTGGAGCGAGCGGCGTTGGTGGAGCAGCAGGAGCGGGAGACCCGGCCTGGCATCCGTCATGCCGACCGGAGCCAGTGGGCCGTGGACCGTGAGTGGGTGGTATCCCGGAAATATGACTACCGTCACGCGGAGCGGGCGGAACGCAACGGCTTTTACTCTCGATGGATGGACGACGAGCAGGGGCTGTTCTATGAGCGCAAGAAGGATGGCGTGCGCTTTATTGATCAAGGTGCGTTGATTGTGGCGCCCCGGGATGAACCCTATCGGGAGGGTGCCCCGGAGGTATACGTCTTATACGCGCAGGCGAGGGGCTGGCAGAGCATCGATATTTTGGGTGATGAGGCGTTTCGATTGCGGGCAGCCCGGGTGGCGCTGGAAGAGGGGTTGGAGGTATCTGACCCGGATCTCACGAGGCGAGCGCAAGGCCTCATCAAGGCGGAGCTGCGTCGTGTGCCACAGCCCGAGGTCCAGACTGTACCGCAACCGGCGCAGAGGCCTGCGCCAGAGCCTAAAGCCCCCACGTCTCCCTTGTTTACTGGGGAGTGGAAAGGGTCCACCCAGGGGAGTCCGCGGGCAGGTGGCCCTGCCCTATTCACGGTGAAGCATGGCGAGGTGTCGGTGTACCACGATCATTGGCGAGTGGATGGGGTAGCGCTGGATCCGGTGCAAACGAGCAAGGGTCCTGCGCTGCGAGGCACAGCGCGCTACCCGGACGGTCACAGCGTTACCTTGGTTATCGATTTGTCCGACAGGCAGGGTCGTGGCTATGGGGTGTGGGTAGCAGTCAAAGATCCTGATGGACAGATCATCGAAAAACAGGCTGGAAAGGTTGAGCCGCAACAGCGTGACCTGAATCGGACACGGGGGCGTGGGAGGGGAGGGTGATGCTCTCAAAAGCCGTGTGGACTGACCTTAGCTAAATCGACATGGGGTTACGAGAAGGCCGAGGCTAGCAACCGCAAGGCCCGGGTTCTCGAAACTCCGGGCCTCTCAAAACGGTTCGATTTTAGGAGCATGAGCAAAGATCCCTGAGTCATCCGGACGAAGTTTCCTGCCGTTTTGTTAGGGTTGCCAGTCCCTTTAGTAGCAATTGGTTTTCCGACGCCAGCAGGTTACCCTGATGCAGCGCCCCCTCCATGTCCCCGGCATCCAGGAGGGACTTGGCCACGCGGGCGAAGTTATGGATACGTTCGTGGCGGGCAAGTAGACCCGCGAAATCCGGTGAGTCACCAAAGAGAAGAGCGCCCTCTCCCCGCAGCCACCGCCCCAGATGACAATACTCCTCGGCGTCCGCTTCCAGGACGTGGGCGGGAAATGGATTTTCCTGGCGCAGGGCGTGGAGGAACTCCTGCACACGCAGGATGTGCCCTTCCAGGATCGGCGGCAGTATGTCCATAGGGGGTGATGCGTCCTCCAACCGGTGGATGGGGCGAAAACGAGTGATCCAGGCAGGGATATCCTCGGCCGGAATCGGCCTGGAGAAGAGATACCCTTGTAGATGGCTGCAACCTATCTTGGCCAGCAAGGCGGCGTATTCCGCCCTTTCCACTCCCTCGGCAATTACTTCCATGCCCAACATGCGGCTCGTAGTGATCACCCCGGCAATGATGGCCAGATCCTTGGGATCGTCGAGTATGTCGCACACGAAGTTCTGGTCGATCTTGATGGAATGGGCGGGGAGCTGCTGGAGGTAGGTCAGAGAGGCATTGCCAGTGCCGAAGTCGTCGAGGGCGATGCGTACTCCCAGATCCTGACAGCTTTTCAGAACCGACTGGGCGTCCGCGAGATTGAGTAGGGGGGCCGATTCGGTGATCTCGATCTCCAACTGCTCCGGCGGCACGCTCGCGTGATTGGCCAACGCCTCCTGTAGATCCTCTAGGAAACGTGCGTCGAGCAGGTGACGCGTGCTGATATTTACCGCTACGCGCAGCACCAAACCATCCCGCTGCCAGATCGCTGTCTGCCGCAACGCGGTATCCAGAACGAAGCGGCCAATGGGGCGCGCGATGCGGGGATGATCCAGGGCGGAGAAGAAGGCCGCTGGCGTGAGCAGTCCTTTTTCGGGGTGGTCCAGGCGCAGGAGCGCCTCCACGCCCACCACTCCATCGGCGCTGGCTACGATCGGCTGGTAGTGCAGGACCAGGCGGTCCTCGCGCAACGCCTGATCCAGTAGGGCGCGCATACGCGCATCGTTCTGCATGGCTTCATCCATGGCCAGGGTATGCAGTTTACACTGGTCCCGGCCCGCATCCTTGGCAGCATAGAGCGCCAGATCGGCGTGCCGAATCAGGGTGCTGATGTCGCTGTCGTCCAGGGGGTAGAGGGTGACACCCAGGCTGCCCGAAACATGGACCGCTTCGCCATGGACTTCCAGAGGTTCGCGGAGGGTGGCGAGTAGGCGCTCGCAGACGATCTCGAGATCTTTCAGTCGCTCCAAGCCGGGTAGCAGCAGGCCAAACTCGTCGCCGCCCATGCGCGCAAGGGTGTCCCCTGCCCGCAACTGCGCCTGCAGCCGTTGCACCACGGTCTGGAGCAACTGATCTCCCGCATCGTGGCCCAGGCGGTCGTTTACCTGCTTGAACCCATCCAGATCGAGAAGGGCTACCCCCAACAGCCGTTCGTGCCGCAGTGTTTGGTTTCGGGCAATCTCCAGGCGGTCCAGGAAAAGGGCGCGGTTGGGAAGGCCCGTAAGTTGGTCGCGCAAGGCTTGGTTGCGCAATCGGAGCACCAGTTCCCCCAGGTGGGCAAAGGCATCGAAATACACCGAGCCCACCCGGTGGAAATAGCCTTTTTCGCGCACTCCAATGAGGCCTGCGCCGCGGAGATCCTCGGCTCCGAACGGAAAGATGCCAATTTCCGCAACGCGGTCGCGCAAGGCCTGGATCCATTCCGGGGCCTGCGGATCGTCCATGGACTGGATGACGGCGTTCCCGCTTTCCAAGGCTTCCCAGCAGGGATCTCCGGCGATCTTCGGGATTTGCAGCGCCGGCAACGGTAGCCCAGCGAGGCAATCCGGGGTTAACACCTCCCCAATGGCGCCGCTCACTACATAACCGGCTAGGCGCACATTGGCGCTCTTGCGCGGTAAGGCTTCGCAGATCTGCTGCAACAACCCCTCGGGCCGGGGGGACTCGTCGCCCCGGGGAGCCGCGAGGACGCCCAGCAGGATATCGAACAAGGCCAGACGCTCGGCATCGGTCTCGCGGGAGGCGCGGGCGTAGCCGTCGAGCTGGATCATGAGGTCGCCGATCAGCAAGCGGAACAGGGCGTCCCGCAGTAGATTCCGGTCGCTCGCCGGAATCTGCTCGTGGAGCACTTTTTGCCAATGGCGCCAGTAGAGGATATAGGCGCCAGCCACCCAGGAGGGCTCGATGCCGAGGTGGTGGTGCAGGGCCCCGATTCTGTGCATGGATTCCCGCCAGGACTTGTCCAGGTGGCTGGCCAGAAGCCCGCTGACGTGCTCTGCCTGTTTCTGGATCAGGGCATCCAGACGCGCGCGGGAGAAATCTCGGAAGACGACGGCAGTGACTGGGTGAGCGAGCAGGTAGTCGTAAAAAGCACGGGCCAGCGTGGGCGTCTCCTTATCCAGGAGATCCCGGTAGCGATCGATGAGCCGAAAGTCTGCATCCTGTAGGCCAAGAAAATTGGGCAGAGTGCTGGTGTGGGCGGTTGATCTGGGCGTCATGGTATGGATCCCTCAGGGCCGACTAGCCATGGCGAGATCGTGCAGAATCGACGATGCGTTTCATGGATTCTGCCTTCTTGCACAGATACAGTTGTTCCGCCTTTTTGCGTTGGGCAGCCGTGAGCTGCATCTTGACCCCGACGAGATAGCGGTATGGTGCTCCTCTGGCAAGCGCCTCGCGGCGGGCCGTGGTTACTACGGTCTCGCAGGCACCGCAGTCCAAAACCTCGAACTCGGCCAGAAATGTGTCTCCTACGACAAACGCCTCGTCCGTGTAGAAACTGGCTCCTGAGGGGCTGAAGTCGTGGAGCCTTGCCAGGATGGTCCGCCCATCCCGTTTCCGAAGGAGAATGTTTCCTTCGATGGGAATCCTTCTGTCTTTACGTGTGTTGCGCTGGTAGACCAGGCCCGGTGGTGCAAAATGCGTTTGCCCTTGATGGCGGTACAGAAAGCTCGACAGCCCCATGCTGATGCGGCCATCCTGCTCCACAAAGATCAACGCCCGCCGGTAGGCATCGTCGCCAAGGAGCGTGGGTCGTGCTGGTGTGAAGAGGAGATTCATGGATATCGGGTCGCAACCCTCAAAAACGAAGGGGTGTCCGCCATCATCGATCTCGGCTGAGAGGATGACGGCGGCGCCGCGTCCGCCATCGCATATCCGACTCTCGGCAATCCCAATGGCGGGCTGGAACTCGGGTATCAACAGTTCCATGTAGGAAGCAAGATCCATCTCGGACCGCAGGGGTAGGAGCATGCCGAGATTTGAATCGTCGCGAGTGAGGCTCATCCCGATCTAGCGCGCTCCTGAGCAGATGAAGAGATTCGTTGATACGGCACCCTGATGGGATAGAGTATCCGTCTGTACAGCGTGTTTTCACAAATGGGACAGTCGAATATATGGGATATCTTATGGATGAAGGCAAGGTGGAAAACGTGGTCCGTCCGCGTCCACGTCTGTGTGTGAGGAATCCGGAACGGCGGCCGCATCCCGTCCGCCGGTTTTTTTGGGTGATCCACGGAGGGCTGAGTGTTTGTTCCGGTGAGCGGTTGAGTGCTGGGCCGCGCGGCGCGCATCTATAGACCTAAGGAAACTCTGACCTAGCCTAAAAAGGTGCGCCTTGTCCCCAGTATTGACCTAAGAGGCTGATGAAAAAGTCGGAGGCATAATGGGCAGAACGAGGCCGGAGAGATTGGAACGATGCATGGAGCCAAGGTAGAGACCCAAGGGTTGTTCAGCTACGTTTCCCCGGAACAACGGGTGCCCCAGGACCATCCGCTGAGAGCGATCCGGGCTATCGTGGATCGCTCCCTGGCGGAGATGGACAGCCACTTCAGCACGATGTACTCGAGCTACGGTCGCCCCTCCATTCCCCCGGAGTTTCTCCTGCGCGCACTGCTCCTGCAGGTCTTCTACAGCATCCGCTCGGAACGGCAGCTGATGGAGCAACTCAACTACAACCTGCTGTTCCGCTGGTTTGTCGGTTTGGGAATGGACGACGAGGTCTGGGTGCCCACGGTCTTTACTAAGAATCGCGATCGGTTGCTGGATCACGGGACGGTACGGGAATTCTTCCGATCCGTACTGGAACAGGCTCGCGGCCAGAATCTGCTCTCCGAAGAGCATTTCTCCGTCGATGGTACGCTGTTGGAGGCCTGGGCCTCGCAGAAATCCTTTCAGCCCAAGGATCCCGAAGATCGTAGCGGTGATGGCTCCGACTTCCGGGGCCAGGAGCGCAGCAATGAGACCCACGCATCGGTGACGGACCCCGATGCCCGGCTGTACAAGAAGGCTCCCGGAGAGGCGTCCCGTCTGGCCTACCTGGGTCATGTGCTAATGGATAATCGGCATGGATTGATTGCCGGGGAACAGGTGACCACCGCCGATGGCACGGCAGAAGTGGATGCCGCTACCCAATTGGTGGACGATCTGGGCGGGAACCAGCGCATCACCCTCGGCGCAGATAAGGGTTATGACCGCCACGGCTTCGTCCAGAATCTCCGGGATCGGAACGTGACCCCACATGTAGCGCGCAAGCGCAAAGGCTCGGCCATCGACGGGCGCACCACCCGCCACGCCGGTTACGCGATGAGCATCCACGTTCGGCGGCGGATCGAGTCCATCTTCGGCTGGATGAAGACGGTGGGAGGGATGCGGAAAACCCGATTCCGTGGTTTGGAACGGGTCGGTCTGCACTTTTCCTTGGTCACTGTCGCCTACAACCTGGTCCGCATGGTGCGGTTGGGGGTGGCCTGATGGGGGTACTGCGTCTGGAATCCGAAAATGGCCCAAAAAAGACTGCAACAGCGGACAAAACAGGACTGATAGGGCTGCCTATTCGGCAATTTTTGACCAAATCGGATAGCGCCACGGCGTTTCTACGGATTTTTTCCGCACCCTCCTAAGCACGTTGCTATCAGGTCACTTGTCCCGCGAGTTCCCCCATTTTCTGTAGAATTGTTGGATATTGGGCACACCACTCCCTACGCGGCCAGGAGATATCCCCTCAGCATGTACAGATTGGCCAAGGCAAAGAGCGTGGTGAGCTGAGCCCCGTTCTTGCCCAGCCCGCGATAGCGGGTTCGTCGGTAGCCGAATTGGCATTTCAGCACCCGAAAGATGTGCTCTCCCCGAGCACGGATCCGGGCAATGGCGCGGTTATAGCGCTTGAGTGCCGCCAAGCCGGTTTTCTGACCAGGGTAGCGCCGGCGCGCGACCGCGTTCTTAATGCCCCGGTCCGCCAAGACCGCATGCACTTGGGGATAGTCATAGCCCCGGTCCGCGAGGACCACCGACTCCTCTCCAGTAAGGAGCCCATCCAACATCTGATGATCCGGTACCTTGGCCGCGGTGAAGTCCACTGCCTGTACGATACCTTGGAGATCCGTTGCCACATGCGCCTTCATCCCGAAATACCACTGATTCCCTTTCTTGGTGGAGCTCATCTCTGGATCCCGCTGGCGGTCTCGGTTCTTGGTGGAGCTCGGGGCGTGAATCCAGGTGGCATCCACGGTCTTGCCCTCCTGCAGCAAGAGCCCTTTCTCCTGCAACACAGACTGCACCTCGGCAAAGATGGCCTGGGCAAGCGCATGGCGCTCCAGTAAGCGGCGGAACTTCAGGATCGTGGTCTCGTCAGGAACGAAGTCCCGGCCCAAGTCGATGCCCACGAATTGGCGCAGCAAAGGAATCTCATAGAGGGCCTCTTCCATCCCTGGATCGGAGTAGCCGAACCATTGCTGGAGAAAGTGGATACGCAGCATCCGCTCCAAGGGCATGGGCTTGCGGCCACTGCCCCCCTTGGGGTAGTGCGGCTCGATCAAGGCCACGAGCCTGGCCCAGGGAACCACGGCATCCATCTCGGCCAGAAAGCGTTCTCGCTTGGTCTGCTTGCGACGCCGCGACAGGCTGGGCTCTTCGGCAAAGGTCATCTGTCCGGACATGGATAGCATCTCCTAGCTGCTCGGTCAGCCCATTGTATCAGATGGCTAAATCAGAGACTCCCTAAGGGATCATTGGGTCTGGTGGCTCCAAGACTCCCTGCTCGTAGGGTACTGAATTCCTGAGGGGCAGGCAAAGCGGCCTGGGTGCTATCACCAGGCCTTAGGGCGATGCTATTCATCCTGGGTGGTTACTGTGAAAAACGGCAGAACGCTGGGCACACCTACCCCGCAGTCCTCACCAGAGGCTTGCAAAGAGAACAAAGAGCGATCGACCATAGACCCGCTGAAGCCAAGCACCGCCCGGTTATGGTGCCTCTAGCGACTGGCAACGCCAATGGACAGACCTGTTTTTCATCATCAGGGGTGGAGCTTCAAGTCCCATGATCGTTAAGGGCACGCGAAGAGCGAGTTTCGGATTGGCAGGTACCAGGCACAACAAAGCCGCAGCCCTCCGCTGGGGTTGCGGCGGTGCTGTTCCCGGTTCTGCAGGCTTGCAAAAGGAAACTGCAGAGCGGCCCGGGCCAGACCATACACACCGATGGCAAAAACCGGTAACAAGGGCGAGCCCCCCGTAACTGGGCACTATCCAGAGACAGTACCGACATGAGCATGAAAAGCCCGAGCATGCGCACGATATAGATGAAACTGAGCCCAGAAATGGCACGTTTCTCGCTCTTGCTCATGGGCACTGCGGCAGCTCGCGCCGCAGCCGCGCCCCCGTTCCGTGCCTCAGACGAGGCCATAACTCACCGCCGCCTTGCCCAACAGCAGAGCAGTGAAAATGAGAAACAGATAGGAGATGGAGAAAGCGAAGAGGCGTCGGGCATAGCGATCCATATCCGCGTCGATCGCCATGCGCTGCAGGCGCAGCGCCATGACCACGAACCAAGCCCCGGCGCCAAAGGCAATGGCACCGTAGATCCAGTCGCGATTCAAGAGCGCCGGGATCATGCTCACCGCCCAGGTAGCCAGCGCATAGCGGACCACCTCCCGCCGCGTCCGATCGACCCCATGGGTCACCGGCAGCATGGGAATGCACGCCTGCGCATAATCGCGTCGGCAGTAGATAGCCAGCGGCCAGAAGTGCGCGGGCGTCCAGACAAAGATCAAGGCCACCAAGACCAAAGGCAACGCCGCCAGTTGACCGGTTACCGCAGTCCAGCCAATGAGTGGCGGCAGCGCCCCGGCAAGACCTCCCCAGACGATGTTCCAGGGGGTGCTGGGTTTGAGGTAGAGCGTGTAGACGACACCGTACCCCACGGTGCCCAACAGGGTGAGCACCAGAGTCAGGGGATTGGTCCAGATGGACAGAATGGCGATGGCCAGACTCATCAGGACCAAGGCGTAGACGATGGCACCGGACCGCCCGATGCGACCATTGGCCAACGGTCGTCCGTGGGTGCGGCGCATGTGTTGGTCGAGGGCGGGCTCGACGATCTGGTTGAGCACGCCTCCGGCACCGCCGGCCAGGGCAATGCCGACCAGGCCGGCGAGGGCTGCGGGCCAGTGAGTGAAGGTCGCCGGCGCCAGCAACTCGCCGACGGCGGCGGTAAAGACCAGGAGAGACACGACCCGGGCCTTGGCCAGAACCCAGAGATCCCGCAGGAGGGGCAACGCTGCCCGGTACACCGGCAGACGGGCGACACCCTGGCCGTCGCTTTCCATTTTCAACATGATTTTGTCACCTCGTTAGTGCCATTGCAGAACGATGGCTAGGCTCATGAGCAGAACCATGGACTGGTGAAAGGCCACTATCACACCGGGGTCCTTGGGTTTGAGGTTGACCGCGTGAAAGAGCAGGAAGCCGACAGCCACTTGCCCCACGGCCAGGTAAAAGGCGATGGGGTAGGCGGGCATCAGCCAGCCCAGGGTGGCCACCAACAGCAGGGCGGCGCCGACATGGGCGGCGACGGTCCACTGGGAGGCCTTCTGCGGTTGCACGAATGGTCCGATGGTTTGGCCGAAGCCGCGTTGTCCCGTGGTCATGCCACCCAGGAAAACGGCGAGCAGCAGCGCATGCAGGGCGCCCATGGCACCGAAATAGGTCCAGAAGTCGACTCCAGGGTAGACCAGCCCCACTAGGTAGGTGAGAAAGACGCCGTAAGCCAACAGCCCGTGGGTGCCATGGACGAAGGCGGGGGCCCGTCCAGCGAGGACGTAGAGCGTCCCCATGCCGAAAAGCGCCGTGATGACGACCAACAACAGGCCCGTGATGGTGGTGATGCCAGGCGAAAGGATCGCCAGCGCCAAGGCCACCAGCCCCACCAACGTGGCCACCAGCCGGTGGGTGGCTTCGGGATCCCCGCGCAGCATCAGTACTGCGATGTTTCGGGTATAGGGCCAGCGAGTGCCCAAGGACAACCCATAGCCGAAGCCTTCGACGACACTCCCCAGCAGGATCAGGATCATGGCGAACCCGACTTCGCTGGCCTTGAGGCCATTCACCAGTCCCCCTCCCTGATGGCGGGTAGCCCCCTCCCACAGCCCCGCCAGCGTGGCCGCCAATAAAAAGGCAACGATGAGTCTACCGATAGCCCGAACCTCTCCGGTCCTCTCTCCCTCTACCGCATGGGGGAGAGGAGGGCCAGCAGACTTTCCTGTCATACTAGACATGCTGCGGCCTCCGGAACACTTCTACTGGTGGGACATGCTGGACATCGCAGGCGTCATGATCATGGTGCGTTCGTACAGGCCGTGGAACATCCAGGCGGTCAGACCAATAGTGACGACAAACAAGGGGAGGAAAAGCACCATGGCGACGGTATGCCATATCTGCGCATGCGATAGGTCCATATGCAGGATCAGATATCCTTGGGTGATCACGGCAACACCTGCGAGTAACGACGTACTGAGAACGGTGGCAAAAGGAGACATAGCGTGGCTAACAGCCAGCCAGAGCCCTACGGTCATCAAGAGTGCAGAGAATATGAAACTCAAGAGGTACGCACGGCCATTGGCCAATTGAACTTCTGGGTGCGCTAACGGGTTTTGCGTGTGTTGTGTCATGCCACCATCCCCTGTAAATAGACAAACGTGAAGACAAATACCCAAATCACCGCCTGAAAGTGCCAGAACAGACGAAGATTGATCAGACGATAAACCACGTTGGCAGTAAACCCATCTCTGGCGATCTGCGCGATCATTACCAACATCCAGACGATGCCAACCAGAATATGCAGCGCGTGATATATCAGTATGGTAAAGAATATGGACAAGAAACCGCTGGTTTCCGGGATAATTCCCCGAGAGAACAGATGACCTATATCTGTTGCGGCGATGCCCAGGAACACGACTCCCAACAGCATCGAGACAAGCATTGCTCCGATGACGCCTCCGCGGCTGCCGCTTTTGAGCGCGACCATGGAATAGCCATACGCCAGCACGCTGAGAAATAGCGTTATGGTTTCCCCATAGGCGTAGACCGGATCAATGATGGCAGCGGGGGGCGGACCACCAGCGAGATTGACCACATGACTCAGTACTCCCAGGGATGCGAACAGTGCCGCATAAACCATGGCATCCGTCAACATATACAGCCAAAACCCAAAGGTCCTGGTACTGATCAGGTCAGGACCAGGATAATGACGTTCCCACAAGGTGACACCTTTGGGATCGATTTTTTGCGTGGTTGTTGCACTCATATTGGATATTCCTCAGTTAACTGTGGCCCAGTATATGTCTGCCGGTCTTCTATGACCGGCAGATGCTGTCCTTAGCGATCCATGGGCGCCCACGCTGGCTGTGCAGCCGACGATTTGCCCCCCATACCGCCCGATTCTGAGCGAATGGATGATGTAGCCACGACAGGATCCCCCAGGAGGTCGGAAGCCGGGCCGTTTTCCGTTACTCCATCCCGGGCAGCGCGTTCAACACGATCTACCTCTTGAGCGGGGATCGTGGTATCGGTGTCGCGGTCGAAAGAGCGGATAATGATCAACGCGACTATAAGTGCCAAGCACAGCAACGCCAGCCACCAGATACGCCACACGAGCGCAAAGGCAAGACCCATGGAAAATATCCCAAGGAACAACGGGACCCCAGTATTCTTGGGCATATGGATATCTTCGTAATCTCCCGCGTGCAGTTCCGCCAATCCATGCTCTTTGCGCCATGCCCATTCGTCTCTAGCGTTGACATGGGGAATAAAGGCAAAGTTATAGGCGGGAACCGGAGAGTGGGTCATCCATTCGAGGTTCCGGGTGGTTCCCCAGGCATCCGCCCCAACCCGGTTCTTTTCCCGATCCCGAAGGCTGACATACAGGTGGGCCACAAAGAATCCCACGGCAACCACATAAAACGCCATACCAACGAGCATAACGTGGAGGTAGGGAGCCCATTGGGTGTAAGGGATGTAGTCCAGGCGACGGGTCATGCCGGCTATCCCGAGGATAAACATGGGCACGAACACCCAGCCGGTACCAAGAACCATAAACCAGAAGAACCACTTTCCCCACTTTTGTTCGAGCTTAAATCCGAATACCTTGGGGAACCAATACTCGACCGCGCCAAACACGCTAGCAGCGATCAGCAGAACCATCATGTGGAAATGGGCGACGACGAAGACTCCGTTGTGCCACATATAATCGCTGCTGGCAAAGGCGTTCATCATTCCCGTCATGCCCCCAACCAATAGCAGGAACAAGGCAAGTAGTGCCCACATCATGGGCAATTCGTAGCGGACGCGCCCTCTATACATTGTGAAAATCCAATTGAACACTTTGACGCCGGTTGGTATACCCACGAGCATAGTGCTTACACTATAGAAACTGTTGACGCTAGGAGCCGCGGCCATGGTGAAAAAGTGGTGTAGCCACACCCCCCAAGAAACCCCGCCGATGGCAAACGAGGCGATGACCATGGTGGCGTAACCAAAGAGCGTTTTTTCCGAAAAGGTTGGAATAATCTCCGACATCATGCCAAAGGCGGGGAGAATCAGAAAATAGACTTCAGGGTGCCCCCAAACCCAGAATAGGTCGTTATAGAGCATTAGGTTACCGCCCATCCCGGCCGTGTAAAAGTGCGTGCCGAGATAGCGGTCCATGCCAAGCAACGCCAACGCTACCATAAGCACTGGGAATGAGGTTAATGCGATGAGATTGGCGCTCAGAGAGGCCCAGGTGAAGATAGGCATGCGCATCCAGGTCATACCCGGAGCGCGCATTTTCACGATGGTCGCAATCAGATTGATACTGCCCAGGGTGGTTCCCAGAACGCTCAGCTGAAAGGCCCACAGCCAATAATCGACGCCGACACCGGGACTGTAGGGCAGTTCAAAATAAGGAACGAATCCGTACCAACCGCCGTGTGCGAAGTTCCCAATAAAGAGCGATAGCATGACTAGCGCCGCTCCAGCGGTGGTGAGCCACAATCCCAAAGCGTTGAGATAGGGGTACGCCATATCCCGAGCCCCTATCTGTAGAGGCACGATAATATTCATGATGCCTACCAACAAGGGTGTGGCAGCGAATACTATCATGATCAAGCCATGGGCGGTAAATATTTGCCCAACATGAAAAGGGGTCAGGTAACCATGTACCGCGCCAAGGAATCCAGGTGATTTTGGACCAACCGCAATGGCCTGCTGAGTACGTATCATCAAGGCATCGATGAATCCGCGAAACAGCATCACGAGACCAACTAGGCAGTACATAATTCCAATCTTCTTGTGGTCAACAGTTGTTAACCACTCCCGCCAGACATATCCCCATTTGCCATAGCGAGTGGTCGCCACCAAGATGATGACACCCAGAATGGCGACAAAGATAAATGTCCCAAGAAGAATTGGGTTCTGGTAAGGTATTTGCTGGAGTGTCAGTCGACCTAGAAGCGGTGTCCACGGTCCCTGCAAATGTACTAGCATATCAATAATCCCCCGCTTTNTGCTCTGCGCGCTGTTTTTTCATGTAGTTAACCATGTTTTCGGTCATGGCCATCGGTGTTGGCCACACTTTCCCCCGCATGACTTCCATCACAACGTGGTCAAACAAGCCCGGCTGTACGTGGCCAAAAATCTGTTGGTCTCCACCAACGGCGATATATGGCCTTGCAAAGCGATTAAATCCAGCGTACGTGAGACGTTGCGGAGAGCTCTTCGCATGTGCCACCCACTGCGTGAACTGGGTCGGGCTTACTGCTTTCGTCTGAAAATGCATCCACGAGAGCCCGGCGCCGCTATAATCCGCAGAATATCCCACGTAGGTACCTGCCTTGTCGGCCACCATCGCCTGTTTCGTGCGCATGCCGGGCATGACATCGATCATGCCAACCAGTTGTGGAATGATGAAGTCGTTAACCACAGACGTAGACGTCAGACGAAACCGCACGGGAGTCCCTACGGGAACTACTAGTTCATCGACCGATGCGATGTGTTGTTGCGGATATATGAATAGCCAGCGCCAGTCCGTGGCGATGACATCCACCTCGACCGGGTCTCCACCAGCCGCCCGCTGCGCCTTGGTGATGACCTCTGGGTTGTATGGATTGACGTCATAGATGGCCTTGACGGACAGATAGGACAAGACGCCGACTGTTACGAGCGGAATACCCCACACCACGGCCTCTATGGCGTAGGAGTGGCTCCAGCGCGGATGGTAACTGCCATTGCCGCCTTTTCGGTAGCGCCACATGGCCCATAGGGCCAACAGCGTGGTGGGGATGATGATCAACAACATGATCCCCACATCCAACAAGAAGTAGTGGTAAAAGGTATGCGATATCAATCCTTCCGGCTTCAGCAGGAAGAGGCCGCTGCGCGAGCATCCCCCCAGCATGAGTAGGATTGGCGGCAATACCAGCCGTGGCCATGTTTTGCTGCGTTTCATGTTAATAAACACCTGAACCTCCATTCGCGGTGTGTAAAGTTCTTGGGATCACTGTTACTGCCCTCCTCACGCTCCGACCAAGCTGCAGCTCGTTGTGTGTGTTGGATTTCCGTCGGATCCTGCTGGATCAGGAGGATCCTGCAGTTTGGCTTTTTGGAACGGAGTCCCGGATCGGATAGATTTCCTTTGTAAGGTCGAGCGGAACTCCGCGATACAAGCCACGCGCCGTTTGCGTGACTCGCGGCCGGGGAAAACGAGATACTCATCGGGGAAGGTGAGCAGTTTATCGTTAATGCTGCGCCATTGTTGCGCAATGTTACCGCCCTGCTGGCAGACACCCGGTCCGGTGGCGAGCAGCGTCTCTCCCGTAAACAGGCGATCGCCCCACCAATAAGTAACAGCGCAGGGCATCTGCCCTGGGGTATGAAGAACCCGGACCGTCTCTTCCCCGAAATAGACGACGTCATTATCTCGAAGGCGCAGGTCTACACCTTGGTATTCCGTCGATTCGTGAGCGACGATTCGTGGCCCCGTGGCCCGGAGCTTTTGTAGGATCGTTTCCAGTTCGTGCTCTGGAAGGTGCGTGAGGAGCACATAGCGCAAGGACATTCCGCGATCTGCCAAAAATGACATGGCGGATGCTAATACACCGACGGATGGGTCGATAATCACTGCCTCCCGTGTAACGGGATCCCCTAAAACGTAGGACAGGTACCTTCTCTTCCCTGCGCATTGTCTGAATATCATAGGATAAACGCCTGCCATTATTCCGACCAAATATCACATACAATATTTATTCCATTATATAATTATTAAGATCGAATATACTAATTATCAGATATTTTGGTCATAATGAATTGATTGTAATGCGAGATTATATTAATTTATCGTTAGATAATATATGCTAGTTTATAGGTATTATGTCGTTTATGGCAGATATAATGGCGACTAACTGTCAGAAATGACATATAAAGAATGTTTTAAATGGATAGCCGAGTGGCCACGGAGTTTTTCGAGCCGTCCTGTAGACGGCGCCGCGCGCGATCACGAACTGGGTGGTGGAGGAAATTGGGAGACCGGACCGCTTTTTGACGTAACGAGCAGTGGGCGAGCACGTGCAGTCGTCTTTCGGTCAGCACCTGCGGGCAGTCGCCCTTGATCGGGCAGATCCAGCAGTGGAAGGAGTCTGTTGGCCCGAGCTCCCGCCCTGGCAATGCATCGAGGGGCGGGTGGAAGCTCGGTTCAGGGCGTCAGGGTTTGGGCAACTTGCAGGTGCGTATGCCAAAAAGGGCATAGGCTGGACAAAACCCCGCCAAGCCGGTGACCAGGGGCACGATACCCACCCAGCCCCATGGGGTCTTCGGCCCAACAAATACCAGGGCGATGAGCACTATTCCTATCACTACCCGCAGAAAACGATCGATGCTGCCTTCATTGACGCGCATTGGACATCCTCCCAATGTCGAAAATAACCAGCTCGGAATATCGTTGATATATGTGCCAAAGTCTAGAATCCATCGTTCTCTCGAAAACGGCAGGTTCCCCCGAGGCGGATGAAAGCAGTCGATCGCGCATTGCTGTCAGTCATTGGTCTAATTCGGTTGATCCAGCGCTGTCCTTCAAATGGTCGTTTGTCGGTCAACCCGGACAACTGTCCGAAAATATGTTGTAACTTGAGTTCCCGGAAGATAAGATAGTCGGACGATATGACGGACAACCGGAGTTGCCGTGGCGCTGATCGGCTACGCGCGGGTATCGACCGCGGACCAGGATACCGCCTTGCAGGCCGACGCCCTGAAGAAAGCAGGCTGCACGCGGATTTTCGAGGATACGGCCTCTGGCGCCAAATCGGACCGCCCGGGTCTCGCTGCGGCACTGGCCTATCTGCGCGATGGCGACGTGCTGGTCGTCTGGCGACTGGATCGGCTTGGACGTTCGTTACCGCATCTGATCGAGACCATTGCCACACTGGAAGCCCAGGGTGTTGGTTTCCGGTCCCTCACCGAACACATCGATACCACCACCCCTGGGGGTCGACTCATCTTCCACGTCTTTGGGGCACTGGGTCAGTTTGAGCGGGATCTGATCCGGGAGCGTACCAGGGCTGGCCTGACGGCGGCGGCCGCGCGGGGGCGGAAAGGGGGACGCAAGCCCGTGATGACGCCCGAGAAGCTGCAAAGGGCGCGGGAGTACCTCGCCACCGGACTGAACGTGCGGGAAGCCGCGGCCAGGATCAAGGTGAGCAAGACCTCCCTCTATGCGGCCTTGCAGGCCGCAAGGGCAGTGGACTCCTGATGGTTGCCTTGTCCCGGACTCCTGGGGAGTGAATCCCGTGGCGTCCCCACCCCGTTACGAGCTGGAGCGCTGGTGGGTACGGGAGTGGGAGAAGGTACTGCCGGAGGAGGGGATATTCCGCTTCTACCGCCTGGCTCTGGAGCAGAACCTCTGGGGAGAGTGGGAGCTCACGACCAGCTGGGGGCGCATCGGTCGTCGTCCCAGCCGAGTGCTGGTCCGTGTCCTCGAGGATCCCGCTGCAGCTGCACCCATCCTGGAGAACGTGGAGCGGGTGCGGCGGAAAAGGGAGTATGTGCCGGTGCAGGCTACCGGATAAGTTTTATTTCCATCCCTGGTACGGCGCTCCAAACCCGATCTGCCGTCATTACGGGAAGTTTTAAACGTTTGCCGAGGGCTAAACAGGCCCGATCGCCCAAGGACAGTCCTAGGTTCTGGGTCAAGGGGCGAAGCCGTGCTATCTCCAGACCGTCCTCGGCAATCAGTGGGAAAATCTTGAGTGCGTTGTTGAGTACTCCGCGCTCCCGAAGTTCCGAAACAAGACGTTCTGGGGCAATGCCGATATCAGCAGCCTTTGACAGCACCTCTGCCCAGTTCACCGCACTGATACTGCTGCCAAAGCTAAGAGCGTGTTCGACAGCGTCCGCGCCTGGCTCTTCGTACAGGTAAGCCAAAAGAGCCGAGGCATCAAGAACCATGTTACTCACGTGCTGCCGCACTACGTCGCTCGGCGATCAGCTCCTCCGAGAGAGCGCGGTCCTTTTCTGTCGTTGGGGCCATGGCGCGCAACAGGCCACGCCCTCCTTGGGCCAACTGTTTTTGGCTTAATAGGCGGATGCCCCCCTCCTCCTGCAGTTCGAGGATGAGGATCTGGTCTTGCTCGATGCCCAGCTGCCGCCTGAGCCTGGAAGGTAGGACCATGCGACCGCGCCGATCAATGTGTACGGTATAGCTGTGGTTCATTTCACGATAACCTACCTTCGGGAAAATCCCATTATACCAGAATGCCCACAAATGATCATCCGTGGGCACCATCTGTCTCTGTGAACCGATCTAGAATCCCGTATCGCGACCGCTTGACTGTCCACCAGCCTCCGTATGATGACCACACATGTGCCGTGTCTAGCTATCTATAATGCCGCAGCGTTGTCGTATCAATTCTTCCACGATTTCAGTCTCCGTAACTCGCCGACCTAGTTCCACGCTGGACCGCGCTGCTTCCATCTTAAGTGCATTCGCTACATCCCAGCGCAGTCGGAACAGCTTTTGCACTGTGGGCTCTGGTTTTCTAGGTACTAGCCCGTCTAGGGTATGCTTAGCAGGCTTTTCCTGCTCAGAATCTGCGCCATCAAGGAAATCGTTTGGGTCTCGGTGCAGGGATTGTTTGATCCCGCTCAAGTCAGGTTTGCGCTTCATGACGTGGCCTCCTTCAAGAACGCGTCCATCTCCGCTATTGCTGCGCGATCTTTGCCGATCTCATGCACCGTTGCTCCATCGCCAACGGCTCGTCGGTATACCACCCGCTCACATACAGTTGTGTTGAAAACTTCAAGCTCTTGTTCTTTCAAGAAACTGAGCATGTCGATCACGTCTTTAGTGCGTGGATCAAGGCGGGTCAGTAATATGCGTACTCGGAGATCTGGGTTGTAGTCTTTAGCCATATCCACCACCGTCAATAGGTCAGTCATGGCTGCGGCATCTAGGTTACTCGCGCCAACCGGAACGATAGCCTCCTGAGCAAGTAGCAACGCTGACCGAAGACCAACGGAGTCTCTGCCCCCAGCGTCGACAACGGTATGCGCGAACCCCTGGCTCAGTTGCCGCCCTTCACTGACGATTGCCTTACCTACTAGGCATGTTGTGGTAGGGCTCGATTTGAAGTCGGTGTTATCTCGCCGCCAAGCGGCCCAACTGGCGGCGCTGGCTTGTGGATCCCCGTCGATGAGCAAAGTGGGATTATGTATTGCCAACATAGCTGCCAAGTGCACCGCTGTGGTGGTCTTGCCCACCCCGCCTTTTGTATTTACACAAGCAAAGATAGCCACCGTGGAACCTCCGTATGACAACATCCTAAGGATTCATGGTTCAATTATAGCAATATATCAAGCTATCCAACTATATATTAATAATAATAGCTAGATAGATAGCTATAATAATAGGAGACGCCAAATCGTGGCCGCCCAAGCTAGCCTTGGGCGATGTTTTCCCGGGCGAGGATACCATTGATGCTCTGGGGTCAGGTCGGTGTTCAGCGTACACCAGTTTAGAGGGTTCCAGATGCACGAAGGCCTCCAGGGTTTCCCCTGGAGGCC
>NZ_CP005989.1 GCF_000175575.2 Acidithiobacillus caldus ATCC 51756
GTGTCTAGCCCCGTCCTCCAGCGATTCCGCGAACATCTGCCCATCAAGCCCTACTGCACGGACGATCTGGGCGCAGGCCTCAGGATTCTTCCCCTCAGGGTGGCCTTGGCCAAGGCCTATATCCAGCACAATCACCCCGGCATGGTCTGGGTTCTGGTCTTCGACGTGGACCGGCAGGTGGTGGACCCCAACGACTTCTGGCCGGTGTGGGAGACGTCCTGCTTGCCGGTTCGCCAATCTCGCCACGCTCACCCGCAGCACGGGGCGCGGGCATCTGGTGTACTTCCTGGCCGCTGGTGTGTGTACCACCAGCCTTGCCCGCCTCAAGCCCATGGAGTTCCTGGCAGCCATCGAGCGGGCCTACACCGTGGCTCTGGGGGCCGATGCGGGATACGCCAAGCTCGTGACCAAGAACCCTTGTTGCGACCGCTGGCTAGTGTGGCAAATCCACGCCCAGCCTTACACCCTGGGAGAGCTGGCCGAGTATGTGGACCTCACGGTCCACCGGCACCTGCCGGAAGCATCCGAGGCCTACGGCACAGGGCGGAATGTCACCCTGTTCCACCAGACGCGATTCTGGGCCTACAGCGCGATCCGGGACCACTGGGCACCCAATGGCCTAGCCCGCTGGCAAAAGGCCGTCCTGGGGCACGTAGATGCCCTTAACGGGCAATTCCAGCGCCCTTTGCCCCACTCTGAGACCAAGGCCATTGCCAAGAGCATTGCCACCTGGACCTGGAAGAAGATCACGACCCCAAGAGCCTGCGGGAGCTCATTGAGCGGGAACCCACAGCCCAGAGAAGCAGCGGGAGCGGGGCAAGCGGGCCAAGAATCAGCTGGAGATCGCGAGGTTGGGCGGCGTGGCCAGCGGCGCATCGCGGCGGGCCTCCCGAGAGCAGGACCGAGCCACAGCACGAATCCTGCGGGCGCAGGGGATGACGCATCGAGCGATCGCGGAGGTCTTGGGTGTGCCACGGCAGACCGTCACCGATTGGCTGGCCGATTTTGGCCGGTGAACCGGCCTATATCAGATAACAGCCCCCGCGCGGGCGGTAGCCCGCAATGTACGGGGAAGGGGGCGGACCGATCCTGGCGTTTTGTTTTCCATCAGAGCGAAAGCTCCACATTCCAAAGTACAGCGGGGTGAGGATCGCGAGCTTGTCTCGCGACCGGAATCCCGCAACCCGGTGGAAAGGGGTAGGACCGCCCCCATCGGGAATGATCGTAGGCACAGACGGTAGGGGCTGTACGGACCTAGAGAGGGGGTGCGGGGGAGAGGGATCTCCATTTTTGGTGTCTGATCTACTTGTTTCCCTTGATCCTGTTGCATTAGTTTCCCTGACTCGGTGTTTCTCGTTTGTAGCTTTAGTCCCGTAGCCTCTGTCTGCGGGACTTTTTGTTTTGGGCTTGTCCGAGAACCCATCGCGCAGGTCTCGCGTCCGGAAACCCCGCGCAGGCCTCCAGCGCATCGAGGCCGCGGCTATGGGGTTATTGTGTCCGGCAGACGTCCGTTAGGCGGACCGAAATGGGCAAGCCTCGGACCACGGGCGACGAACCACGCCGAGGATACCCCGTAATCGGCCCAGAAATGGGCCCTATAAGCGATTTTCTGGCATGGGGTAGTGGGGGGTTAGGTGGGGGTAGTAGCACACAGAGTGAAACGGGGGGCGATTTGGGGGCGTCCTGGCCGCACGGCGCACCCACCGTGGTGGAACCCGCACTGGGTCAGGACCTGGCGATGGTAGCACGTCGGCGGGGGCGGCAGGACGAGCCGCGCTCCCCGTCCCACCGCTGCGCGGCGGGTCCCTCGCCCAGCGCGGGCCGGGCGTCCGGCCCCTGCCCGGGAGACCGGTTGGGGAGGTCACGCGCTCGATGGTCACCAAGGGCGGCGATGGGATCTGGAGCTATACCACGAAGAACCCCCTTTATCTTGCATTCCCCATCCCCTGAAACCGAGGGGCTTCCTGGCACCCACAAGGTTCACCAGACTAGAATCAGGTTATGACCGGAATCCACGATTACAGAAAGACCTCACCCGGACTCCTGGCCGCCCTTGAGGACGGCCCTAAAACCGGCGCCGAGTTATCGGCTGCCTTGCACCTGAAAGCTACGCGTATCCGTAGCCTGCTGTTGCATTTGCCAGAAACCCAAGGGAAGGTGCATGCCCCGCATTCGGTGACTCGGGAAAGGGGACGCCCGGTCAACCTCTGGGAGCTTCGCCCTGGCGTCTTCTCCGAAACGGGGACACCCTAGATGCTCCAGACCAGGAGTATCCACCAGTCCTGAACTGGTAACAGACGATGCCGACCAAGCACCAAGGCGACATCCCTGATTTGTACTACACGGCGCGCTTTAATGTTTCTGGATTAATCCAGAAACGCGCGCGTCAGGATGGCCCATGAACCAAGGGTGGCAAGCCAGGGCGTATGGATGATCCAGGATGCGATCCAGGCGGATTCTCAGAACTGTTGGGTTGACGTTTCCAAAGCGAGAGGGGGTTGCGAGAGCGCCGAGGCCCGCAATCGCGGGCGCTCGACTCTCACAACTTTGGGCCTCTCAAAAAGGGTGGTTATGAGATTTAGCCTTTATGTTTTTCTTAGTCTTTCCAGATTAAGTTCATAGTGGAACTTAACATCATCGTCATCTGGGCTCAGATGATATGCTATAGAGTACGCAATAAAAGCTGCTCTATGTAGACCTGACTCATTTAATGCGTGTCCAAGCTGAACGACAGGCTTCGCCTCTATTAAACCTCTATTAAACATCTTCATATAATACATAGCTGCCGCTTCCCATCTTTTTTTGCGAGCATTGTTACGCGCTTTTTGCAAATATAGCGAACCGAAAAATCGTTCAAAAAAACTTGGTTTTATCTCGCTGTAAAATGTACTAACAAAATCAGCTATGGCGTTTGCCGCTATCTCAGTACTTATGACTTCAAACTCTTTTCTCGGGATATCAGTAGCGGTCTCTTTTTGATCTATAGTATTAATATTGATAACATTGACACCGTCATTAATAACTTTTTTGATCAGCGATACTGTAGAGATTAAATCCCCAGATGAATATGCGAACCCAAGAATACCAAAAAATATCTTGCCTCTACTATCGGGGCTTACAAATCGTCTGCTAGGTGAAACAAGTTTAATTTCCAACTTAGAGCCGGTATGAATATCCACATCAAAAGTATACCACTGTGGTTTACTGGTTACATTAAATGTTTCAATAACAAAACCGGATTGAACAACTGAAACAGTTGTAAACCCCATCTCATCAGGGCATTTTAACTTTATAAAACATGATATTAAAGTATCTTTTTTTGACTCAATCGCGCACTCAAAAATAGCTACGCTCTTAGATGCCCAGATCCCCCAATCTTCAATTTGATGCCACCCGCTCGTTGCGGCCATTTTGCTTGATAATATAGGTTTATCAAGATCAACAGCTTTTCTTACATCGTAGTTTCCACTGCTTGTAATTGTTGATGGTGGGATAAAACAATAGACACCTGATTGGTTAATTAATTTTGAATTATCTATAAACCCAGTTATTTCCTGTGAAAAGTCTCTCCAAGTCTTTTCCTTATAGTTATTTTTAATAAAATCCTCTCGATAATTAAAAAAACTTTATCAACTATTAACTTATTAATCACATCAAAACCTGAGTTTGGATCGTAAGGATCTATGTATAAACAAAATTGCCCACCAACTTCTGGCATTGATGTTGTTTTCGAGGCGACGCATAATTTCCCATATGATAGGCTCTCGCTTATCGGTAGGCCCCAGCCTTCTGCATAACTGACAAAGCAGGTAAATAGTGATTTCTCATAAAGGAGAGATAGCAATGTTTCTGGCGCGCTTTCAATCAAGTGCAGCCAAGTGCCAACATATTGTTTATCTTCTATATAGTCAAAGAATTCTTCGTTATGCCATCCACGCTTACCACAAAATACTAGCTTTGGAATATTATTTACTCCATGTATACGGATAAGTTGTTCCCAAACCTTGACAAGGTATAAGTTATTTTTCCGTATTTCCATTGTGCCAACGCATAATACATATGATCCAGTATCGATGCCGAGAGTTCTTAATAGAGCATGGTCAGCAAATGTTGGCGTTACATGTTTATGTTCTGTCGCTAATGGAGCCGAAACAACCTCTGGCAACACGACTAAATTGTTTTTCATTTGTTCATCAATAAACTTCTTTATATCGGCAGCAACGTAATGTGAGTTAGCTATTATTAAGTCGGCCAAACATAGAACGTCGCTAAAGCTCTGTATAAATTTTGAATTTGCATCCTGTGCCACGTATTCCCTGTTTCTTATTTGTATCAGATCGTGAACAAATAAAACAAAAGGCAATCCTGCTCTCTTTAGGTTTATTATATATTTGTAGTCTTCGTAAATCCAAAACGCACCTATCATAAAATAGACAGAATTATGAGTTATATCGGCCTCTAATTCTGTCTTTTTAATATCTGAAATAAGTTTGTCAAGAATGGTTCTGGAGGTGTTTCCGCTTATTATTTGTTCATGTATTTGTTTTAATATAGTTATGTCATATGCTTTTAAAAAAGTCCTGCCTCCTGGTGTCACAGGAACTATGAGGTCAGGATATTCTTCAAAGCAAGAGAAGAGGAATTCTGAAGCAACCCGTTGGATTCCGCTGTATGTAGTATTGTGTGTGACGTATTCAAGAAGATCTTTTATATCTAAGTATATTTTTTTATTCATGCAGGATTCTCCAAATGATGGTATAAAGAAAAGTAGTTCCTCGGCATTTTATGTCGGTACCCTGAGATCCGGCTTGCCTAGGATCAGATAGGCCATGTTGGTGTAGTTCTTATGGGGATAGTAACCCAGAGTCGTGGTACCTTGGCTGACTGCAGGAGGCTGTTGAAGCGTTCCAGAATCTTGTTGGTGATCTGGAACTCGAACTAGCAGTGCACTCTACCCAGTGATCCTGATGGGGTAGGCCACCATGACCAAGAGTGGGAGGCCGATTGCTTTGGGGGTTTCCATCCAGTCCTTTAGGAGCACGGCAACCTTCATGCCGGTTTTCTGAGATTTCTTGAAAAGTAAGGCGGAACTGATAGGCCTGAGCTGTCCGCATGGTTTGCTCTTTGATTAGATCCTCTAATTTTTTTGCTCTGCTTGGCGGTCAGCTTGCTGGGATTCTTAAGCCAGAGCCAGCGGGTTTTCTTGAAGCTGGGCTGGGATTGCGCTTCTCCCTTGCGCACGGCGTCCACGGCCTCGTTGACGAGCTTCACGAGGTGGAAGCGTTCAAAGGTGAACTGGTCGTTGGGCAGGTGTTCTGCGGCGCCCTTTTGGAAGGCTGGTGAGAGGTCCAATCTGACCTCCGTAATGGCCTCGGCGCTATCGCTATGGGCCTGCGGATCCCTGGCGAATCGCGCAAAGGTCTGTGCGTCCTTGCTGGGCGTGGTAAACAGTAGGCGCTTCTTCCGGAAGTCCACGAATAGAGCGATGTGGTCATGGCCGTGTCGGCTGCTGGTTTCATCGACACCGATAGCCTGAATTTCAAACATCTCTAACGCCTCGCGGGCTTTGGAGCATAACGATGGACCGCCAGCCAGAGTCGCTCGTCCGTCTCCCAGACCAATTGACTAACCGTCCGTAGGGACATCTCGCGCACTATGGCCATGACTAAAGCCTCGAAGAGCTGCGTGAACCCCGAGCTTTCCCGAGCCCAGGGGGCGAGTGACGAGCACCAAATGCACAGCCGTGCTCCGGACATTGTACCTGCGGTACTCGGGCGTTCACAGGTACGCCATTATCCATTCGAAACGTCGGGGATACCTGTGGGCACCTCTAATAACCTCAAATTTCTGCATAGACAACGGCGCAACTCTTTGATTCAAAATCACAATAATTTTGGTGAAACGGGTTTTTCGAGGTCCCTCTGCTTACTATACTTGGCGATCGTATCTCCTTTCAACATGTCGGTGAACCTTAAGGAAGCTCTGACTTAGTCGAAACTGGGTTACATCACATTTTATGACGATCTGATTGATAATCTTTATCTGCCCAGGAAAGTCAAGAGATCAGGCTCAATCAGAGTTTCCTTGATGCTGCATCACCAGTCCCCGCAGATAATATGACCATACAAAGCTATTTTCTTAATGACAGACCTGCTGGTTCCACGCAAAACAATTTCTGCATCTAGAACTAAATCTGAAACATCAACGATGTAGACAAACTTTGTCGTTTCAGCAATTACATTATGTGTAAGAAGTCTTCCAGGAAAATTTATATTTTTTTATTTGAGTACACAATAAGTTCTATTTTATCCGATGTATCTGAATCGATAATGATAAAATATCTTCCAGCATAAAGCCTGATGTATGGACCGTAGATCAACGTGACTACATCTTCACCACAAGGTAAATGGTTATCGTATTTTCCGCAATAAACAGATGATGTTCTGATTTCAGCAAAGAAGTCTGAAAAATATAAAAGGTAATCCGAGTAAATATTTATTCCAGAACAAATTGATTCCTGTCCGTCGCAACATCTATTCAACGCCGTAGTATATACCTCTTTTGAAAGTATAACATTTTCAGTTGCTGGATTTTATCTCTTCGTCGTTTGGGTATCGAAAATCAACCAAATCGTCAATTTTAACATTGGAAAACATACCGCGGAATACTTCTGGTGTAAAATGCACACCAATCTCTCCAATTGGAATGGCCAAATTTATATTTGGAACAATACGCGCTCTCCTATTTGCCGCAATTAATGTCTCAAGAACAGAGTCTGATCCTTCATATCCGTCTCGCCAAATAAGTCCTAAACTATCAATCCATTTTTTGATAACCTGTGAATCGCGAATATTATAATTTCTCGTTGCTTGTATTTTAATGTAATCTAGATAAAGGCATCTTATTTGATCCCAAGCTTCTGAACCAATGCATACACCCCAGTCATGGCCCATCATAGAATATCCACTATGGTCATCTCGTGGTATTGGATTGAAGCAAGAGAACAGTCCGATTCTGGAATCGTGCTGAAACATGCTAAAGAGGTGGTCAATTGCTTCTAGATAATGTTCGGACAGAACTAGATCATCCTCCAGTATGCAGACTCCAGGAAATCCACAGAAATCAATGACAAAGCTGATCGCTCTAAACCACTGCGATGCGATGCCAAGATTAAACCTTATTTTCGACATAAAGAAAAGTTTCTGGATGACTATTGACAAGGCTATGGCAATAGTCCTTGATTAATAAGTAACCTTCATTCGCGCCGCCATCGATAGGCTTGTCATGAAAAATAAATATCTTTCTATCGTTTATTTTATTTTTCTTAATGGATTCAATAACTCTAGAAAAGTATTCATACCTATCAAAACATATTAGTGATACTGGTAATTGCATCATGGCAGTTTTAGGTGTGAGGCGCAAATCTGAAACTCAACGAACATGTGCTTTAACAAGGCATAGGCTGGCATACTGAATCCCAAATGTGTTCTCTGTTGGTTGTCTAACATTGTTTAATTTTGTTGCTAGCTAGCCTTAAAAAATGCTAGCTTTTCCTTTTGAGGTTTAGTGCATCACACGTCGTGCTCTCATCTATGTAAGGCACAAGACCGTTGGGATCATTGTGTCTGGTGGCTCCAAGACTCTCGGATCGTAGGGTACTGAATTCCAGAGGGGCAGGCAATGCGGTCGGGGTGCTATCATCAGACCTTAGGGATCGCGGAGAGCACAGCCTATGGCGAAGCGCGTTGGTCGGCAGCGAAAGGTGGCCGTGGAGGATTGGGAATCGCCAGTGGTCCTGCCCGGACAGTTGGGGCTCTTTGGCGGGGAGGAATCCGCTGAGGTTCCCGCCAAGGTGGACCCGGTAGCGCCCGTCTCTACCCGTCCCCGGACCAAGCCCTGGTCCAGTGAGCGCAAGCACCTCACCGCCCTGGAGATCGACCGGCTTCTGGCGGCTACCAAGGACAACGAGAGGACGGGATTGCGGGATCGCTGCCTGATCCTGCTCATGTACCGCCACGGCTTGCGGGTTACCGAGGCCTGCGCCTTGCAGCTGGACCAGGTAGACCTCGAGAGCAAGGTGCTGCATGTGACCCGGCTCAAGGGCGGGCTGTCCACGAGTCATCCCCTACGCAATGAAGAGATCCGTCTGCTGCGCTCCTGGCTGAACGAGCGGGCGCGCTGGCTGCGGCGCTGGCAGAAGCACGACCTACAGACGCCTCCCGACCGGCAGGCGGTGTTTCTGAGCGTGCGTGGGCAAGCCCTGTCCCGGAATACCGTCTGGCAGCTTCTGCGGGCCTATGGCGAGGCCGCAGGCCTTTCCCTACCGCCTCATCCCCACATGCTGCGGCATGCCTGCGGCTATGCCCTGGCGGATCAGGGGACCGATACCCGGCTCATCCAGGACTACCTGGGGCACCGGAACATCCAGCACACCGTCCGCTACACGGCCACCAACGTCCGTCGCTTCGATCGGTTGTGGCGGTGAGTCGTAGTCTCTCCTATGCTGTCCTCTGGACGACAGATTGAGGACAGTTCCTGACATGGCTAAGGTCAGTATATCGGAGGCGGCCAGATTGGCCGGAAAAAGTCGGTCTCACCTTTATGAAAAATACATAAACACCGGTGCTATCACCGTTGAAACCTTACGCGATGGGAAGAAGGTCATCGATACGTCAGAACTGATCCGGGTGTTCGGCAGCATATCGCTTCCGGACGGCGCAGAAGACATAGAGAACAGTATTGAAGACAGTTCAGGACATATAGACAACAACAAAGAATACAGCCTTTTCAAGGCGCTTCAGGCAGAAAATGAAGTGCTTCGTGAGTACTTGCGCGCCAAGGATGAGGAGATTGCCTGGTTGAGAGAGCAGGTCTCCAGAACAACAGCCTTGCTGACCCACCAAAAGAGCGAAAGGCAGCCCAGCAAGAAGTGGTGGTGGCCTTGGTAAGTATGTACAATAATACATATGGAATTTGAATGGGATGATGCCAAGCGAACCAACACCATGGAGAAGCACGGTGTTGACTTCGCAGATGCTCCCCTCTTGTGGTCCAACCCTATGGTTGTCGCTCAGGACAACCGCAAGGATTACGGCGAACCCAGGTTCGTTGCGCTAGGGGCCTTGAACGGGCGAGTGATGGTGGTGGTGTACACCCAGAGAGGTTCTGGCGTTGTCCGAATCATCTCTTTTCGGAAGGCCAACAGCAGAGAGGTGAAGGTCTATGAAAGTGCGCTACACAGTAGGTGACACCAAGGTTCACGACGTGGACTCCGGGCGGGTGATCGCTTCTCAAACCGATTTGGAACGGGTAGACGCTCTCGATGACTCCCAAATCAACTACGACGATATCCCGGATCTGGGCCCAGAATTTTGGGCGCAAGCACAAGTGATCGACCATGGGAGGAAGAAGCCCATCACGATTCGTGTCGATCAGGATGTTTTGGACTGGTTCAAGAGCCGTGGTGGTCGCTACCAGGTTCTGATGAACCGGGTGCTTCGCCAGTATATGGAGATTACCCAAAAACGCAGTTCAGGGAATTGATCGGCTCTCATCCTGGTTCTTCGTAGCGAGGATTGCCTGAAAGCGCCTCCAGGCGTACCTTTGGAGGCGGAAAACACCGAAGAAGGACATTGGTATGCAAGAAAGACCAATGCCCTGTCCCCTCATCAAGCTTGCCGGCCACGATAGGGAAACAGGGCACCGAGCCACCCGGGAAGGGGTTAGCCAAAGTGTAGCAACTTTGGGCACTCTGTACACCCCCCGGACTGGCCGCTTCGTAACCAGCCGCCAGAGCCGGGGAGTTCGCCCGGGTAGACGC